>JAJTEQ010000011.1 GCA_021298195.1 Ilumatobacteraceae bacterium
GTCATGCACAGCCACACCCACACCGAGGCCTACCCCAGCCCCACCGACGTGGCCGCGGCACCCGACCCCGACTGGCACTACCTGATCGTCACGTTGAAGCGCGAGACCACGGAGATGCGGACCTTCCGAATTCGCCAGGGTGCGATCGCCGAAATCGACCTCTGTGCCCTCTGACCGGCGGTTTTCCGTGCACGTGTTCCCATTCGAACGGGGAATCATTACAATCCTGAGCGTATTGGTAGGGAATTAGTCCCCACGTCGGCCGGTTGGAGGTGAGCATGATCCCGCACGAAAGCGTCCTCGACCTGATCGGGAACACGCCCTTGGTCGACGTCAGTCGTCTGTCGCCGAACCCGCGCGTGCGTCTGCTCGCCAAACTCGAGAGTCAGAACCCTTTCGGTTCGGTGAAGGATCGCATCGCCAAGGCCATGATCGAGGACGCCGAGAAGAACGGTCGTCTCGTCCCCGGTCAGACCATCATCGAACCCTCGTCGGGCAACACCGGCATCGCACTCGCCGCCATCGCGCAGATCAAGGGTTACCCCATCAAGATCCTCATGCCCACCAGCGTCTCCATCGAGCGTCGTCAGATGCTCGAGATCTTCGGCGCCGAGATCATCCTCACGCCGGGCGAAGAGGGCAGCAACGGTGCCGTGGCGCGGGCCATCGAGATGGCCAAAGCCAATCCGGAATGGTGCTTCCTCTACCAATACGCGAACGACGCCAACCCACGGGCGCACTACGAGAACACCGGTCCCGAGATCCTGCGCGACTGCCCCGAGGTCACCCACTTCGTGGCGGGCTTGGGCACCAGCGGCACCCTCATGGGCACGGGTCGCTTCCTGAAAGAGCACAAGCCCGACGTGAAGATCATCGCGGTCGAGCCTCCCTTGGGCGAGCGCGTCGAGGGTCTGCGCAACCTGGACGAGGGGTACATTCCGCCGTTGTTCGACAACTGGCACGGTTTCGACATCCTCGATCGCAAGCGCGTGGTGCGCCCGCGCGAGTCCATCGAATGGACCCGTCGTATCGTGCGCGAATGCGGCATCTTCGCCGGCATCAGCACGGGCGCGGCGCTGGCCGGAGCGGCCAAGGTGGCCTCGGAGATCGAGGAAGGCACCATCGTGTTCATCGTGTGCGACGGTGGCTGGAAGTACCTCTCCACCGGGGCCTACACCGACGATCTCGACGAGGCCGAGGCCCGCGCCGAGAAGATCATCTATTTCTGATCTTCCCTCACCGCGGAGATTTTCTCCGCACGACTCCGCACGTTTCGGGGGCGGTCTACCGTTCAGGTTGATATGAATCCCGTTCCGGTGCCCCTTCCCGCCAACCGGCGTGACACCCGTCGCCGTTTCGAGCAATGGGTCAAACATCCCGGCTGCGGTGCCAACCTCGTGTCGGCGGTGCACAACGTCAAGATGGGTGCGGTCGCGCGCCGCGAGAATCCCTCGGCTCCGAAAGAGGGTCAGTCCTCGTTCGCTCTGGCGCGTGGTCGCCGTTTCGAGGCGGGCTTGGTCGCCGACAACGGCGAGCGACTGCTGCGCGCCATGTCCGCACGGCAGATGTTCGACCGGCCAGATCCGCATTTCCTCGACTTTCGCATCTCCATCAACGGCGGTCCGTTGGCCGACATCGACGACGCCATCGCCCACACCGAGAAGTTCCTGCAGGTGTTGGCGAGGGATCGCTCGTTCGAAGGCGTCGTCTCCAGCGCCACGTTGCGTATTCCCAAGGGCGTCATGTTGCCCGAGGCCACCCTCATCATCGATGCGTTGGCCGTCACCATGGTCGACGGACGTCCGACCATTTCGGTGGGGGAGATCAAGACCTACGCCGATCGAGGTGGACACACGTCGAAATCCGATCTGGCCCACGCCCGCGCGCAGATGGGTCTGTACGTCCACGCACTGGCCTTGGTCCTCGAGCAATTGGACCTGGCCGATGACATCGTGTTGTCGTTGCAGGGATTCCTCGTTCTCACGCACCCCGGTTCCAACAGTCCCGCGGTGCGAGTGGGTGAGGATCTGCGCTACCAGGCCGAGCGCGCTCGCAAGGGCTTCGAACTGATGGAGGCCGCGGCCAGCGAGATGTCGGACTTGGTGGGCGATGACGACGGCGAAGGGTCCACGAGCCTCTTCGACATGGTGTTGGCGGCGCCCACCTCGTTCGCTGACGCGTGTCTGTCGTTCTGCGAACGTGCACCGACCTGTTACGCCAAGGCCGTGGCGAATGGTGATGGTGCTGTATTGGGTGACGACGTCGATCGTTTCCTCAATGGTCTCTCCTTGCGCCGGGCCGACGAACTCTTGGGAGGCGCGAGGCCACGCAACGACGTCGAGCGCGATTTTCTGCGGCGCATGAAGAATCCGCTGGATGGTGTCTCATGACGAACGAGATTCGCACCACCCGCCGTCTGAGGGCGTGGCACGAGGGGCGCCCGCTCCCTCGTGGCGAGAAGGTGAACGTTCACGTGGGCGACGACGACGAAGTTCTGTGTCTGTCGTTCGTTCGTATGGGAGGTGAATCGTTGCCGTGGGGGGTGGCCGTCGGACATCCGCACCAGGAGCCGCGCATCTTCACCGTCCCCGACCCGCGTGACCGCGACATGGTGGCCGACATGATGGTCGAGGTTGGCAAGGTGCTACTGGAGCACTTCGGACATCCGTCGTTCGCCTCCGACGAGGACGAGGCGATGACCATGTACGAGTTCCGGCAGATCTGGGTGCCCGGAGTGTCGCACCTCGAGTTGCTGCACTCGATCGCTTTCGCGTACGCCCGCACCGCGTGGGAGCGACCGGAGGTCGAAGTTCTGCGCGCTCTCGGCAATCTGGCCAATTGTCTGTTCGTGGAGGCTCAACGTCCGGGCCAGCAGACCGTCGTCGTGGCGCCTCACGCCCTGACGACGGCGTTCGATTTCCCCAGTTCGCCCGTGCGACAGGCCCATCTCGGGCACCTGCTGGCGTGGATGGGCCGGGAGAAGTCACGCGAGTCGCGCCTGCGCGCCGCCACCGAGGCCGAGAATTTGTCGGTCGCCACGACCCTCGACCCCGAGTTCGAACGCACTCGACTGGAATCCCTCGTCGAGCGTTGGAACGCACCCCCGCGCGATCAGCGCACCGCCAAGGGCAAGCGGGTGGCGCGCGACATCGACAACGTCGTCGCTGAACAGTTGCGACATCGCCATGCACTGGTCGTTCGAACGATCGACGTCCTGCGTCGGGACACGCGCGGAGCGAACCCCGGACTCGCGGAGTTGGTGCGCATCGGCACCACGAAGTTCGCTCGACTGTGGTGGGACCAGGTGGTGCGCGAGCGCTCGGCGAATCCCGACGAGCGCCCGTATTGGCCCGGTCTGCGCGGCGACAACAACGCTCGGCAAGCGGCTTTCGCCTACCAGCAGCGGGTGGCGTCGTCTCGCCAGGCGTTGCACTCCCTGGTGCACGGTGACCGCACGCTGCAGGAAGAGGAACTGCAACGTGGGCATGGTGTGCGCGCCAAAGTCGTCGCGGTCGAGGCGGGAGGCGCCCGATGGACACTCGTGTACGACTTTCCGAGTCTGCCCGACATCAAGGTGGGCGGGTCGATGGCGATTGCGGGTGCCCCCAAGATGCAGGTGAGGGTGATGGCGGTGTCGAATTCGGACCGCACCATCGTCGTGGCCCCGAACTGGTCGGCTCCCAAGAACTCCACCGGCCCATTGGCCAAGCGCGCGGGAGATCCCACGTGGCGCGGACGCCAATTGATCCTGATCGAGGATTTTCCCGTCCATTTCACCGAGAGCTCGAGTTATCGGATTCTCGACAAGACCGAGAGTGGATTCGACATACTCGACCACTTCCGTCACTCCATCGCCACCGAGATCGTCGAGCCGATCGACGGGGGTGACGAATGAGTTCCGTCGTCAAGGCACTGCGCGCCTTCGTCGCGGGTTCGGGTGCCATCGCGGTCGTCAAGGCTCCGCCGGGTTCGGGCAAGACGTTCACGTTGGTCGAATCGCTGGAGGCCGGCATGAAGTCCCACCGGCGCATCGTCATCGCGGCGCAGACCAACAACCAGGTCGACGAAATCTGTCAGCGCATCGCCGATCGTTACCCGGAGCGATCGGTCGTGCGGTTCTCCGGCTCCGGCTACCAGCGGCCAGCGGACATCGACGAGCGAGTGGTCTTCATCGACAAGAAGAACGCCATTCCCGACGGACCGGTCGTCATGGTCGCCACGGTGGCGAAGTTGGCCTTGTCGAAGTTCGACGGCGACTTCGACATCCTCTTCGTCGACGAGGCATGGCAGATGGCGTGGGCCGATTTCCTGCCCGTGCGCCATGTGGCTGATCGATACGTTTTCATCGGTGATCCGGGCCAGATTCCGCCGACGGTGGCGATCGACGTCGACCGCTGGGAGTCCTCCGAACATCCACCCCATCAGGCGACCCCCACGTTGATCCTGGAGAATCCCTCCCTCGTTGGTTTGCGCACCGAGTTGCAATTGCCCACCTGTCGCCGCCTTCCCTACGACTCGGTTCGCTTGGTGAACGGCTTCTACGACTTCGAGTTCGACAGCGACGCCAAACCGGGGGAGCGATTCGTTCGCCCGACGAAGAAAGCCACGGCCGAGACTCCGGCCGCCGAGGGCGTGGACCGTGCCCTGGCGGCCATGTGGTCGACCTCGCGTCCGACGACCACCTCCATCATCCAGATGCCCACGCCCACGGGTGGACTCCCGGTGGGCACCGACATCGAGTTGGCCCGATTCACGGCCGCCGTCGTGGCGCGCCTGCTCGAACGTCGTTGTGAGGTGTCGACGAAGGTCGACGAGAAGAACGCGCCTCGCCCCCTGCGGCCCGTCGACATCGGTGTGGTCTCCACGCACAATCTCATGAACACCGCGATTCAGAACGAGTTGCGCGCTCTCTCGCCCAAGTTCGCGTCCATTCGGGTCACCACGCCCGAGCGCTGGCAGGGTCTGGAGAAGCCGGTCATGGTGGCCGTGCATCCTTTGTCGGGCGTGATGTCACCGTCGGCATTCGATCTGGAGACCGGGCGTCTGTGCGTCATGGCGTCGCGTCACCAGTCGGCGTGTTTCTTCGTCACCCGGGATCACGTGAGTGCCACGCTCGACGATCACTTGCCGCTCGCCGACCAGGCCCTCGGCTGCCACGACGCGGTGGGCAAGGGTCACGCACTTCACCGTGCATTTCTCGAGTATCACCGTGAAAGGAACCTCATTGTCTGACGTCAAGATCCGAATTCCCGTCGGAGCCACCGGCGACGGTCGCTTCACCACCGACTGCGCGCATCGCGAGGTGAACAATCGCAACCGGGCGTACGACGATCTGCCCCGCACCGAACCGAGCGCGTTCGTGCAGTTACTGATGGAGAAGGGCTTCGAACACGAAGCCGAGGTCTTCGCGCGCTTGGAGAGCGCCCACGGAGTGACGCGCTTGCCCGCCATGAACGCGGACGATCTCGTGCGCGAGACCGCGTTGCTGATGCGTAAGGGCGCTCGTTTGATTCTTGCTGGTGGCTTGCCCACGTTGTCGGGACGTTCCGGCAAGCCCGACATCTTGATACGGGTCGAGCAACCCAGTCGCCACACGGCGTGGGGTTACGTGCCCGTCGACGTGAAGAGCCACCGTGGTTTCGACGGCAAGGCCAAAGCAAAGTCGTGGTCGATCGGATCGGTTGACGATCCGTTCCTCGAAGTGGCCGATGCCGTCGAGCAACCGGGTACTCCGGTGTTGAACGACTCGCTGCAGTTGGCGCACTACTGGGAAATGTTGGCCGAGCTCGGTTGGTCTCCGAGTGTCGATCCGGTCGGTGGCATCTTCGACGTCGATCTGAACCTGCTGTGGCGCCGACTCGATGAGCCGATGTGGCGACACGAGCACCCCGGAACCGGCGCCACCGAGTCGCGCAGTGCTCTCGACATCCTCGGCCTCGAATGGGAGTTTCGCTGGGAGGCCATCGCGCGCATGCTCGACGGCGACAATCCGATCACCGAGCCGATTCTTCACGGCAACTGTGCGACGTGCGTATGGAAGGACGTGTGCTACGACGAACTGGACACGGCCGAGCACATCTCGTTGATCGCCGGCGTCACGAAGGCCCACGTGAAGAAGCTCGCGTCCATCGGCGTTCGCACGCAGTCACAACTGGCGGCCCTCGACGTGAGCACGGCCTCGTTGATCGATCGCGCCTATTCGGTCAACGTGGACGTCGCAAAATACTGGTCGGCGGCCAGGGCCCACCCGAATCCGGACGACTCGGTGGCCAAGATCACGGGGAAAAGCAAGAAAGCCCGCGAGTTCTTCGAATCGGAGGGCCTGATCTCGGTCGCCGACGTGTCGACGCTCGATCCGCACTTGGCTTCGATGCCGTGGTTCGCCAACGTCACACGTCGTATCGACTCGGCGCGCGTACGTCTGCACCCCGACGGACTGCCGCACCTTCCTCGCACCGAGTCGGTGCCCGTGGTCCCGCGGGCCGACGTCGAAATCGATGTCGACATGGAGAACTCCGACATCGTGTATTTGTGGGGGACCAACGCGACCGTTCGCGATGGTTTGCGCCCGCCGTCGACGGTGACGGTCGGATACCGCCCCTTCCACACGTTGGTCGGAGGGCACACCGACGAAGCCGAGGCGTTCATCGCGTTCTGGACGTGGATGCACGCGGTCATCGACGAGTGCACCCGACTCGGATCGACCGTTCGGTTCTATTGCTACACCGATGCCGAGAACTCGCGCATGCACGAGATCGCCCGTCGCTGGCCCGACTTTCCGGGCATGCCCGACCATGAAGTCATCGACGCGTTCTGCGCCTCCGACACGTGGGTGGACTTGAAGAAGAACGTCGATGCGCTCATCTGGCCCGCGGATTCCTTGGGTCTGAAGAAGGTGGCTCCGCTGGCCGGTTTCTCGTGGCGCGACGAGGACGCCGGCGGTGACAACTCGATTCTGTGGTACGAGTTGGCGGTCACCTCGCACGACGAAGCGGAGCGTCGCGCGATGAGCGAGAAACTGCTGCGGTACAACGAGGACGACGTGTTGGCCACCAAGGTGTTGCGCGAGTGGCTGGACGACGGCCTCAACGGGCGCGGCCCGGTGTTCCGTAGCGTCGTGGATCTGGACCCGTTGTACGAATGATCGCGGGGCCGTTCAGCGCCCCACCACCAGCGTCACGAGGCCGACCACCATGGTCGACGACGCCACGACGCGGCGCACGCCGCTGCTCTCCTTCAGCACCTTCCAGCCGATGAAGGTGGCGAACACCACGCTGGATTCCCGCAGGGCGGTGACGTATCCCACCGGCGCGCGCCGAACCGCCAGGAGCACCATCCAATAAGTGACCAGAGATGCCAGACCCGTGAGGGCGTACTGGCGCCACATGGACGGAAGGCTCGCTCTCATCTCGTTCCAACGTCGGCGCAGCATGCCGTGGGCGGTGGTGAAGAGGCCGCCGGTGACGAAAATGGACATCGCGTAGGCGCTACCCACGGTCGATCGCGAACCCTTGCTGTCGATCACCGTGTACGCCCCGATCAACAGGCCGACCACCAACGCGGGCCACACGTGATCCCGATCCACGTGTCCGGCCAGCAACACCAGGCCGCCCACCACGATGAGGATGCCGATCATCGAGACCGTGGTCAGATGGTCCGAGAGGAACAGCACACCCCCGATGGCGGCGAACAAGGCACCTCCACCACGGGCGATGGGATAGGTCACACTGAAGTCGGCGATGTCGTAGGTGCGCGCGAGGCGCCCGATGTAGAACGCGTGGACGATGCCACTCGCGGTGGCCCAACCCCACGCGCTCCATCCGAGGTCACCCGACGCCGTTGCCACCACGGCGTACGGAAGGCCGATCAACCCGCCGGCGGTGAAGAGGCCCCACAACGCCAGCCACCGATCTCCGGACTGTTTGATGCGCAGATTCCAGCCGGCATGTAGCACGGCGGCACCGAGCGCCAGAGCGGTGGCGACGAGCACGTCGGCTCAGGACCCGGCGGGAATCGGGAACTGGATGGAGGCGCGAGTGTCGATGTACGGCGCGGTGTATTTCTCGATGAAGATCTTGTGATCCGGATGGTCGCGATAGACGAGGTAGTCCTCGACGCTGTCGAACTCGGCCGTCACCGCGAAGTCGTACGTGCCCGGGTTGACGCCGAGGTTCGCGCCGTAGTGATACGACCGGATCTGGGGAATCTTGGGTCGAAGTTCGGCCAAGGCCGCCGTCGTGCGCTCGGCATGACCGGCGGGGGTGTCGGATTTCCAGTTGAAGAGCACGATGTGGCGGATGCGATGTGCGGACATGCCGCAAATCTAAACCGCGGTCACGAATCACCGTGCATTTACAGTGCATTCACCGTGGATGGTGACATGCGAGGAACAATCGGGTGATTTCTCGTAACCTCTGCGACGTGAACTCCACCGCCGACATCGCCGGACCGATCGGTCTGTTCGATTCCGGGTTCGGCGGCCTCACCGTGGCGCGCGCGGTCATCGACCTGCTTCCCCACGAGGACGTCATCTACATCGGCGACACCGGCCGTTATCCCTACGGTGACAAGGATCCCGGCGACGTGCGCTCCTACGCCCGCGAGTTGGCGTGGAGTCTGGTGCGTGATTTCGGAGCCAAGGCCATCGTGGTGGCCTGCAACACCGCCGCGGCCGCGTTGCCGGTGCACGAACTGGAGGCCGAGTTCGCCGCCGAGGGTTTGAGCGTGCCCATCCTCGGTGTCATCGAACCGGGTGCACGCGCGTTGGTGCACTCCACCCGTTCGGGCGACATCGGAGTCATCGGCACCATCGGCACCATCGGGTCGGGTGCCTACGACCGCGCGGTGGCCCGAGCCGGAATCGGCGCCACCATCCGCCTCACCAGCGCCGCCTGTCCGGGCTTCGTGGAGTTCGTCGAACGCGGTCGTACGTCGGGACCCGAGGTCGTCCTGCTCGCCGAGCGTTTGTTGGCGCCCATCAGAGACGCCAAGGTGGACGCACTGTTGCTGGGTTGCACGCACTACCCCTACCTCGCGCGCGTCATCACCGAGGTTCTCGGAAGCGACGTGATCCTGGTGTCCTCGGCCGACGAGACGGCGTTCGCACTGCGCGAGCAACTCGGTGACACGGGACTGTTGCGTTCGGACGACCACGAGCCTCGGCATCGATTCATGTCCAGTGGCGACGTCTCGTGGTTCCAGACTCTCGGTCAGAAACTGTTGGGGCCCGAGTTGGCCAACGCCGAAACCTGGACCCCTCGCTGAGAACGAACGATCGAACCCGATCACGACCGACATCACCAAGAGCAACGGAGAAGACATGAGCAACACCGGACACCGCGCCGACGGACGCCACCACGACGAACTTCGACCCCTGTCGTTCGAGCGCGACTTCACCGAGATGGCCGCCGGCAGTGTGCTGGTGTCCTTCGGTCGCACGCGCGTGCTGTGCACCGCCAGCATCGACGAGGACGTGCCCCGTTGGATGAAGAACAGCGGCAAGGGCTGGGTGACCGCGGAATACTCGATGCTCCCGGGCTCGTCGCCCGAGCGCGTCGACCGCGAGGCCGCCAAGGGCAAGCAGAGCGGTCGCACCGTCGAGATCCAGAGGCTCATCGGGCGCAGTCTTCGCGCCGCCTGCGACATGCGCCTGTTGGGCGAGCGACAGGTGGTGGTGGACTGTGACGTGCTGCAGGCCGACGGTGGAACGCGAACGGCATCCATCTGCGGTGGTTACCTCGCTCTGCACGATGCCCTCACCCGATTGGTGCAGGCGGGCACCATCCCGGTTCATCCGCTCACCTCCTTGTGCGCCGCCATCAGCGTGGGCATCGTCGGCGGAACGCCCGTGATCGACCTTCCCTACGTCGAGGACAGCGGAGCGGAAGTGGACATGAACGTGGTGATGTTGCGCGACACCTCGACCGGCGTCGCTCGTTTCGTCGAGGTGCAAGGCACCGCCGAGGGCATGGCCTTCACCCGTGGTGAACTGGACTCCCTGCTCGGCCTGGCCGAGAACGGACTCGCGGAGATCTTCGATCTGCAATCGCGTCTGATCGCCAGCGAGCCCCCGCGTCGCCCGTGACGTCGTCGGCGTCGGGCAACCGGCCGGTGTTGGTGTGCGCCTCGGCGAACCCCGACAAGGTGCGTGAGATCGAACAGATTCTCGTCGGCCTCGTCGACCTGCGACCGCGACCCGCCCACGTGCCCGACGTCGACGAGTCCGCCGACACGTTGGTGGGCAACGCGCGTCTCAAGGCCGAAGCCATTCGCGACGCCACTTCCATGGCCGCGGTGGCCGACGACACCGGGTTGTTCGTGGCGGCGTTGCCCGGAGAGTTGGGTGTTCGCACCGCTCGTTACGCGGCGGATCAGCCGTCGCATGCGACCGACCCCTACGGAGCGAATCGTGCGAAGTTGCTACGGGCGCTCGCGAACGTCGACGACGACCGTGGTCGACGTGCCCGATTCGTCACCGTCGTCCTGGTGGCGTACCCCGATGGCACGGAGCTGTTCGTGGAGGGGGAGTGCACGGGAACCATCGCTGCCGGGGAACGCGGCGAACGCGGCTTCGGATTCGATCCGTTGTTCGTTCCCGACGACGGAGACGGACGCACCTTCGCGGAAATGAGCGACGACGAGAAGAATTCCTTGTCGCACCGAGCGCGCGCGTTCGCGGCGTTGGCCGAGGCGTTACGAGATTGACCGGTCACCAATGACGTAGGTCGACCGGCCACACCTCGGTCACCGCTTCGCCCCAACGAGGGACCACGTGAATGTCGGCGTGCAGGGCGATGGTGGGGTCGATGTGCGCGGGCTGCACCGCCACACGGTCGCCGATGGACGGTAGCGAGCCATCGTTCATCGAGAACGTGGTGTGCTCGTCGCTGCAGAACCACACCACCGCATCGTCGATGTGCGGGTTGCCGTGGTCCATACCCAACGATTTCAGGCCCACGTCGATGACGGCCCACGATCCGGAATCGCGTGACGCGGTGGAGATCACGGTGCCCACGACGTACAGGGCCTGTTCGAAGGGGAGTGGTTGCGCTCCGTAACTGGAGTCCATCAACGCGTAGCTTCCGGCCTGCACCTCGTTGACTCGACCCAACACGGGATCGTCGGGGTCGAACGCGTGGTAGGTGCCGGTGCCTCCGGCCGAGATGATGCGGCACTCTTCTCCGGCCACGTCGATCAGCGAGTCGAACGCCTCCACCAACGAGCTCATGCTCGCCTTGACCTTGCGTGGTTTGTCGTCCTCGGGAACGGTCATCAGATGACCCTCGTAGCCCATCACCCCGCGCACGGTCAGTCCAGCCGCCAGAGCGCGCTGGGCCAGCGAGCGAGCATCCTCGGGAGCGCATCCGCAGCGGGGCAAACCCACGTTCACGTCGATCAACACGTGACGTAGTCCGGCGGCCGCCGCCAGGTCGACGGTCATGGTCGAGTCCACCGCCACCGTCACCATGATCCCGGTCTCGCGTTCGGCCGCCGCCATCGCCGCCAACCGGTGCGGATCGACGGATTCGTTCGCCAGCAGCAGATCCTTACCGACACCGGCCCGGGCCATGCCGACCACCTCGCGGGGTGTGGCGCAGGTGAAGGATCGATGTCCGACCTCCACTTGACGACGCGCGATTCCGGTGCACTTGTGGGCCTTGACGTGCGGACGCAAGGTGGCGCCGGGTCGGGTCGTCGCCATGGTGGCGAGATTTCGTTCCAGAACCTCGAGGCTCAGCACGAGGGCGGGGGTGGGCAAATCGGGGAGCCGTGCCATCCCTCTTGTCTAGTGCGGGCGGAGGGACTTGAACCCACACTCCTTGCGGAACAGGAACCTAAATCCTGCGCGTCTGCCAGTTTCGCCACGCCCGCGCGTGCCGTGCGTGCCACAGGCTACGGTCTGCCCATGATCAAAGTGAGCGTCTACTACCCGTCCTCCGAGGGCTCCACCTTCGACCACGACTACTACCGCACCACGCACGTTCCGTTGGCCGCCAAGGCCTGGAATCCCACGTCGACCGTCATCGACAAGGGCGTCAACGGCCCCTACGTCGCCGCGGTGCACATGACGTTCGATTCGATGGAGGCGATGGGTGCGGCGTTGGGCTCACCGTTGACCGCCGAGGTTCAGGCTGACGTGCCGAACTACACCAACATCGTTCCGGTGATGCAGATCTCCGAGATCGTCGACGGCTGATTCGGCGGCATTCGAATCAGTCGACGGGGGCGATGCGATAGCTGCATCGTCCGTCGCCTGACATGGCGTGTCGGGTGCGCTCGATCGAGACACCCACACCCAACGCGGACCGGAACACCACCAATTCCGATTCGCACAACGACGCGCACGAACGGGCCGCGTCGCTGATCGCACAGTGGTGTTCGGTGAGAATCACGGAACCGTCGTCGCAGGACGACGCCTCCGCGCGGTATCCCTCGAGGTCGCGCTGCCGCGCGAGGTTCGTGACGCGTTCGATCAACGGCCCGCCCCCGATCGTTTCCCGGTAGTTCGTCGCTTGTTGTTCGCCGCGGCGAGCGAGCACGCGCTCCAGTGCCTCCGAGCCCAGTTCGGTGCGGATCGCCAGCAACAGATCCACGGCCAGGTCGTCGTGGCGATCGGGAAAGGCGGTGGGGAAGACGTCGACGATCGACGGCGAGCCGTCACGGTCGAGGGTCCAACGCATGGCCGGCCGACCTCGGTGGCGCGCGTCAGGGGAATGGTCCCCGGTGTCGCGGCGAACCACACCGTCGGCTTCCAGCTGTTCGAGATGCTGGCGCATGGCGGCATCGCTGACGCCCATCAGACGAGCGAGGTCGGGGGCGGTGGCCGAAGAGACGGTCTGGAGGTGTTCGACGACGCGCCGCTTCGTTCCACCGCTGACATTGGTCACGTCGGCAGGCTAACCGAATATCGCAAGTCGTCACTTGGTAAATGTTCGGACCAGCACGGCTTTCGGGCGATCCTTTGACAAACTGTAAAGGTGACCGTCGTCGACCGATCCTCATCTCCCGCCACCCGAGCCGCACTCGAGAACCAATTCGGATTGGCCGACCGCGTGGTGGATTCGGACGCGTTGTCCAACAGCGTGAAGCGGTTCCGCGAGCAGGGCATCGTGTTGCCCACCTTCGCTCAGCTCGCCGATCCCTCGTCGGTCGACCCGTCGATCGTGGGCGACGCCGATCCGCAAGGACCCGATGCCCGCAACCTGTGGCGCGTCCATTGGTACAACGACCTCCGGGGCCGTCGCACGTCGGTTCCCGACCACGTGGTGTTGCCGACCGAACTGACGGGCGTTCCCAATCCGATCATCGTGGTGTTCGGTGATCGCTTCCCGATGATCACCGCCCACAAGGTGTTGGCCGCGTACTCGTGTCTCGCCCCCCGCGTGGTGACCGGTCAATTCGATCCCACGCGTCACCGCGCCATCTGGCCGTCGACGGGCAACTACGCCCGTGGTGGTGTGGCCATCAGCCGCATCATGGGATGTCGTGGCGTGGCGATTCTTCCGGCGGGCATGAGCCAGGAACGTTTCGATTGGCTCGACAGGTGGTGCGCGAATCCGGCCGAGGACGTCATCAAGACCGTGGGTACCGAGAGCAACGTCAAGGAGATCTACGACGCCTGCAACGAGTTGGCCAAGGACCCCGGCAACTTCATCTTCAATCAGTTCTGCGAGTTCGCGAACCATCTGGGCCATTACGAAGTCACCGGACGGGCTCTGGGTCACGTCTTCGACACCGTCCACGCGGCGATGAAGAAGTCGGGTCGCGAGATCTCGTTGGCGGCGTTCACGTCGGCCACCGGATCGGCCGGCACCATCGCGGCCGGTGATCGGTTGAAGGACGATTACGGTGCGCGCATCGTGGCGGTCGAGGCCCTCGAGTGCCCCACCATGCTCGAGAACGGATACGGCGAGCACAACATCCAGGGCATCGGTGACAAGCACATTCCTCTCATCCACAACATCACGAACACCGACGTGGTGTGCGGCATCAGCGACCATGCCACCGACGAACTCGACGTGTTGTTCAATTCGGCGGCCGGACGCGCCTACATGGCCGACAAGAAGGGTCTCTCGGCCGATCTCATCGCCGCACTCGAGCACTTCGGCTTCTCGGCCATCTGCAACACGTTGGCGGCCATCAAGACGTCGAAACTGTTGAACCTCGGACCCGACGAAGCGGTCATCACCATCGCCACCGATGGTGCCGCGTTGTACCCGAGTTCACGGGTGGCCACGTTGAACAGCCGATTCGGCGGTGAGATGAGTTCGGTGGACGCCGCCGAGGTGTGGGGTCGTCATCTGGGACACATCACCACCGAGGACATGATCGACTGCACCGAACGGGATCGCAACCGCATCTTCAACCTCGGCTATTACACCTGGGTCGAGCAACAAGGAACCCCGTTCGAATTGTTCGAAGCCCGACGCGATCAGTCCTTCTGGCGTGGACTCCGCCGGTACACGCCGGTGTGGGACGAGATGATCACCGAGTTCAACGCCCGCGTGGCATCCGCTTGATCCGGTCGCGGCGATGATCGACGGGTTCCGGTGCGCGTCCTGTGGGGCGTTCGTCGGCCTCGACACGTTCGCTCCGTGGCGTTGTCCGAACGAGAGCGGCGATCGTCGTCACGTCCTGTTGCGCATGGAGCGCGCCGACGTGGGGGATTCCTCGGTCGTGGCCGATGACGACGACCCGAACCCCTTCGTCCGTTTTCGCCGACACATGGCGTGGCATGCTTTCGCTCTCGTCCACGGCATGTCCGACGCGACGACGGTGCAACTGGTGCGCGACACCAACGACGGATTCCGTACGACACCCGTCGGTCGTTCGTCGCCGTTGAGTGACGAGCTCGGATTCCGTCCCACCGGGGGAGTGTGGGTGAAGGACGAGACCGGCAACGTGGGTGGAAGTCAAAAGGCGCGCCACCTGATGTCGATCCTGCTTCATTTGCGAGTGGCCGAGTCGTTGGGTTTGGCGCCGTGGACGCGATCCACCCGTCCGTCGTTGGCCATTTCATCGTGCGGCAACGCCGCCATCGCGGCCGCCACCTTGGCCCACGCCGCCACGTGGCCCATCGAAGTCTTCATTCCCGAATGGGCCGGCGGCACGGTGGTGGCCACGCTCGAATCGCTGGGGGCCAACATCAATCGTTGTCCGCGCCGGGCCGACGATCCGCCCGGTGACCCGACGGTGTTGCGCTTTCGTGAGGCGGTGGGCCGCGGTGCGATCCCCTTCAGTGTTCAGGGCCCGGAGAACGCCCTGTGCCTCGACGGCGGTCGCACGTTCGGTTGGGAATTGGGGGAGTCGTTGGTGGCCTCGGGGGTCGACGAGGTCGACGGTCTGTTCGTGCAAGTCGGGGGCGGAGCCTTCGCGGCCAGCGTCTCACGAGGTGCCCGTGAGATCGGTCTGCGGGCCCCGTTGTTCGCCGTGCAGACCGAAGGATGCGCGCCTTTGGCGCGCGCCTGGAAGAGTGCTCGCGACGACGACGCGATGGCCCGACGCTGGAGTGATCACATGTGGGCCTGGGAGACCGAACCGCGTTCGCTCGCCGACGGCATCCTCGACGACGAGACCTACGACTGGGTCGCCGACGTCATCGAACTTCGGGCCACGGGTGGCCGCGTGGTGGTGGCGGGCGAGCAGAACGTCATCCGCTCGTCGTTGATCGCGCCGTCGATCGCGGGAGTGAACGTCAGCCCCACCGGCGCGGCCGGACTGGCCGGGCTGTTGCAGTGCCGCGACGACTTCGCCGACGACGCCCGCGTGGTGTTGGCGTTCTCGGGCGTCAGGCGCGATTAGGACGCGGCGTCGACCTCGCGCAGGTTTCCGTCGTCGACGTCGTAGACGAACCCCCGGATGTGCAGTTTGTGGGCGATGAACGGGCTCAGTCGCAGACGATTCATGTTCTGGCGGACGCTCTGCACCGGATCGCGGAACGACTCGAGGGCCCACCAGGGCCGGATGCCGCACTCTTTTTCGATCTCGTGCTTGAAGTCGTCCTCGTTCACCTTTTGGAGCCCGCAGTTGGTGTGATGGACGAGGATCACCTCGCGCGTGCCCAGCAAGCGTTGCGACAACACCAGCGAACGAATGACGTCGTCGGTGACCACACCGCCGGCGTTGCGAATGATGTGCGCATCACCGTGGGCCATGCCGAGCATCTGGAAGATGTCCATTCGACTGTCCATGCAGGCCACCACGGCCAGGTGGCGCCGAGGCGAGAGGGCCAGTCCGTGGTCGGCGAATTCGGCGGCGAAACGGCGGTTGTTGGCGACGAGTTCGTCGGCATTCGGTGTGAATTGTTCGGGGCTCGCCACTCCGACATTCTGCCTCGTCCAGGGCTAGTCTCGATGCATGACCTCCGACATGATTCCCGGACGCCCGATGAACCTCGACGCCGGTGATCCCGGTCGCGCCGACATCTTCACCCGGCTCCTCAAGAATCGCGTGGTCATGCTGGGTACCGACGTGAACGACGACATCGCCAATCAGATCTGCGCCCAATTGCTCTACCTCGAGGGCGAGGATGCCGACGCCGACATCTGGTTGTACATCAACAGCCCCGGTGGTTCGGTCACCGCCGGTATGGCCATCTACGACACCATGCAGTTCGTCAGTTGTGACGTGGCCACCGTGTGCATGGGCTTGGCGGCGTCGATGGGTCAGTTCCTGCTCACCGCGGGCGCCACGGGCAAGCGTTACACACTCCCCAACGCCCGCATCATGATGCACCAGCCTCTCGCGGGTTTGCGCGGTCAGGCCACCGACATCTCCATTCAGGTCGAGCAACTCGGGTACACCAAGAAGCGCATGGCCGAATTGACCGCTTTCCACAGTGGCCAAACCCTCGAGCGCATTCAGGCCGACGCCGAGCGCGACCGGTGGTTCACCGCCGAGCAGGCCAAGGAATACGGTCTGGTCGACAAGGTCATCTTGAAGCGCGGCGAGATCCTCTGATTCGTCAGGGCGCCACGGTGGTGGTGTCCGTCACGGGAACCGTCGTGTCCGGTCCCTCGATGCCGATCACGTCCGGCATGTCGACGCCACAGGTCGACTCCACCCATGTTGCCACCGCGCGGGCACTTCGTTCGGCCGTGTAGGCCGCATCGGCCAGGTCCTGTCGGCTGCGCGGATCCTCGAAGTCGACGTCCTCGGCGGAGCGCAGGAGTTCGGTGATGACGTGCCAATCGTCGCGAATGGCCAACGGCGTGATCTCGTCCAACTTCTCGTAGCGATCGACGAGGTCACCGATCTCCTCGGAGGTCGAGAGTGGTCCACCAAGGCCGGCCACCGACTCGGACAGTTCCCCGCAGAACCGGGCTCCGCTGCGGTCGGTGTCGCTGCACGCCACCAACGTCGACGCGACAGCGACGACGAGACAGACGGTCGTGGTGAAGCGATCGCGAGCACGCATGAGTCGTCATTCTCTCAGGTCGTCCATCGGGAATCCGGTCACATCGTTCGACGCGTCCTCGCCGGTCGTCGTACCGAGTCGCACACACGACGTCATGCCGGACATCCGGCCAGAACGCGAGGTACGCATGCTCTCCACGATTCGCTCGGCCAGTGTCATGGGCTCCCAGGGGGCATCGGTCCACGTCGAGGTGCACATCGGGGTCGGACTGCCGACGTTCACCATTCTCGGGCGTCCCGACGACACGTGTCGCGAGTCGCGCGACCGCATTCGTACCGCCGTCCTGTCGAGCGGGTTCCACTGGCCCTCTCATCGCATCACGGTGAACCTGGCGCCGTCCACGCATCGCAAGACCGGTACGGCGCTCGACGCGGCCATGGCCGTGGCCATCCTCGTCGCCGACGGGCAGATTCCGCCCGAGGTGGTGGACGGACTCGCGCTGATCGGCGAACTCGGTCTCGACGGTCGTCTGCGACCGGTCTCGGGCGTGGCGCCGATGGTGATGTCGTTGGTGCACGACACCGACGGTGACCTCGACGACGATCGACCGTTCATGTCCCCGTTGCGTGGTGTGGTGGTCCCGGTCGGCAACGTGGACGAGGCCCGCATCGCCAAACCCCCGTCGTTGCGCTCCGTGCGCACGTTGCGGGAATTGGTCGAGTGTTTGGTCGGTTGCGAGCCATGGCCCGATCTCCCGCCACCGGCCACCCCTCGGGCCCTCGCACCGCTGCCGGATCTGGCCGACGTTCGTGGTCAGGATGCCGCACGTTTGGGTCTGGAACTGTCCGCCGCCGGCGGGCACCACGTGCTCCTCGTGGGTCCGCCCGGATCCGGCAAGACGATGCTGGCTCGACGATTGCCGGGATTGCTTCCGCCCCTCGACGACGCGACGTCCTTGGATGCCACGCTCGTGCGATCGGCGGCCGGCGAGAAGCTGTCGGGTGACGGCTTGGTCACTGCGCCTCCTTTTCGCATGCCGCATCATTCGGCGAGCACCATCTCCATCATCGGCGGTGGTTCCTCGTCGTTGCGACCCGGCGAGGTCAGTCTGGCCCACGGTGGCGTGTTGTTTCTCGACGAGTTGGGCGAGTTCGCACCCTCCACTCTCGACGCCCTGCGTCAACCGCTCGAGAGCGGTCGCATCCGCATCGACCGTGCGAACACCCGTCTGGAACTTCCCGCGCGGTTCACGTTGGTGGCCGCCACGAATCCGTGTCCGTGTGGGGGTGGAGCACCGGGTTCCTGCGAATGCGACGAGACCGCGTTGTCCAAGTATCGCCGACGATTCAGCGGACCCTTCATGGACCGCTTCGACGTTCGGGTTCTGGTCCATCGTCCCCGGGTGGACGATCTGCTCGGCGAGAAAGCCGGTGAGAGCACGGCGGTGGTGCGCGAGCGGGTGATGCGAGCACGCGCCATCGCGCTCGAGCGGCAGGGATCGTTGAACGCGTTCCTCACCGGCGACGAACTGGATCGCTTCGCACCGGTGAACGAGCGGGGCATGGCGCTGTTGCGCGCCGAACTGGAGGCCGGTCGACTCACCGGTCGCGGGTTGCATCGCATCCGGCGGGTGGCGCGCACCATCGCCGACCGCGAGAGCGAATCCGAGCGCATCGACGAATTCCACGTTGCCGCGGCATTGGCTCTGCGGGCTCGTATCGCTCCTCGGCGCGGTGACGACGTGCGACGAGTGACATGACGATCGCACCCGACGACACCGAACGAGTCGCCGCCTGTCGTCTCGCCAATCTGCCCCACGTCACCGCCCGACGACTGCGACTACTGCTCGCCCGGGGCCTCCCGTCGGTGATCGTCGATCGATTGCGTGACGGGGACTGGGACTCCGATCCGGTCATCGCCAAGATGTTGTCCTTCCCCCCGTCGAGGTCGGCGGGTCGTTCGCTCGCGGACCTGTGGCGCGAGACGCTCGTCTCCTCGTCCACCGAGAACCCTCTCCCACCCGACGTCGATGTGCGCGTGTGGGGGATGGCCGACTACCCGGAGTGTCTGGTCGGGGATCCGTCGGCTCCGGCGGTTTTGTTCTCGCGGGGCGACGTCTCGGTGTTGGGAGGGCGACGAGTCGCCATCGTGGGCACCCGAAACGCCACCGAACACGGACGCGGAGAGGCCCGTCGCTTCGGTTCCGAGCTCTCCGAGGCCGGAGTCCAGGTGGTGTCGGGTTTGGCGCGCGGTATCGATGCCGCCGCCCATCGCGGAGTGTTGGACGCGGGCGGGTCGGGACGCCCGGTGGCGGTGGTGGCCAGTGGACTCGACGTCGTGTACCCGCCCGAACACGACCGGTTGTGGTCGATGGTCGGTGAGCGCGGGTTCCTGTGCACCGAGTCGCCGTTGGGCACGGTCCCCGAACCGTTTCGCTTTCCCTTGCGCAATCGGATCATCGCCGGTCTGTCCGAGATCGTGTTGGTGGTGGAGTCGCGATTGGAAGGTGGGTCGTTGATCACCGTGCGCGAGGCCCTGCAGCGCGGGATCACGGTGATGGCGGTGCCGGGCGCCACCAGCACGCGCGCCTCGCAGGGCACCAACATGCTCATTCGCGACGGCGCGTTGGTGGCCATCGACACCGACGACGTGTTGGCGGTGTTGGGCCTCGACCATCGACGGGCGACCGGACGGTTCGATCCGCGGGTGCCCGCGGTGGGGATCGACGCACGCATCCTCGAGCTGTTCGATGCCGAACCCTTGTCGCTGGACGACGTGGCCACCCGTGCCCGTGACACTCTGGACATCTCGTTCGGGGCCACCGCGGTCAGCCTGGGGCGATTGGAAGCCGCAGGCTGGTTGATCTGCACCAGTGGATGGTTCGAACGGGCCCGGGTCCGGGATTCGGGCGTGACCTGACCCGTCATCGAGCGACGGTGCCATCGGCCACCCTGTCGGTACTCTGCCCCCATGGCTCGGTCCGCGACCTCGACGTCTCCGGCGGTCGATCCGTCGTGGCGGACGACCGACTTCGTCGGGTCGCTCACGGCCGCCTCGGAGAACACCAAGTCCGCCTACGCGTCCGACCTGGCGGCGTTCATCGGCTGGTGCGCATCGGTCGATGCGATCGTTCCCTCCGACGTCGACCGATTGTTGTTGCGTCGCTACCTCGCGCATCTGGCCGCGAATCGATTCGCCAAGCGCAGCATCGCGCGCAAGGCCGCGGCCATTCGTCGATATTTCGGATGGGCTCGTCGCACCGGTGTGGTCGACGCCGATCCGTCGCTCGGTCTGCGGGCTCCCGCGGGGGAGGGTCGCCTGCCACGCGTGCTCGACGGAGCCGAACTACGAACGTTGCTCGAACCCGAGACCGCCACCGACGACTCCGAACCGCAATGGCGCCGACGACGCGACGACGCGTTGATGGAGATGCTCTACGGAAGCGGTCTGCGCGTGAGTGAACTGTGCTCGCTCGACCTCGACGGTGTCGACTCCCGGCGGGGGGTCGTCACGGTGTGGGGCAAGGGTGGCAAGGAACGACGGGTCCCGATGTCGCAAGCGGCCGTCGAGGCGGTGAAGACGTGGATCACCAGTCGACGCGAGGTGCGGACCGACGAGTCCGGTGCGGCCCTGTTCCTCAACGCTCGGGGCGGGCGCGTCGGAGCCCGAGACGTGCGTCGGGTGATGGACCGTCGCAGCTCCCGTCCCACGCATCCGCACGCCCTGCGACACACGTTCGCCACCCACCTGCTCGATGGCGGGGCCGATCTGCGGGCCGTTCAGGAACTGCTCGGTCACAGCGACGTGGCCACCACGCAGAGATACACGCACGTGAGCAAAGAGCGTCTACGGTCTGTGTACACGAACACTCATCCCCGGGCCTGATTCCCGAGGGTGACCGACCCTCACGAATCCGGACCGAGAGCGATGACCGAACCCGACGAGAAGCCGAGTCGCACGACGCCGGCGATCGAACGCGCCTGGGTGCGTTGGGTCGAGCAGCGCGACGAAGCTGCCCGTGATCAGCTGATCGTTCATTATTCGCCGCTCGTGAAGTTCGTGGCCGGTCGTGTGGCCGCCGGATTGCCCGCCGGAGTGGACACCGGAGAGTTGGTGGGCACCGGCGTGTTCGGATTGATGGATGCCGTGGATCGGTTCGATCCCTCGCTCGGCTGGAAGTTCGAGACGTTCGCGGTGCCGCGCATCAAGGGGGCGATCCTCGACGGATTGCGCGCTCAGGACTGGGTGCCACGATCCATCCGCAACAAGGGACGACAGATCGAGCAGGCCGTCGCCAAGTTGGGTAACGAGCTCAAACGCGCTCCCACCGACGAGGAGATCGCCGTCGAGTTGGGAATCTCCGACGAGGAGCTCGCCAAGTGGTTGAGCAGTCTGTCGGTGGCCAACGTGGGACCACTTGATCACGTGGTGTCGGGTGGTGAAGCCGAACCTCGTCAACTTCCCGCATCGCGCGACGACGGTCCCGATGCGGTGGTCGAGGATCGCGAGTTACGTCAGATCATGCGCGCCGAGATCCGCAATCTTCCCGAGCGCGAACGCACCGTCGTGGCGCTGTACTACGACGAAGGAATGACCCTGGCCGAGATCGGCGACGTCCTCGGCGTGACCGAGAGCCGGGTGTCGCAGATCCATTCCAAGGCGGTCATCATGCTGCGAGCTCGCCTAGCTGCCGCCGGCATATAACGGCCGCCGCCGGCATATGACGGCCGCCGCAGGCATATGACGGTTGTCGCCGGCATGTAACGGTTGCCGCCGGGCGACGTGGTTCGCCCACCCCGTGGCATGTGGGGAATCGCTTGCCTTCTGTCCGCGTCGATGTTCGTCACGTCGGCACTCGGGGGCGCCGCCTCCGGTTGCCTGCAGCCACCGGTGTCGGGTCGGGTGGTGGCGCCCTACGTGGCGCCACCGTGTCCGTACTGCGCGGGTCATCGCACCGTCGACTTCGCCAGCGTGCTCGGCGAGGCGGTGCTGGCACCGGTGGCGGGCACCGTGGCGTTCTACGGCTTCGTCGGCGGTCGCTTGTACGTCACGATCGATCCGACGGATTCGCCGGTGTTCGCGCCGGGCATGGTGGTCACCGTGGGCGGGCTCCTGCTCGATGACGTGTCGGCCGAAGGCCCCAACCCCCGTAGGGGCGATCCGGTGCGACAGGGGGAGCGGGTGGGCGATGCCGGTGGCTGGCCCGTCACCCTCAGCGTGCGACGGATCGGCACCGATGGCTCCTACGTCGATCCCGGTCCGCTTCTCGGGCGGTGGCGGACGCCGCCCCGGTTGGTGCCCCGGACCGGCCCGGGCCGGGCGCAACCGCCCCGGCTGGTCTGTCCGGCCTCCCCGAACTCCCGCTAGCCTGCTCCACGGCCCGGAATACCGGTTCGCATCAGCACACACCGATCGCGTCCTGCGGTCGGCACCTTCGGGTGCCGCGTCGGCCGGTGTCCCCAACCGCAGTCACGAGAGGAAACGTCATGGCCATCGTCACGATGCGTCAACTTCTGGAAGCGCGAGTTCACTTCGGCCACCAGACCCGTCGTTGGAACCCCAAGATGAAGCGATTCATCTTCGGCGAGCGCAACGACATCTACATCATCGACCTGCAGCAGACCCTCGAGCGCATCGAGACCGCCTACGCGTTCATTCGCGATCTGTCGGCCAAGGGTGGCAACGTGCTGTTCATCGGCACGAAGCAGCAGGCCCAAGACCCCATCGCCGGGTTCGCCGACAAGTGCGGTATGCCCTACATCAACGAGCGCTGGCTCGGTGGCATGCTCACCAACTTCGAGACCATCCACAAGCGCGTTCAGAAGATGCTCGAACTCGAGCGTCTGAAGGAGACCGGCGAGTTCGATCTCATGCCGAAGAAGGAAGCCCTTCTCAAGAGCCGCGAGTTGGCCAAGTTGCAGAAGAACCTCAGCGGTATCCGCCACATGACCCGTCGTCCCGACGCCGTGTTCATCATCGACACCAAGAAGGAGCACATCGGAGTCACCGAGGCCAACAAACTCGGTATCCCGGTGGTGGCCATCGTCGACACCAACGTCGATCCCGACCTGATCACCTATCCGATCCCGGGCAACGACGACGCCATCCGCGCCAACGAGCTCATGTCGAAGGTCATCGCCGAGGCGGTCATCGAAGGTCGCTACATCGCGTCCAAGCGGAACCCGGGCCTCGTGGCCCCCGAGCGCTCCGATGCCGAGAAGGCCGAGTTTGCCGCCGATCAGGCCAAGGCGCGCGCCGCGGCCGCGGCCGCCCAAGCCGAGCGCGAGGCCAAGTTGTCCGCCGCCAAGACCGCTGCCGCGGCCGAGACCACCCCGGAGGCCTGACCCATGTCGTTCACCGCCAAGGATGTTCAGACCCTGCGCCAATCCACCGGCGCGGGAATGATGGATTGCAAGAAGGCCCTCGAAGCCAACAACGGCGACATGGAAGAGGCCAAGCAGTGGTTGCGTGAGAAGGGCTTGGCCGCCTCGGCCAAGCGCGACGATCGCGAGAACACCCAAGGCGTGGTGGCTCTCGTGGTGTCGGGCAACGTCGGCGCCATCGTGAAGCTGAAGTGCGAGACCGACTTCGTCGCGGGAAGCGATCAGTTCAAGGCCGAGGCTCAGGCGCTGGCCGAGCTGGTGGCCGCCAAGGGTGAGGCGGCCGTGTCCGAGCGTGCCGCCATCTTGGACGACCTGAAGATCACGCTGAAGGAGAAGATCGAACTCGGTGAGGTCGCCCGCGTCGAGGCTGCTCCCGGCAACGTCATCGACAGTTACCAGCACATCCAAGGTGGCCGTGGCGTGAACGCGGTCCTCGTCGAGATCGCCAATGGTTCGGTCGATCTGGCGCACGACATCGCCGTGCACATCGCCTTCGCTCGTCCGAAGTACCTGACGCGCGACGAGGTTCCCGCCGACGTCGTCGACAAGGAGCGAGCGACCCTGGAGACGATCAGTCGTAACGAGGGCAAGCCCGAAGCGGCCCTGCCCAAGATCGTCGAGGGTCGCATCAACGGCTTCTTCAAAGACGTGTGCCTGGTCGAGCAGCCCTACGCCAAGGACGACAAGCAGTCCGTCACCCAGGTTCTGGGCGGCGCGAGCATCGTGCGTTTCGCCCAGATCGAGATCGGCTGATCCGAGATGGACGCGACCGAGGATCGTCCCCGGTGGAAGCGCGTCATTCTCAAATTGTCGGGTGAGGCTCTGGCCGAGCCGACCGGCTTCGGGCTCGACACCAACGTGCTGCATCAGGTGGCCACCGAGATCAAGGACGTGCGCGAGAACCTCAAGGTCGACATCGCGGTCGTCGTCGGCGGCGGCAACTTCTGGCGTGGGCTCAAGGGCGCCGGTCAAGGCATGGACCAGGCGCAAGCCGATTTCATGGGAATGATCGCCACCGTCATGAACGGTCTGGCGCTACAGGACGCCCTCGAGCGGGTCGGACAACACAGTCGGGTCATGACCGCGGTCGAAATGCCCAAGGTCGCCGAGCCGTACATCCGTCGTCGCGCCGAGCGGCACATGGAGAAGGGTCGCGTCGTGATCTTCGCCGGTGGAACGGGCAACCCGTTCTTCACCACCGACACCGCGGCCGCCCTGCGCGCCGCCGAGATCGACGCCGAGGCCATCTTGAAGGGCACCCACTCCGGCGTCGACGGCGTGTACACCGCGGACCCCAAACTCGATCCCGGCGCCACCCGCTACGACCGGGTCTCGCACAAAGAGGTCATCGAGAAGGAACTGCGGGTCATGGACGCCACGGCGATCGCTTTTTGCCGCGACAACAAGATCCCGATCGTGGTGTTCGACGTGAGCACGCCCGGCAACATCAGATCCGTTCTGGAGGGTCAGCGCATAGGTACGCTGGTTGGGTGACCGACGACATCCTTCTCGAGGCCATCGACAAGATGGACAAGGCCGTCGAGCACGCCCAAGCCCAGTTCACGACGGTGCGCACCGGTCGGGCCACCCCGGCCCTGGTCGAAAAACTGATGGTGAACTACTACGGAGCCGACTGCCCGTTGCAGCAACTGGCCGGTTTTCAGGTGCCCGAGGCTCGGGTGCTGGTCATCAAACCCCACGATCGTGGGTCCCTCGGGGCCATCGAGAAGGCCATTCGTGACAGCGACCTCGGCATGTCGCCGTCCAACGACGGCGTCGTCATCCGACTGAACTTCCCGATGCTCACCGAGGAGCGTCGTCGGGACTACGTCAAATTGGTGAAGAATATGGCCGAGGACGGCCGAGTGGCCGTTCGCAACGTACGTCGCGATGCGCGCAAGCAACTCGAGACGTCCGAGAAGGCCGGTGACATCTCGGCGGACGAACTGGAACGCGCCGAGAAGGAATTGGACAAGATCACCCACGATCATGTCGAGCACATCGACAAGGCCGTGCAACGCAAGGAACAGGAACTTCTGGAAGTCTGACCAGACCGAAGGGGAGACAATCATGAGCGATGACATGTGGCGCCGAGGATCCGGGAACGGATCGAACGACGACGAATTCGACGACTTCGGTGAGTTGCGTTTCTCCGACGAGGAGACCGAGGACGAGGCTCCGTTGAGCTTCGGATCCGACGACACCGGTCCGTTGCCCCATTGGACCGAGTCGGCACCCGCGGAACGCGCACCGCTGTTCTCCGATGAACGCTCCGGTGGTTCCTCGCGACCCACCCCGCGCGAGATCGACGACGACGATGTCGACATCTGGGGTTCGTATTCGGGTTCGGCGCCGCGTCCGGTTCCCGATGATCCGTCCGGTCCGGCTCCGCGCGGGGCCGATCAAAGTGGCGGGCGCCCCCGCGTGCGTTTGGGCGAGTCCACCGGCGGCACCCGACGAGATTCCACCACCGGGGCGACTCGTCGTCCCGAGGATTCCACCACCGGGGCGGCCACGCGGCCGATCCCCGCGGCCACGGACCCGTTCGAGACCGGTCGAGGTGGTCGCATCGCCATCGGCGACGAGACGCAGAGCCGCACCGGTAGCGGAGCCCGTCCGCGTCCCGAGAGTCGTCCCCGTCCCGAAAGTCGTCCCCGTCCGGCCCGCGCTGCGCGCTCGACCGGTGGTGTCGGGGGGCGTGACATGCCCACGGCCATCGCCGTCGGGTTGTTGATGTTGGCGGCCTTTGTGGCCGCCTTGCTCTGGAAGCCGGTCGCCGTGTTGGCGATCGTGGTGTTGGTGTGCGGTCTGGCCGCGGTCGAGTTCTTCGAGAAGATCGTCGAGCGTCGCTATCGTCCGGCCACCATCGTCGGGATCGTCACCTGTATCGCCGCTCCGTTGGCCGCCTACTGGGTCGGTGACGGCGCGTTGCCGTTGGTTTTCACGTTCGCGTTCATGGCCTCGGCCATCACCTACATCGGTGCCGAGAACGTGCAGGCCAATCCGATGCCGAACGTGGCCATCACCACGCTCGGCGTCACGTGGATCGGTCTGCTCGGTGCGTACGGAGCGTTGTTGGCCGGTGTGTCCAACACGCCCGGACTCTCGCACGTGGGAACCGACACCTTGTTCATCGTCGCCGTCGGAGTGATCGCGAACGACGTGGGTGCGTTGTTCGTCGGCTCGGCGGCGGGCAACACGCCCCTGCACTCCTGGATCAGCCCGAACAAGACCGTCGAGGGATTGCTCGGTGGTTCGGTGGCCACCTTGGTCGTGATGTGGGTCGTCAGCCTGCAGAGCGACACGTGGAACGACATCGGTGAAGTGGTGATGTTGGCCATCGTCGTGGCCGTGTTGGCTCCACTCGGCGACATGGTCGAGAGCATGTTCAAGCGCAACCTCGAGATCAAGGACTTCGGCACGGTCATTCGGGGCCACGGCGGGGTTCTCGACCGGTTCGACGGATTCCTGTTCGCCCTACCCGCGTCGTACTACCTCTTGATGGTGCTTCAGCCGTACATGTCGTGACGGGACATGTCGTGACGGGGCATGTCGTGACGGACGGTCGATAATGGGTTCGCCCACCACCGTTCGTGTGGCCATCGCCGGCTCGACCGGCTCGATCGGCACCCAGACCCTCGACGTCGTGCGCGCCGAGAACGCGCGTCCCGATCGTGATGTCGAATACGTCGTGGCGGCCCTCGGAGTGGGCTCGTCGGTCGATGTTCTCATCGCTCAGGCCCGCGAGTTCCGCGTCGGCGTGGTGGCCGTGGCCGACTCGTCCCGAGTGGCCGAGGTGCGCGACGCGCTGCCCGGGGTTCGCGTGGAATCCACCATGTCGGATCTGGTCGCGCACGCCGACGTGGTGGTGAACGCCGTCGTCGGATTCGCCGGCCTCGATGTCACGCTGGCGACCTTGGCCGCGGGCAAGCGACTGGCACTGGCCAACAAGGAATCCCTCATCGCCGCCGGTCCGGTGGTGCGACCGCTGAGATCGACGCCCGGTGCCGAGATCGTCCCGGTCGACAGCGAGCATTGCGCGGTCCATCAGTGTCTGCGATCCACCGTGCGCGGGGGAGTCGAGGTGTCCCGCATCGTGCTGACCGCCAGCGGCGGGCCGTTCCGCGGTCGCACCATCGACGACCTGCGGTCCGTCACGGTGAACGAGGCGCTGGCTCATCCGACGTGGAGCATGGGACCCAAGATCACCATCGACTCGTCCACGCTGATGAACAAGGGACTCGAGGTCATCGAGGCCCACGAATTGTTCGGCGTCCCGTACGACCGCATCGAGGTGGTGGTGCACCCCCAGAGCATCGTTCACTCCATGGTCGAATTCACCGACGGCTGCACGATGGCCCAGTTGAGCCTGCCCGACATGCGGTTGCCGATCGGATACGCCCTCGCGCATCCGAACCGCATCGCGTCGCCCTTCGGGCGCATCGACTGGGAGAAATTGCAACGACTCGACTTCGCCTCGCCGGATCGGCGCACGTTCCGCTGCCTCGACCTGGCGTACGAAGCCGGGCGCGTTGGCGGAACGGCACCCGCGTTCATGTCGGCGGCCAACGAGGTGGCGGTCGAGCGATTCCTCGAAGGCGGTTTGCGCTGGACCCAGATCGCCGAGACGGTCGAGGAGGCCCTGCAGCACCATCGAACCCCGGCGGGTGATCTGACGGCGGCCGACATCATCGAGGCCGACGGGCGCGGGCGAGATGCCGCCCGTAGAGTTCTGTCGCGATGACCCTGTACCGATCGTTCCGCGACGAGATGATGGCCGGCGGAGCCGTGGGCGAGACCCCGGTCGACCAAGGCCCCAAGCGCTCGGTCGCGCTCACGTCCGGGCTGGTCATCCTGGCGTTGCTGATCTGGCTCGGTGTCACGAACGTCTGGAGCCTGGTGTTGGTGGTCGGGCTGCTCGTCTCGGTTTTCCTGCACGAGGTCGGCCACTTCGTCACCGCCGGCTGGGCCGGCATGAAGCGGACCCAGTTCTTCATGGGGTTCGGACCCAAGCTCTGGAGCATGACTCGCAACGGCGTCGAGTACGGCGTGCGCGCCTTGCCGTTGGGCGCGTTCGTGCGCATCGTCGGAATGAACAACCTCGATCCCGTCGAACCCGGCGACGAGGCGGTGTCGTATTCGAGCAAGCCCTACCGTTGGCGTCTGCTCGTCATCACCGCCGGGTCGCTGATGCACATGATCATCGCGATCCTGATCATGATGTTCGTGTACACGACGGGTGGTCGTTACCAGGAAACCGACGAGGTCAAGGTGTTCGCCATCACCGAGGGTTCACCGGCCGAACGTGCGGGTATCCAGCTCGGCGACCGCATCTCGACCATCGGTGGACGTTCGATCGACAGCGTCGGTGAACTGAGCGAGACCATCGGTGCCATCGGCGCCGGTGAACGAGTCACGGTCGAGTTCGTTCGCGACGGCGTGACGACGGCGGTCGACGTCACCCTCGTCGAGCGTCCGTCGGAGCCCGGATCGGGTCTCGGGTATCTCGGGGTGGGCACCGACAATTGGGATCGTTCCGAGTTGGGGATCGTCGACGGCTTTTCGCACGTCATGGGCGATCTCTGGACCGGAATGGGGCGCACGTTCTCGGGTATCGGCACGGTGGTGAACCCGGCGAATCAGTGGGAGCAACTCACGAACTCCGAAGCTGACCCGTCCAAGCGACCCACCACCGTGGTCGGTGTCACCAAGGTCGCCGGCGAGATCGGTGACCGCGACGGTTTCTACGGTGTGATGGAGGTGCTGGCCTCCATCAACGTGTTCGTGGGTCTGTTCAACCTCCTCCCGCTGCTGCCCTTCGACGGCGGACACGCGGCCATCGCCACGTACGAGCGAATCCGTAGTCGTCGAGGCCGCGAGTATCGGGCCGACGTCGAGAAGATGTGGCCGGCCACCGTGGTGGTCGTGACACTTCTCATGTTCCTCACCTTCACCGGCCTGTACCTCGATCTCACACGACCGTTCTGATTGTTGGCAGACTGACGGTCATGCAGCACGCGTCGATCACGTCCCGTCGACCGACCCGACAGATCCATGTCGGCAAGGTGGCCGTGGGTGGCGACGCACCGATCACGGTGCAGTCGATGACCATCACCAAGACCGCCGACGTCGAGGGAACGCTGCAGCAGATCTACGCGTTGGCTGCCGCGGGATGCGACATCGTTCGCTGCACGTGCAACGAGATCGAGGCCGCCGAGGGACTGGCGCGCATCGTCCCGCGGTCGCCCATCCCGGTGATCGCCGACATCCATCACCAGTACAAGATGGCGCTGGCCGCGATGGAAGCCGGGGTGCACGGCCTGCGCCTGAACCCGGGCAACATCCGCAAGCCCGAGCACATCAAGGCCGTGGCCAGCGAGGCCCGCGACCGTGGCATTCCGATTCGCATCGGAGTGAACGGTGGTTCGCTCGACCCCGAGTTGTACGACAAGTACGGCGGCAAGGTGACTCCTGAAGCGATGGTCGAGTCGGCGATGCGCGAGATCGCCTACTTCCAGGAGGTCGACTTCGATCTCATCAAGATCAGCGTGAAGGCATCCAATGTCCCTCTCATGGTGGAGGCGTACCGGCAACTGAGCGAGGCCACCGATCATCCGCTCCACTTGGGTGTCACCGAGGCCGGACCTTTGCCCGGTGGATTGTTGAAGGCCACGGCCGGCATCGCGACGCTTCTCATGGAGGGCATCGGCGACACCATCCGTTACAGCCTCACCGCCGATCCGGTGGAAGAGGCCCGTGCGGGCCGTCAACTGCTGGAGGCCCTCGGATTGCGCGAGCGCAAGAACGTGGACCTCATCGCCTGTCCGTCGTGCGGACGCGCCGAGATCGACGTCATCGACGTGGCGAATCGCGCCATGGCCGCCTTCGGAGAGCGGCAGATTCCGTTGCAGGTGGCGGTGATGGGTTGCGTGGTGAACGGTCCGGGCGAGGCTCGCGACGCCGACATCGGAATCGCCGCGGGCAACAAGCGCGGTCACCTGTTCGTGAAGGGTCGCAACGTGGCGGTGGTTCCCGAGTCCGAGATGGTGGAAGCGCTGGTGGAGTGGGCCGAGTTCATCCACGAGCACGGCGTCGAGGCGGCCATTGCGCGCGTCGACACGGCCAAGGCCGAGCGCGAGGCCGCCAAGGATCGGTCCGCTCTCCTGGCCGAAAAGGGTGAGGACGCCAACAACGCCAACGAGCGCATCGTCGAGATCCGCAAGAAGTCCTGAACGGCGCGACGCCCTCGGTCAGGACTGCGGGTCGGTCCACTCGGTGACGCGGAACAAGGTGGCCTTGCCCCGAACCGTCAATTCCCGCCCGGGCGCGAGATAGGCGACTTCACCGCGCTGCAGCACGTCGGTCGACCCCACGCCGCACAAAGTGAGCTCGCGCGTGCGCGCCCGGATGGTTTCGGTGCCGTCGATCTGGTGCACCCACAGAACGAAAGGTGCCGGCGGGGTGACGTAGCGCCACAAGCGACCGGCCGCGGTGCGCGCGACGGGTGTGGCGCGCACGATGGGGTCGTCGAGCGGTTCGGGCACCACCGTGGCCAGCAACTCGTTCACGTCGACGTGCTTGTTCGTCAGACCACAACGCACGACGTTGTCGCTCGAGCCCATGACCTCGACTCCGGTGCCCCGGAGATAGGCGTGAAGATTTCCCGGGCCCAGATAGAGCGCCTCACCGGGAGCGAGCGTCACGTGATTCATCAACAGCGTGACGATGACCGCGGGATCGTCGGGGTACGACTGCGCCAGCCGAACGGCCCAGCGAGCACTGGTCGAATCGTGCTCGCGACACGAGTCGATGATCTCGTTCTGCAGAACGCGGATCTCCTCGGAGCCGCCGAACAGGTAGCGGAGCGCATGGTCGAGATCGTGGTCGGCGATCAATCGCGCCAGATTGGAGGCACCTCCACCGATGGAGTGCAACAGATGGACCGAATCGACCTCGCGACGAAAACCGCACAGTGCTTCGAAGGGTTCGAGGGCGCAGACGAGTTCGGGTTTCGCGAAGGGGTCGCGGTAGATGCGGCGACTGTTCCCGATGGGGATGTCGAGACGATTCTCGCGGGCGTACCCGATGCGGGCCTGCTCTTGCGACGGATGGCTCTGCAACGACAACGGCTCCGCGGCGGCGAGAATCTTGAGCAGGAACGGCAGTTCGCCCGACACCGCGGTGAGGGGCGAGAACAGCCCACCGGTGTCGTCGCTGAGTGTCGGCGCGGAACCACGTTGACCGGTTTCGTCCAGTTCGATCACCTTGGCCGGCCCACCGAGGTGCGTGCCGAACCACAACTCGGCCCACGGGCGACCGTCCGGTTCGAGTCCGAGCAGCGACGGAATGGCCGCGGGGTCGCCCCACGAATAGTGCTGCACGACGCCACGGACGAGTTTCATGGCCGGTGGACCGCCTCGATCACCGACGCTGATTCGAGCCGCATTCGGCCACCAGTTCGTCGACCGCCGAGGCGACGGCGATGTTGCGACGTTCGTTGGTGGCTCGATCGCGCACCTCGATCACGCCGTCGGCCAGACCCTTGCCCACGATCACGATGGTGGGCACGCCGATGAGTTCGGCGTCCTTGAACTTCACGCCCGGAGACACGGTGGTGCGGTCGTCGAGCAACACCCGGACACCGCGAGCCTCGAGTTCGGCGGCCATACGTTCGGCCGCGACGGCGATGTCGTCGCCGCCCTTGCTGGCGATCACCATGTGCACGTCGGCCGGAGCCACCTCGCGCGGCCAGCAGAGTCCCATGTCGTCGGCCGTGGCCTCGGCGATGGCGGCCACGGCGCGCGACACGCCGATGCCGTAACTGCCCATGGTGACGACGACCTGCTTGCCGTTCTGATCGAGCACGGTCAGATCGAGGGCCTCGGCGTACTTGCGACCGAGTTGGAAGATGTGACCGATCTCGATGCCGCGCGCCATCTCGAGCTTTCCGTCGGCACCGCGCTCGGCGCAGGCCGGACACGGGTCACCGGCCAGGACCTCGGCCGCCTCGATGGTGCCGTCGGGGGTGAAGTCGCGACCACAGGTGAGATCGACCACGTGATTGCCCGAGGCGTTGGCACCCGTCACCCAACGCGATCCGGACACGACGCGCGGGTCCACCAGATAGCGGATGCCCGATGCGGATGCGGTTCCGAGCACGTCGGGTCCGATGTAACCCTTCACGAGCGAGGGATGGGCCGCGAAGTCGGCTTCGGTGAACGCCTCCGGTTCGGCCGGTCCGACCTGGGCCTCGAGGCGCTTCATGTCGACCTCGCGATCACCCGGCAATCCGATGGCCAACGGCTCACGGCGACCGTCGGGGTGGCGCAACATCACGATGACGTTCTTCAACGTGTCGGCGGCGCTCCACGCGCGATCGTCGCGACGCAGATCGGGGCGTTCGTTCAACAGGTCCACCAAGGTGGCGATGGTGGGTGTTCCCGGAGTGTCGACCACCCGGGCCGCGGGGGAACCATCGACGGGAGCGGACGCGGGCGACGGAACGTGCACCGCCTCGGTGTTGGCGGCGTACCCGCAGGAGCACCGCACGAAGGTGTCCTCGCCCACCTCGAGCGGGGCCAGGAACTCCTCGCTCTTGGACCCGCCCATGGCCCCCGACATGGCCGAGACGATCACGAACGGCAATCCGAGACGTTCGAAGGTGCGGATGTAGGCCGCCCGGTGGTCCTCGTAGCTCTGGGCCAGACCGGCATCGTCGATGTCGAAGCTGTAGCTGTCCTTCATGACGAATTCGCGCCCGCGCAACAGGCCGGCCCGGGGGCGAGCCTCGTCGCGGTATTTGGTCTGTATCTGGTAGATCACGAGCGGAAGGTCCTTGTAGCTGCTGTACAGGTCCTTCACGAGCAGAGTGAACATTTCCTCGTGCGTGGGGCCGAGGAGGTAATCGACGCCACGCCGGTCCTGAAGGCGGAACAGGTTCGGTCCGTATTCGGACCAACGGTTCGTGGCCTCGTAGGGCTCGCGGGGGAGCAGGGCCGGAAAATGGACCTCCTGGAAGCCGGCGGCATCCATCTCCTCGCGAACCACCCGCTCGACGTTGCGGTAGACGTTCCAGCCCAAGGGCAACCAGGTGAACCCACCGGGGGCCGCACGTCGGATGTAGCCGGCGCGCAACATCAACTGATGGCTCGGGACCTCGGCGTCGGAGGGGTTCTCCCGCAGGGTTCGCACGAACAGGCTGGACAACCGCAACATTGGATGGAGGTTAGTTGGCAGGCTGTATCATTCAGGGGGTCTTGAGAGGGTTTCCACCGTCAGGTGGGTCGAAAAGGCGTGAGCGAAAGCTCACGTCTTTTTTCATCACTCACGACGCGCGAGACGAGACGAGAGAGGAGAACGACGACATGGCCGGCACCGACAACAGCATCACCGACAGCGTGCGCCAACTCGTTCTGCCGATCCTGACCGACCTCGGCCTCGAGTTGTACGACCTCGAGTACGCCGGCGGCATGGTGAAGGTCACCATCGACACGCCCCCGGGGTCACCCGGCGGCGTCGACGTGGACCAGTTGGCCCGCGCCACGCGCCTGATCTCGCGCGACCTCGACCACGCCGACCCCATCCCCGGTCAGTACACCCTCGAAGTCTCCAGCCCCGGCCTCGAGCGCAACTTGCGCCTGCCGCGTCACTTCCAGCGCGAGATCGGAAAGCAGGTGGCCGTCCGACTGACCAACGTCGTGAACGGCGAGCGTCGAATCTCGGGTCAGTTGATCGCGGCGTCGGAGACCGACTTCACCCTGCGTCTCGAGTCGGGCGAGGAGCGCCTCGTCGCGCTGGATCAGGTGGACCGTGCCCGCACCGTGTTCGTGTGGGAGGCCGCACCCAAGCCCGGTTCGGGTGGCAAGAAGGGGGCGCGGGGCAAAAGTTCGGCTTCGGGACCTCGGTCCGGAGCCGAATCGGGCTCGGCCACGGCAGACTTGTCCGCTGACATCGACCCAGATTTCGACGACCCAGATTTCGACGACCCGGATTTTGACGAAACAGACACCCACGACGACCAGGAGCCCTGAGTCATGAGCAATCTCGACATGAAAGAAGCGATCAAGCTGCTAGCCCAGGAGAAGAACATCTCCGAGGACACCTTGTTGCAGGTGTTGGTCGACGCGTTGGCCACGGCGTACAAGAAGCGTCCGGGCGCGGCCGAAGAAGTCGAAGTGATGCTGAACCCCGACACGCTGGAGATGAGCTTCATCGCCTACGACATCGACGAGGACGGCAACTGGGTCAACGAGCGCGACGACACGCCGAGTAAGAACGAGTTGGGTCGCATCGCCGCTCAGACCTTCCGTCAGGTCATGGGCCAGCGCATTCGCGAGGCCGAGCGCGACCGCAAGTTCGAGGAGTACGCCAACCGCGAGGGCGACATCGTCACCGGCATCGTCCAGCAGAACGATCACCGTTACGCCTTGCTGGACTTGGGCAAGGTCGAGGCACTCATGCCGCAGAGCGAGCAAGTGCCCTACGAGCGCGCCAACCCCGGCACGCGCGTGAAGGCCTACATCGTCGAGGTGCGTCGCTCCGAGCGTGGCCCGCAGATCGTGGTCAGTCGTACGCACCCCGGTCTGGTGAAGCGCCTGTTCGAGTTGGAAGTTCCCGAGATCGCCGACGGCGTGGTCGAGATCAAGGCCTGCTCGCGCGAGCCCGGTCACCGCACCAAGATCGCGGTGCACAGCAACGACAGCAACGTGGATCCCGTGGGTGCCTGCGTGGGCGCGCGCGGTGGACGCGTGCGCATGGTCGTGAACGAACTGAATCAGGAAAAGATCGACATCATTCCGTTCAGCGAGGACTTGGCCGATTTCATCGCCAAGGCCCTGTCGCCGGCCAAGGTCACCGAGGTTCGCCTCAGCGAGGACCGCACCCAGGCCGACGTGATCGTTCCCGACTTCCAGCTCAGCCTGGCCATCGGCAAGGAGGGTCAGAATGCCCGTCTGGCCTCGCGTTTGGCCGGTGTGCGCATCGACATCAAGAGCGAGACGCAGTACCAGAACGAGCTCAACGGCATCTTCGAGGATGGCTTCGCCGACGGCGAATGGAAGGTCAACCCCGAGACCGGCGAGCAGGAATGGCACGCCGCCGACGGGTCGGTCATGAGTCTCCAGGAATGGGAGCGCATGTCGGGTCAGCCGGCCGCTCCGGAGCCGACGGAAAGCGCCTGACCATGACCGTTTCGTCCGCTCCGATCCGCACGTGCGTGGGGTGCCGTTCCCGTCGGGAGCAGTCGGCACTGCGTCGCTACGTTCGCGCGGCGACCGGCGAGGTGTGCGAGTCGCGCACCGCGACCGGACGCGGAGCATGGATCTGCGCGGACTCACCGAACTGCCTCGAGCGAGCGTTTTCGACGCGGGGCTTCGACCGATCCTTCGGGACCCGGTCACACACCAAGAACACCAACCTCAGGAACCGCCTAACCATGGCAAAGTAATCAACCGTGCCGGGTTCGCCCGGCCACAGAGCAACGAAGGACTGAACGTCGCGTGGCAACAGCCAAGATCAAAGTAAGCGAACTCGCCAAGAAGCTCGGTATGACCAATACCGAGATGTTGGACCTCTGCAAAGCCGAGGGAGTTGCCGCCAAGACGCCTCAGTCGACGTTGGCTGACGCCTTCGTCCCGTTGCTCGAACGCAAGGCCAAGGCGCAGGGTCTGGTGCGCGACGTACAGCCCGAGGAAGCCAAGCCGGCCAAGGCCGCCAAGAAGACGGCCAAATCCGACGCCGACGGCGAGTCCTCCGACGCGGCGCCCAAGACGACCGCGAAGAAGGCCTCGGCCAAGTCCGCCGCCACGTCGAGCGCCGAGCCCGAGGGTGAAACCGCGTCGCCGGCACCGACCCCCGTCGCCGAGGTGGCGACTCCGGTGGCCGAGGTGGCACCGACGAGTGCGCCCGCCGGGACCGACGCCGCGCCGACCGAATCGGCCCCGGCCGTGAAGTCCAGCCGAGTGATCTCGGGCCGCGACGCCACCAAGGATCTTCCGCGTCCGGCGGCTCCGGTGGCGCGTCCCGATGCTCCCCGCCCGCCCGCATCCCCTGCGGCATCTGGTGCTCCCGCGGCCCCGCCCGCCCCCGCACCCGCCCGACCGGCCCCGCCCGCCCCGCCGCGACCGATGTCGCCCTCGGGTCGTCCGGTCCCGCCGCCCCCGCCCGGTCGCCCCATGTCGGCCACGGGTCGTCCGGTTCCGCCGCCCCCCGGTGGTCCGCGGACCGCTCCGCCCCCCGGATCGCGCCCGAGCGGCGCCGGTTACGGCGGCCCCCGCACCGGCGCACCGCGTCCCGGTGGTTTCGGTGGTCCGCGTCCGGGTGGTCCGCGTCCCGGAGGTGCACCCGGTGCCTTCGGTGGCCCGCGTCCCGGCGGTGGCCCCGGTGGTCCCGGTGGCCCCGGTGGTCGTCCCGGTGGTCCCGGTGGGGGCCGCCCCGGTGGTGGCGCGCGCCCCAGTGGTGGTCGTCGTGCACCTCGTAGTGGTGGTCGTCGTCGACGTCGTGGTGAGGAAGAGCTGCAGCCCTCGATGCAGAGCTACAGCGCCACCGGCGCGCCGGTGCCCGAGGGCACCATCGTCGTCGAGCGTGGTGTGTCGGCTCAGGAGTTCGCGCCGCGTCTGAATCGCACCGCGGCCGACGTCGTGTTGTTCCTCATGAAGAACGGCGAAATGGTGACCGCCACCATGACGCTCACCGACGAGCAGATGGAACTGTTCGCCCTCGAGATCGGCGCCGAACTGTTGTTGGTCGAACCGGGCCAGCAAGAAGAACTGGAACTGCAGGCGTTGTTCGACGACAGCGACGACGACGACGAGGAGGCCCAAGCTTCGCGTCCGCCGGTCATCACCGTCATGGGTCACGTCGACCACGGTAAGACGACGCTGCTCGACAAGATCCGCAACGCCAACGTGGTGTCCGGTGAAGCCGGTGGCATCACCCAGCACATCGGTGCGTATCAGGTGGACCAGAACGGCAAGAAGGTCACCTTCATCGACACCCCGGGTCACGCGGCGTTCACCCAGATGCGCGCCCGTGGTGCGCAGGTGACCGACATCGTCGTGTTGATGGTGGCTGCCGACGACGGTGTGATGCCCCAGACCGTCGAGGCCATCAGCCACGCCCGCGCGGCCGGTGTGCCCATGGTCGTGGCCATCAACAAGATCGACAAGGAGAACGCCGACGTGCAGCGCGTGTTGGCGCAGTTGGCCGAGCAGGAACTCGTTCCCGAGTCCTGGGGCGGTGACACCATCTGTGTCGAGATGTCGGCCCAGCAGAACCTGGGTGTCGACGACCTCATCGAACAACTCACCTTGGTCGCCGAGGTCGAAGAGCTCACGGCGAACCCGACCGGCCGCGCCAAGGGTGTGGTGTTGGAAGCCAACCTCGACACCGGTCGTGGTCCCGTGGCGACCATCCTCGTCGACAAGGGAACGCTCAAGGTGGGCGACCCCATCGTGGCCGGCGGTGCGTGGGGACGCGTGCGCGCCATGATCGACGACAAGGGCAAGCAGATCAAGGAAGCCGGCCCCTCCACCCCCGTGCAGGTGCTCGGTCTGTCGAGCGTGCCCAACGCCGGTGACGAGTTCCGTGTGGCTCCCGACGAAAAGACCGCCCGAACCGTCGGCGAAGCGCGCGAACAGCGTCTGCGCGCCAAGGCCCAGCGCGGCGACGCCCGCGTTCAGCGTGGCGTGAAGTTGGAGGACGTGTTCTCGCAGATCCAGGCCGGCGAAGTGGCCACCTTGAACCTGGTGTTGAAGGCCGACGTGCAGGGTTCGCTCGAAGCCGTCACCGAGAGCCTGAAGCGCCTGGAGCGCGACGAGGTGAAGTTGGCCTTCGTGCACCGCGCGGTCGGTGGCGTGACGGAGAACGACATCACGTTGGCGGCGGCGACCAACGCCACCATCATCGGCTTCAACGTTCGTCCCGACCGCAAGGCTCGTGACCTGGCCGAGGCCGAGCACGTGGAGATTCGTACCTACGAAATCATCTACAAGCTCCTCGAGGACATCGAAAGCGCCATGGTCGGCATGCTCGCTCCCGAGTTCGAGGAAGTGGTCACCGGCGAAGCCGAGGTCCGCGAGGTCTTCCGCGTGCCCAAGATCGGCGCCATCGCCGGTTGTTACGTGCGCTCGGGTCAGATCACGCGGGGTACCAAGGTGCGCTTCCTGCGCGAGGGCGTCATCATCTGGAAGGG
>JAJTEQ010000105.1 GCA_021298195.1 Ilumatobacteraceae bacterium
CTTCTGGCCGGTGTCCGCAAGGTTCGACCCCAATGGGTTCACCCGTTGCGCAAGGTGACCGCGGCGATCCGACGTCACTGGAGAGGCGCCACCGACAACGAGACCAACCTCGACTTCGTCAGCTCCACGACGTCCGTCGACGGAATCCCCGAAGGTTGGTATTTCACCCTCGAGGTGGCGCGCATCCTTCACCGGGCTCTGCGCTCATCGGACGAGATCGAGGACGCCGACGCCCCCGATCTCACCAATCTGGACGATCACGACGCCGACCCCGAGGGGCGGTGGGGCCGCCTCATCGAATTGTCGGTCGATCGAACGCGCCGGGTGGACGGTCGCATCGGTCGTCGCAAGCGCGCCAGTGTCGTCGGACGCAACCCACGCCACATCGAACGTCTGCTCACCGACCCCCAACGACGCATCTTCGAACGTCGCGATCGTGGCAACGGCGGCGTCGTGCTGATCGACCAGTCGGGCTCCATGCGTCTCACGCAGGACGACCTCTGGAACATCATCGAGGCCGCCCCGGGTTGCGTCGTCATCGGCTACAGCCACGCACCCGGCACCGACGCGACACCGAACATCTGGGTCATCGCCGAGCGAGGTCACGTCACCGAGCAGGTTCCCAGCGGGAACCTGGGTAACGGCATCGACGGACCCGCCCTGCACTTCGCCCTGAGGAAGAGGCGGAACGGCGAACCGTTCATCTGGGTCTGCGACGGCTGGGTCACCGACGAACTCGACCAGTTCAACGACCGACTCACCGACGAATGCGCGACCATCGTGGCCACGAACGGCATCCATCAAGTGCCCGACGTGGCCCACGCCATCGCGGCACTCGGGCGGGCCGGCCGAGGGGAAACCTTGCGACCGACCGCCATCGGACCCGTCGCCACATCCGATGCCTGGAGGTCCAGAACACGCTGACATCCGGACTTCGACCTTCACCCGCACACCATCGACCCATCGGAGCGTTCTTCTTTCCATGAGCCACCACAGCAACACCACGTCCGTCACCTTCGCCATGACTCCGCCCGAGTTCCAGCTCTTGGCCACCTTCATGGCGCCCCTGCGATTCGACGAGTCGAGCGGCGAGTCCATCTGGGTGTCGCGGCGCATCGATGGCAGTCGAACCTGGACGGCCCACGCCAACGGAACCACGTCGGTCATCGAGATCTCCGACGAGAACGAGTCGACGTCCGATGTCGAACCGTGGTCGTTCCCGATTCCGGAGAATCTGCTCATCTCGATCGGCAAGATTTTCCTGACGTACGACGAGGTGATCGTCACGCTCTCCGATGACACCGCCACCATCGCCACCGAGGAGATCACGATCTCGGTAGCCCAGAACCCGCACGCCCACATTCCCGCCATCCCACCCATGAGCGAGTCGGTGTGCGAGGTCAGTGTCGACGCGTCCAATCTGTGGATCCTCCTGTCCACCGCCCGCATGTGGCCCGCGGGCGGCGAGGGTAATGGCATGAACCCACCCCTGGTGTGCACCTTCGACATCGACAACGGGCTCGTGCGTCTCAGCGCGGACTGGACCGCGGTCGGTCTGGGCGTTCACCAATTCGACACGAAGGCCAACTTCGGCAACCTCGAACCCGGAGCGTTCCTGCCAACACCACCGGCGAGGGTTTCATTTTGTTCGAGGGCGACAACTGGAAGCTCCACGTGCCCGCCCTGCCCAACGTCAGTCATTGGGGACACGACCTCGAGTCGGTCATCGGTGGTATCGACTTCCAGTGGGCCAACTGCGCCCTCGTGCACGTTCTCAGCCCCGAATTGTCGCACGGCATCATCGAGTTGAGCGCCCTACCCGCCAGCGACCAGACCGGCCCCTTCAAGTATCGGGTCAGCTACGAGGTCTTGGACGATGTCGTGCCCACCATCGACCTGTACAACGAACTCAATTCCCTGAACGAGGGGGCGGCGGGTTGTCGACTGGTGATCGACGGTCATCGCGTGGTGGCCATGTCGGATCTCACGCAGGAGAACTACGAGCAACTCGAAACCCACGTGAACGCGTTCGCCCGCAACGTGTCGGCGCTACCGCCAATTCTCGGCGCCCTCCACGGCAGCCGCTGACCGAGCAAGTTCACCGAAACATCGTTTCGGCGTTCACCCGACATCACCTCTCGTTCACTCGCGTGAACCATGGTCGTCGTGGCGAATACGTCGCCGAACGATGACACGAGGTGGAACATGAGGACACGACGTCACGGAGTGCGCACGATCGGAGGCTTGATGGCCCTCGGTGTCGGTGCCCTACTCGTCACGACCGGCACGGCGGCCAGAGCCGTTCCGCCGATCGCCGCCGGTGGATTGCAGTTGGTCCCCGTCGGGACCTACGACGGTGGTGGCTTGGCTCGAGCGGAGATCGTCTCGTACGACGCCGCCTCCAAGCGGATGTTCATCAACAACGGTGCACAGAATCGCGTCGACATCGTGTCCATCGCGGACCCAACCAGCCCGACGTTGGTGTCGAGCTTCGACGTGTCGAGTTACAACGGCTACACCAACAGCGTGGCCGCGGGGAACGGGATCGTGGCGGTGGCCATCGACGTGACCGCCACGGTGGCGTCCAACGGTCGAAAGACCGCGAACAACGGAAAGATCGTGCTTCTCGACACTAACGGCACCTTCATCCGAAGCCTGGACGTCGGTGTCCAGCCTGATCACGTGGGATTCTCCCCCGACAAGACCAAGATTCTCGTGGCCGGCGAAGGCGAGCCGCTGTGCGCCAACGACGACCCGGCCACCACCGGTGGTGTCGACGAGTCCACCGACCCGGCTCTCGTGACGGACCCCAATGGCACGATCTCGATCATCGACGTCGCCAACGGTGCGGCGAACGCCACGGTGACCACCCTCGACTTCAGCGCATTCGACAAGACCGCGTTGTTGGCCGAGGGTGTGCGAATCTTCTTCCCCAACTCCACGGCGGCCCAGGACCTCGAACCCGAATACATCGCGGTCAGCCCCGACAACTCCAAGGCCTTCGTCACGCTTCAAGAAGCGAACGCCGTTGCCGTGGTTGACCTGACCACCACGACCATCTCGGACATCGTGAGTCTGGGCTACAAGGACTGGGGCGCCGTCTCGGGCAACTTGCTGCTCGACGCCAGCGACCGTGACAACGGCTCGAACGGAGCGGCCCGCAACATGGTGTCCTATGCGGGTCTTCCGCTGAAGGGCATGTACATGCCCGACACCATCGCCAGTTTCGCCCGAAATGGCCAGACGTACACGGTCACGGCGAACGAGGGGGACACTCGCGACTGGACCTGTTACAAGGAGGAGGCTCGCATGGGTGATGCCACGTTCAACGCGATCTGGACCGCCTCCGGCGTGGATGCGACCGCGTACAAGACCGCGCTTCGACTGTCCCGCCTCAAGACCACCCTGGCATTCCCGTCCACCTCGACCGGTTCCTCGGGTCTCTATGCCTTGGGCGCCCGTTCGTTCACCATCTGGAATGCGTCGGGCGCCAAGGTGTGGGACAGCGGTTCGCAGTTCGAGGAGATCATGCAGCGCGACTTCCCGACGTGTTTCAACTCGGACGCGTCGGACACCGGCACGGCGGCCCAGATGGCAGCGTCCATTTGCGGCTCCCGCATGGACGGACGTTCCGATGACAAGGGTGTCGAACCCGAAGCCATCACCACCGGCGTCATCGGCGCACAAACCTTCGCCTTCATCGGCCTCGAGCGTGTCGGTGGAGTGATGGTGTACGACGTCAGCAATCCGGTGAACCCGCAGTTCGTCACCTACAAGAACCCGGCCATCGACGGCTCGACCGGCGCGGGTGCCACCGACGTCTCGCCCGAGGGAATGGTGTTCGTGCCGGCCGCGCAAAGCCCGAACGGAACGCCACTCCTGTTGGTGGCCAACGAGCTGTCGGGAACCACGACGGTTTACGAAGTGCGCGTGCCCACGCCCTTGGCGCCGTCGGTCGATGCGCCCGCCACGGCCACCATCGACACGTTCACCGAGCGTTCCATCGTGTCCACCCCATCGTTGACCCAAGGTGGCACGGTGGCGGCCACGTACACCGGCTTCACCCCGTACGAAACGGTCCACTTGGTGATGGAGTCCGTGCCCACCGTGTTGGCCACCGGCACCGCCAGCGCCACCGGCTCGATCACCCTGAGCGCCAACGTCCCCGG
>JAJTEQ010000106.1 GCA_021298195.1 Ilumatobacteraceae bacterium
GGTCGACGTGCACATTCGTCGTCTGCGCGCCAAGTTGGGTGAGGAGCACGCGAATCTGATCCAGACCGTGCGCAGCGTGGGCTACCGCTTCGGACAATCCCGCTGGGGCAACTAGAGGGTCACGTGGGTCAGTGACTCCACGGTGACGTGGGCCAGCCCCTCGGGCACCGGCACCACGTGCGGCACCGCGATCACCCGACATCCCGCGGCCACCGCCGAACGAACTCCGGTGGGCGAATCCTCGATGGCCACGCAACGAGCGGGGTCCACGCCCAACTTCGCCGCCGCCAACAGGTAGGGCTCCGGATGCGGCTTGCCCATGCTCACCTCGTCGCCCACCACCGACTCGGTGAAGCTTCCCGGCGGAAGACACGTCACCACCTCGTCGGCGAAGCGGCGCCACGACATGGTCACCAGCGCCGTGGGGATACCGGCATCCACCACCGCGGCCAACAACTCGCGAGCACCCGGTCGCCACGGAACAGCTTCGCGCAGTCGGGCCACCACGCGATCCAACAGCATCTCCACGATGTCGTGCGGAGCCACGTCGATGCCACCGTGGTGAGCGATGTAGCGCGCCGCATCCAACAGATCGAAGCCCACCACGGATTTGGCGTGATCCATCGACCACGACCCCCCGTGCATCTCCACCACCTCGAACTCGCTGGCGATCCAATACGGCTCGGTGTCCACAATGGTGCCGTCCATGTCGAACAGCACCGCGTCGGGACGACCCAGTTCAACGGGCCCAAACTCAACGGGCCCAAACTCAACGGTCATTGTCGAGCTTCTGGATCCGTCGGCTGATGCGCGCATGATTCGCCAGCATCTCGTCGAGTGCCGGGTGCGTGATGTGTCCGTCGCGCACCACCACCCGTCCGTTCACGATGGTGTGTCGGGCGCCCGTGGGTCCGCAACGCAACCATGCCTCCACCGGATCGGCGATGGCGCCGGCGAACGACGGTCCGGTGAGCGACCACACCGCGATGTCAGCGACGGCACCCACGCTGAGTTCTCCGATCTCACCCTCCCGACCCAGACACCCCGCTCCGCCGATGGTGGCCACCTCCAACGCCATGCGCGCCGTTCCCGCGTGCGCGCCGTTGCGCAACTTGGCCAGCAGCATCGCCTGTCGGGCTTCCAACCACATCGATGCCGAGTCCGCCGACGACGAGCCGTCGACGCCCAGTCCCACCTTGGCCCCGGCCGCGCGAAGATCGACGACGGGCGAGATGCCCGACGCCAGGATCAGGTTCGAACTGGGACAATGCGCCACACCGATGCCCGCCGCGCCCAGGCGATGCACCTCATCGTGGTTGGGCATCACGCAGTGCGCCACCCACGTGCGACTGCTGCACCAACCCGTGCGCTCGAGGTACTCCATGGGTCGACACCCGAAGGTGGCGATGGAGAAGTCGTCGTCCTCGGCGTTCTCGGCGAAGTGCGTGTGCAGACGCACGTCCAACTTCTCGGCCAGTTCCGCCGATCGAACCATCAATTGCTCGGTCACGCTGAACGGCGAACACGGAGCGAGGGCCACCCGGGTCATGGCGCCGAACGACCGGTCGTGGTGACGCTTCACCGCTTCCTCGCTGGCGGCCAGGATCTCGTCGTCGTCGGCCACCACGTCGTCGGGTGGCAGACCGCCGTCCTTCTCGCTCAACGACATCGACCCGCGGGTGGGATGAAAGCGCAGGCCCAACGCGCGGGCGGCTTCGATCTCGGCCGTCAGCAAGTCGCCGGCTCCGTGCGGATGCAGATACAGGTGGTCGGTGGATGTCGTGCAACCCGAGAGGGCCAACTCGGCCAAGCCGACGAACGCGCTGACGTGCACGGCCTCCTCGTCGATGGCTCGCCACAGTGGATACAGCGACTGCAACCACCCGAACAGCGGCTTGTCGGTCATGGGCGGAAACGCGCGCGTGAGGTTCTGGTAGATGTGATGATGCGTGTTCACCAGACCCGGGGTGACCAAACAGTCGGTGGCGTCGACGTGTTCACGGGCCGACGGAACCGGATCGGCCGAGGTGCCGATGGCGCTGATGCGACCACCGTCGACGGCGATCCAACCGCCGGAGATCTCGCGACGGGATCCATCGACGGTGGCGATGTGCATGGCGTTGCGAACGACCAGATCGACCTGATTCATGCGGGTTCCTCTTCCATCGAGTCGAGAATCTCGACCAAGTGAGCGTTGGTGGTGCGGGGATTGACGATGCAGAAACGCAGCACGGTCTCGCCGTTCCACGAACTGGGCACGACGAACGACTGCCCGCTGTGCAGCTGGGCGTCGCTCCACCTCTGATACTGCTCGGGCGTCCAACCCAGGCGTCGGAACACCAGGATGCTCAGGTCGGGCTCCAGCATCAACTCCAGATACGGACGTCGACGGATCTCCTCGGCACCGAAGCGGGTGGTGTCGAGCGTCTTCTCCATGGCCGCGGTGTACGCGTCGTCGAACAGATGGCGCACGCTCGGTGCGCACAGCGCGGCGGCGCCGTAGGCACCATCGACGTGGAACCACACGCCGTGAGCCGTGGCCACGTCGGCGACCGCCGACAGATCGTCGACCACTCCGAGGTTCGTGGTGCCCGACGTGGCCACGATGGCGAACAAGCGATCGCGGTCCGCGGTGTCGAGGGCCGACATGGTGGACTCGAGCGCCGCGCCATTCAGTCGGCCCTTGTCGTCGGCCGGCACGACCACGAGGTCGGCGTCCATGGCCAGAGCCGCTTGCTTCACCGACGAATGCGCGCCACTGGACGCCACCAGCAATCCGCGCGTGCGATCATGACGTCCCTGCGCGCGCTCGCGCCAGCGATGGCGCGCCGCGATGAGCGCCGACAAGTTGCCCGCCGTGCCCCCGCTGACGAACACGCCCCCGGCCGACTCGGGGAACCGCGCGAGGTCTGCGATCCATCGCAACGCCTGATTCTCGGCGAAGACCGCGCCGGCGCCCTCCAACCACGAGCCGGTGTAGATGCTGCCCGCCGACACCACCATGTCGAAGATGATGGAGGCCTCGGTGGGCGCTCCGGGCACGAACGACAGGAACTTGGGGTGGTCCACCGAGATGCAGGTGGGCGCCAGGATCTCGGTGTAGATGCGCAAGGCCTCGGCGCCGCCGATGCCCGACGGTGTGACGGTCTGACCGACCTCGGCCAACATCTGCTGATACGGAATCGGTGCGTCCAACGGTGGCGGATCCATACGAATGCGATCGATCGCGTATCGCAACGCTTGGCTGGCCAGCCGAGCCATCTCGGCGTCAGGAGTGTGCACGATTCACAGTCTGCCAGCGCCCGTCACGTCGCGAATCGACCACCGCATGAACGGTGCGCAACGGTCAGGTGTTCAGGTCGAGAAGCTCGCTGCCCTCGTGACGGATCTCTCCGTCTTTCCACAACAGGTGCCCCAGCAGTGCGGCGAGACCGGCCATGGACAAGCCCACGACGATGGGAAAACCGATGAGGGCGATGATCAGCACGATTGCTCCGGCCATGACGCGAACCTACTTCTTCGCGCGCCGAGCGGGCGACTTCTTGGCGGCGGCCTTCTTCACAACGTTCTTCTTGGCGGCGGGCTTCTTCGCCGCCGGCTTGGGCGCGGCCACCGGCTTGTAGGCCCAGGCCTCGATCTCGACCGCACCACCGAACGGCAACGCCGCCACGCCGATGGTGGAACGTGCCGGACGGGCGCCCGCGAAACCGGCCACGTACGCCTCGTTGAAGGTGGCGAAGGTGTCCATGTCGGTGAGGAAGCACAACGTCTTGGCGATGTCGTTCAGGGTGCATCCCTGTTCCTTCAAGCGCTCCTTCAGGTTCTTGACCGCCTGCGTGGTTTGCGCCGACACACCACCGGCCACCAGCGAGCCGTCCTTGATGCCGAGCTGACCGGAAACGATCACCCAGTCACCGGCGCGAACGACCGGCGTGTAGGGACCGAGGGGGGCGGGAGCCTTCTTGGATGCCATGAGGCGATGCTAGCGATGGATGCCCCGACCACATCGGCGAGACGGCCGGCTCGTCGCGAATCGCATCAACGAAACGCGGGCCAACGCGTCGGATGGCCGGCGTGTCGCCAGGCCGCGGCGGCCACGGCAGCGAACACGGCGTCACTTCCGTTCATCGGATCACGATCGTCGTCGACCACGGTCACCTCGATCCGTGGGGTGTCCACGGCGCGCAACACCCCGAACGAGCGGATGGTCAGGTCCAGCGGAACCCCGTCGGCGCCCAGCGCCAAGCCTTCCGACCGCACCCATCCGAGTCCCATGTGCGCGGCACCGATGACGTACGAGCGCAGCACCACCTCGTCCAGGACCCGTCCGGCGTTCACGCGCACCGTCACCACGTCGTCATCGACCACGGCCCACGCCTCGGCACCGTTCGGTGCCACCACGTGATCGCCCCGCTCGTCGATCTCGATCACCGACGAGCGCATCACGGCGATCTCGGCCCAACCCGCGGCACGAAGACTCATCGACGTTCGTGGGCCCACCACGTCGTGTTCGATCACCGTCCAGTCCGGCGCGAATCGAACGACGGTCTCCGCCAGACCCGGCGTGCGCACGGCGTGCATCACACCGGAACCGTCGGGGCGAACCGCCAACGACATCGGGGGTCGCTTCGGGCCGGAACGCACCACGTCCTCGCGCGTCAGCAGCACCCGCACCGCGCGACCGTTCTCGTCGGCCAGACGTCGGGCGGCATCGCGCACGTCCGTGTTCGTCTTGCCACCGAAGGCGCCGCCGTTGTTGAGCGGTC
>JAJTEQ010000012.1 GCA_021298195.1 Ilumatobacteraceae bacterium
GACTCGGGGGACGAGATGATGATCCATCTGCGGATGAGCGGTCAGGTCCTGATCGATTCGCGCGCGAACGCCCGACCTCCGCACACGCACGTGGTGCTGACCTTGGCGGGGCGACCCTCCGAGGAATTGCGCTTCGTCGATCCGCGCACGTTCGGTGAGGTGGTGGTGTACGACCCCGCGAGCGCGTCCGATGTCGTGCCCGAATTGTCGCGACTGGGCCCCGATCCCGTGGCCGAGGGTCTCGATCTCGCGCAACTGCGGGTCGCTCTGGCGTCCACCACGCGCGCGGTGAAGGCGGCGTTGCTCGATCAATCGCTCGTGGCTGGTATCGGCAACATTTACGGCGACGAGATTCTTCATCGAGCGCGCGTTCATCCCAAACGCCCCGCGCGCAAGGTGTCGCGTGACCAAGCGCGGAGATTGCACGTGTCGATCCACGAGGTGTTGAGCGAGGCCATCGCTCAGGGCGGGTCCACGCTCGACGACGCCCAGTACGTCGACCTGTCGGGGGAGGCCGGTTCGTATCAGGACCACCATCGGGTCTACGGACGCGCGGGGCAACGATGCCTCTCGTGTGGCCGAGGTTTCGTGCTCTCGGGAACCATCGGCGGACGCACCTCGAGCTGGTGCGGCGTGTGTCAGCGTTGAGCCACCGAGGGTGACGGCGCGCGGTTCGGTGGCGGTCCGGGGAGGAGGGAGCGGGCGACCCCCGTGAACTAGGGTCGGGGCGTCGTGTTTCTCAAGTCCCTCACCCTCAAAGGCTTCAAGTCCTTCGCCGACAACACCGTGATGCACCTCGAACCCGGGGTGACCGTGGTGGTCGGTCCGAACGGCTCGGGAAAGTCCAACGTGGTCGATGCCATTGCGTGGGTTCTCGGTGCGCAAGCCCCGAGTGCGGTGCGCTCGCAGAAGATGGACGACGTGATTTTCGCCGGTACCGCCAAGCGTCCGGCGCTCGGTCGGGCCGAGGTCACTCTCACGCTCGACAATGCCATGGGTCTGTTGCCCGTCGACGTCGCCGAGGTGAGCGTCAGCCGCGTTCTCTACCGAACCGGTGAGAGCGAGTACAGCATCAACGGGGTTCCGTGTCGATTGCTCGACGTGCAAGAGCTCTTGTCCGATGCCGGTGTCGGGCGCCAGCAGCACGTCATCGTCAGTCAGGGACAGATCGATGCGGTTCTGAACGCGCGCCCCGAGGATCGTCGGTCCATCATCGAAGAGGCCGCCGGTGTCCTGAAGTTCCGCAAGCGCAAGGAGAAGTCCGAGCGCCGTCTCGAGGCCACCGAGGGGTCTCTCTTGCGGGTGCAGGACTTGTTGCGCGAGGTGCGTCGCCAATTGCGACCGCTCGAGCGTCAGGCCGAGGCCGCGCGACGTCACGGCGACCTGGTGGCCGAGCTCAACGCATTGCGGCTGTTCCTGAGTGGTCGGGAGATCGCCGGATTCCGTCGCCGACTCGAGACCTTGTCCGGCGATCGCACCGAGGCCGGACGCAAGGAAGAAGAACTCCGACGTTTGTTGGCCGAACTGGACACCAACGTCATGGCGGCCGAGGCCGAGTTGTCGGCCCGCGGCGAGAGCGGGCTGGGCGACGAGTTGGTGCGCGTCGAGCAACTGCGCGAGCGGGCCCGTGGAATCTCGATGCTCTTGGTGGAACGACGCCGTTCCTACGAACGCGATCGTGGTCAGATGATGGACTCGGGTGTCATCGCCAACCTCGAAGCCGATGCCTCGGCCTTGCGTGGCGAACTGGGCGAGGTGGCCGCGGCCATCGGTCGGCTCGAGCCGGAGAATCAGGAACTGGCTCATGATGAAGCCGCGTTCGAGGGCGAGCGCACGGCCGCGGCCACGTTGTTCGATCACCTCGCATCGTCGTCGTCGGCCGCCACCGCGGCGGCCGAGGTACGCGGAGAATTGCGCACGCTGCGGGCCTCGGTCGAAGCCGCCGACTCCGAGCACCGTCGTCTCGTGGCCCGCATCGCCAACCTCGACGAACGGCAGGCCCGATTGGTCTCCGAGGTGGACCGACTGCGCGGAGAGTGCGAGAAGTCCCAAGCGATCGAACTGCCCCTCGTCAACGAGGTGACCGAGGCCGAGTCGCGTCGATTGGCCGCGGAGGCCGCCCTGGAGACCGCCGTGGCGTCGCGCAACGCGGTGGCGGCCGAATTGGCTCGTTGGCAGGCGCGTTCGGAGGCGTTGCAACTGGCGCTCGACAGTGCGCGTGCGCGAGCCGGTGCCGAGAAGTTGAAAGACGTCTCCGGAGTGGTGGGCACGCTGCTCGATCTGGTGGTCATCGAAGACGGCTGGGAGGCCTCGATCGAAGCCGCCCTGGGCGAGGCGTTGCTGTCGGTCGTGGTCGAGAACACCGAGTCGGCACGACGGGCGTTGTCGCATCTGCGCACGTCATCGGCCTCCGGTGCCGTGTTGGCGCTGGGGTCGCGCACGGGAGTGGCGGTGGCCAGCGTGGTGCCCGCGGGTGCCCAGCGGGTACGCGACCACGTTCGTTCTTCGCGGTCGGACGTCGAAGCACTCCTCGATCTGTTGCTCGCCAATTCCATTCGGGTGAGCGATTGGACCGCGGCGGTCGACGCCGTCATGGCGGATCCGCGGCTGGTGGCCGTCACCGCCGAGGGTGATCGTTTCACCACGACGGGATGGCGTATCGGTGTCGCCGGTGGTGGTGCCACGGCGGCTGCTCTCGAGGATGCCTTGCGCAACGCCGAGCAATCGAAGATCGACCTCGGTGCCCGCGACGAGGCCGTGCGGGTGGCCACGTCCGAGAGTCAGATCGCGCGTCAACGAGAGCAGGACGTTCAAAAGCGACTCGACGCGAACGACGCCGCTTTCACGGCGGCATCGGAAGCCCTCGCACGAACCCAGAGCGAACGTCGTGAATGTGCGACGGAGTCCGAGGGGCTGCAACCGACACTCGGGGAGATCGACGAGAGACTCGTTCGCTTGCGGTCACGGGTCGCCGAACTCGAACATCTCGTGCCGTCCTTGGAACACGAAGAGCAGGCCGAGGCCGAAGCCGCCAAGGCGCGGGGCGAGGCTCGTGCGACCATGGAAGCCAAGGCCGCCTTGTTGGTCGGACGCCGTCGCGATCTCGAGGTCCGTTCGGCCGGACTGCTCGAGCGCAAGCAATTCATCGAGTCCCGCTTGGCCGAGGCCGAGCGACGACTCGAGGCCGATGCGGTGGCGCGGGCCGAGGCCGCCGGGCGCCGGGAGAAAATCGAACGAATTCTGGGTGCCTCCGAACGTCTCGCCGCGATCGTGGACGCGCACCGGGTGTCCATCGAAGCGCGACTGGCCGAACTTCACGAGATGCGACGTCGTCAGAGTGACGAGGTGCGGGCTCTGGCCACTCGTCTCGACGAGATGCGTCGTTCGCGCAGCGGGGCCGAGCGCGAACTGGAAGAGGTTCGTGAGCGCTCGCGCCGCACGGAGGTGGAAGAGGCCGAGGTCAAGATGCGCCTCGAGGCCACCGTCGAAACGTTGCGTCGTGACCTCGACGTCGAGCCGGAGGTCGCCGAGGCCGCCGAGTTGCCCGCGTTGCCCGAAGGTGTGAGTGCACCGGCGCGCGCCCGCGACCTCGAAAGGGAATTGCGGTTGATGGGGCCCATCAACCCCTTGGCCCTGGAGGAATTCAACGAATTGCAGGAGCGCCACCGGTTCCTCGAGGAGCAACTCGAGGACGTTCGCAAGACCCGACGCGAGCTGATGCAGGTCATCACGGCCATCGACACCGAGATCCAGACCGTGTTCGCCTCGGCATTCGCCGACGTCAGTCGCAACTTCAACGAGTTGTTCGGCGGACTGTTCCCCGGCGGCACCGGCCGACTGATCCTCACCAACCCCGATGACTTGCTGAACACCGGTATCGAGGTCGAGGCCAAGCCGGGCGGCAAGAACGTCAAGAAGCTCAGCCTGCTGTCCGGTGGCGAGCGCAGCCTGACCGCGTTGGCGTTCTTGTTCGCCGTGTTCCGCAGTCGCCCGTCACCGTTCTACGTGATGGACGAGGTCGAGGCGGCCCTCGACGACGTGAACTTGCATCGCTTCTTGAACCTCATCAACGAATTCCGTCGTGAGGCGCAGCTGCTCATCGTCAGTCACCAGAAGCGCACGATGGAAGCCGGTGACAGCCTGCTCGGCGTGAGCATGCAGCCGGGCGGCTCGTCGAAGGTGGTCACCGAGAAGTCGGCCGACTCCACGGCATCTTGAGGACGTCATGAACGCTCAGACCATCCTGCTGATCCTGTTGGGGGTCGCGTTGGTCTTCGGATTGGGCGTGGTTCTGCTCAACCGCCGTTCGGGGGCGCATCATCGCCCGACGGCGCCCCCCGTACCGCGAGCCGTCGACGAACCGAACGCCGCGCCGCCGCCGGCCGTTCCGTCCACGCGCGAGCAGACCGCGGTCGCCACCGTCGCCGTCGAACCCGAGCCCGAACCGGAACCCGAACCCGAACCCGACGCCGAGCCCGTCACACGCCCGTCGTTTCGCGAACGGATGGCCCGCACCGCCACGGCCATGGCCGGCGTGTTCGGCGGCGTTCGTGCGCGCGGTGGTATCACGGCCGACACGTGGGACGATCTCGAGGAAGCGTTGTTGAAGGCCGATGTGGGCGTGGGAGTCACCGACGCGCTTCTCGATGGTCTGCGATCGCGCGTGAAGGCCAAAGAGATCGAGACCGCCGATGCGTTGTTGGCCGCGCTGCAATCCGACATGTCGAGTCGTCTCGCCGGCGCCGACCGAACGTTGCACCTGGAGACCGTTCCCGACGGTCACGTGAACGTGTGGCTGTTCGTCGGGGTGAACGGGGTGGGTAAGACCACCACCATCGGCAAGGTGGCGGCGCAGCAAGCGGCGCTCGGACGCACGGTGGTGCTGGCGGCGGGCGACACCTTCCGCGCCGCCGCCGCCGAGCAACTGGGAACGTGGGCCGAACGATCCGGAGCGGAACTGGTTCGTGGCAACGAAGGCGGTGACCCCAGTGCGGTCATCTTCGACGGAGTGCAACGCGCGGCGGCCAAGGGCGCGGATCTGGTGCTCGGTGACACGGCCGGTCGACTGCAGAACAAGTCGAACCTGATGGATGAGTTGCGCAAGGTGCGTCGCGTGGCGGGTCGTGAACCCGGCGTGGTGTCCGAGGTGCTGTTGGTGATCGACGCCACCACGGGGCAGAACGGACTCGCCCAGGCCCGCGAGTTCGCCGAGGCCGCGGGTGTCACCGGAGTGGTGCTGAGCAAACTCGACGGTTCGGCCAAGGGTGGAATCGTTTTCGCCATCGAAACCGAACTGGGTATCCCGGTGAAGTTGGTGGGTTTGGGCGAGACCATCGCCGATTTGGTGGATTTCGACCCCGACGAGTTCGTGGCGGCCCTGTTCGGTGGCTGATGGCGATGACGTTGGTCCCCGATTCAGGAACCGATGTCGGAAATTTTCCGGAATCCTCGGGAACCGCGTCGCGACGTGGCATCGTCAGACGGATATGAAGCGTTCCCGTGCATCCGCTGTCGCCCTTCCCGTGCTCGTCGCGTTCGGACTGATCGCCACCTCGTGTGGCGATGACCCCGATGCATCGGGCCCGCCCGTTCTGGTGGTCTCTGGCTCGGGCATGAACGCTCCGAGCGCGTCGGCCGACATGGCCGCCGGAGCCAGCGAGAGCAAGATGTGGGCCCCGTGGCGTATGAATTTCGTGGCCGGCGCCGATCTGCCGGCGTTGGACTCCGACGCCGCGTCGTACTCCATCTCGGTGGGCTCGTTCTCGGCCGAGGACATCGCGGACGTGGCCGCGGCGTTCGGGGTGACGGGCGAGGTGGTGGAACTCGACGCCAACATCGGCGGCGGCTACCGCATCGGCAGCGAGGACGGCAGTGCGGATTCGTTCTGGGTGTCGGGCGACGCCATGGGTTACTGGAGTTACTCACCGAAGTGGGACGAATCGATGATGAGCCGTGGATGCGCCGTGGCCCCATCGATCGGTTCCGATGTCGTCGGTGAGACCGTCACGACCGAACCGGCCCCGATCGAGTGCGAGACGCCGCAGCCGCCGGCGAACGTTCCGTCCGAGGACGAAGCACTGGCGATGTTCGAGACCTTGATGTCGGAGTTGAATCTGAACGCCGACGACATGGTGCTCGAGACCTACGCCGACGAGTGGAGCGCGAACGTGTACGGCTACCTGTTGATCGACGGAGTGCGCAGTCCGTTGACGGTCAACGTCGGATTCGGGGCGCAGGGTGCGGTCACCTGGGCGAGCGGATTCCTCGGTGAGGTCGTCCGAGGCGCCGACTACCCGCGCATCGGCACGGCGGCGGCCTTGGAGCGACTGAACTCCGACTACGCGAATCCGATGCTCCGAGGCGGTGTGGCCGTCGATGACATCGCCGTGTCGTCCGGTGTCGCCGAAACCACCGCGTCCGCCGACGCGGCGACTTCGGACACCGTGGTGCCGGTGCCGGTGCCGTCGTCGGACGCCCCCGTCGAGACCACTCCCGTCGACATGCCGATCGAGACCGTTCCCGTCGAGGTGCAAGAGGTGAGCATCGTCGCCGTCGAGGAAGAACTGGTGATGCTCTACGGTCAGGACGGTTCCATCTATCTGGTCCCGGGCTACGCGTTCATCGCCGTCGAGGACGAATACGGGTACACGCCGCGCTACACCGTGTCGGCGTTGCCGGACGAGTACGTGCAGCAGGCCGATCCCATCGACGTGTCACCCGAGCCCGCCGTCGAGGAGCCCGTACCGAGTGACCCCGTGGTCACCGAACTCGCCGTGGCCGACGCCGAGACCTTGGTGGGTCTGAGCGAATCCGAGGCGCTCGACACCGCCAAGGCGAACGGTTGGGACGCTCGCGTGGTGTCGCGGGACGGCGAGGACTTCGCGATCACCATGGACTACCGCGCGGACCGGGTGAACCTCACCGTCGTCGACGACGTGGTCACCGCCTCGACCGTCGGCTGACCACCCCGTACCCGGAACGCGACCGGAACCGCGTCGCGGGTGGGCGGTAACCTGCGGTCGTCATGTTCGACAATCTCTCCAACCGTTTCGACGGCATCTTCAAGCGAATCCGCGGCAAAGGTCGCCTCACCGAGGCCGACGTCGACGAGGTCCTGAAGGAGATCCGCACCGCGCTGCTCGAGGCCGACGTGAACGTCGGTGTCGTGCGCAACCTGGTGGCGCGCATTCGCGAGGGTGCGATCGGCATCGAGTCGTCGAAGGCGCTCGATCCCAGCCAACAGGTCATCAAACTCGTCAATCAGGAACTCACCAACATCCTCGGTGGCGAGACCCTGAAGATCACCTACGCCAGTCGGCCGCCCACGGTGGTGTTGATGGCCGGTTTGCAAGGATCGGGCAAGACCACCAACTCGGCCAAGTTGGCTCGTTGGTTCAAGTCACAAGGACGACACCCGCTCCTCGTGGGCGCCGACCTGCAGCGACCGGCCGCGGTCGAACAGTTGCGCACCCTCGGTCGTCAGATCGACGTTCCGGTGTTCAGCGAACCCGGCGACCCGGTGAGCACGGCCACGCGCGGTCTGGCCGAGGCGCGTCGCCTGGGCAAGGACGTGCTCATCGTCGACACGGCCGGACGTTTGGCCATCGACGACGAGATGATGGCGCAGATCCGGCAGATCTCCGATCAGATCACGCCGAACTACACGTTCCTCGTGATCGACGCCATGACCGGTCAGGACGCGGTGACGGTGGCCGAGGCGTTCCACGCCACCTTGCAGATCGACGGTGTGATCCTGTCCAAGCTCGACGGTGACGCGCGCGGTGGTGCGGCCCTCAGCGTGAAAGAGGTCATCGGGCGACCGATCGCCTTCGCCAGCACCGGCGAAAAACTCGACGCTTTCGATCAGTTCCATCCCGACCGCATGGCCAGTCGCATCCTGGGCATGGGCGACGTTCTCACGCTCATCGAACAAGCCGAGAAGGCGTTCGAAAAAGATCAAGCCGAGGAAGCCGCCGCCAAATTGTTGGAGGGCGAGTTCACCCTGGACGACTTCCTCGAGCAGATGCAGTCGCTCAAGAAGATGGGTCCGCTCGGCGGTCTGCTCGGAATGATGCCGGGCATGCCCAAGGAGTTGAAGAACGCCCAGATCGGCGACGACGACCTGAAGCCCGTGGAGGCCATCATTCGTTCCATGACCCGCGAGGAGCGACGCAAGCCCGAGATCATCAACGGCAGTCGGCGCCAGCGCATCGCGGCGGGCAGTGGCCGTTCCATCGCCGAGGTGAATCGTCTGGTGAAGCAGTTCTCCGAGATGCAAAAGATGATGAAGCGCATGGGCGCCGCGGCCCCGGGCAAGAAGGGCAAGAAAGGCAAGATGGCCGGCTTGGCCGGACTGGGGGCCCTCGGCGGCGGAGGTCTGCCGGGTCTGGGCGGCCCCGGCGGCGGTCCTGCGGGCGGCCCCGGCGGCGGGTTTCCGGGCTTCCCCCCCTCTCGATAGGGCGTTGGGGAAGACGGGGTGGGCGGTTAGCCTTCAGCGTCTGCCTGTGGCTGGTCCCGGGCGCCCCAGTCAGGAGTCATCACCGCATGTCAGTCAAGTTGCGTCTCACCCGAGTCGGAAAGACCAAGCAGCCTCATTACCGCGTCATCGCCAGCGACAGTCGCTCGGCCCGTGACGGCGCGTTCCTCGAAATCATCGGTCAGTACAACCCGCGCCAGGAGCCGTCGGTGTTGAACATCGACAACGACAAGGCCGTGCAGTGGCTGATGAAGGGTGCTCAGCCCACCGAGCGCGTGAAGAAGCTCCTCGAGATCTCGGGTGCGTGGGCTCAGTTCACCAGCGCCCGCGCCAAGTGATTTCGTCGCGATGACCGACGCCAATCAGATCGCCACTCCCACGGCCGTGGCCGTGCTCACCCACGTGGTTCGCTCCATCGTCGACGATCCTGACGCCGTCAGCGTGGAAGAGACCGAGGGACGCCACCGTCTTCGTCTCGAAGTGAAGGTCGGCCCCGGAGACCTGGGCCGAGTCATCGGTCGTCGTGGTCGCACCGCGCAGAGCATCCGTACCCTCGTGCGGGCCGCCGCCGCCAAGGATGGCCACGAAGTCGACGTCGACTTCGTCGACTGATTCGCGTTCACGGAATCCGCCGTGACGACCGCATCGGAATCCACCTCACGCCCCGACGGGCTGTTGGAGGTCGGTCGATTCGGCCGCCCTCACGGAGTACGGGGCCAGATCTACGTCAAGCTCACGACCGATCGTCACGAGCGGGTCGACCGCGGGGCGCGCCTGTGGGCCGGTTCCTGGTTCGAGGTGGCCTCCAGTACGCCCATGTTCTCCACTGGTCCGGATCGTTGGATCGTGTCGTTGGTGGGCATCGATGACCGCACTCTCTGCGAGCGTCTGGTGAACCGGGTCATCTGGGCCGAACCCATCGACGATCCCGATGCCGTTTGGGTGCACGAGGCCATCGGAGCCGATGTGGTGGACATGGAAGGAACCCGTCACGGTCGTTGCGTGGCCGTGGTGGCGAACCCGGCCAACGATCTGTTGGAACTCGAGAGCGGCGCGTTGGTGCCGGTCAACTTCGTTGTATCGGTGCGTCCCAACGACGCCGGCGGATACACCGCACTCATCGACCCGCCCGCCGGTTTGTTCGACGTGTTCGACGACGAGGAGTGACGATGCGCGTCGACGTGTTCACGATCTTCCCGTCGTTGGTCGACACCTTTTGCGCGGAGAGCCTGCTCGGCAAGTGTCGGGAGAACGGTTTACTCGACCTGCGTTGTCACGATCTGCGCGAGCACACCACCGACGTGCACCGCACCGTCGACGATGCCCCGTTCGGAGGAGGCGCCGGCATGGTGATGCGAGCCGAGCCGATCTTCGCGTCGGTCGAAGCGGCGAACCCACCACGACCACTGTTCTTGTTGAGCCCCGGCGGACGTCGTTTCGATCAGCGACTGGCCGAGGAACTGGCCGCCACGCACGTCGAGGGGGGCGGGTTCAGCCTGTTGTGCGGGCGCTACGAGGGAGTCGACCATCGGGTGCGAGAGCACCTGTGCGACGGCGAGATCAGCGTGGGCGACGTGGTGTTGAACGGGGGAGAGGTGGCCGCCTGCATGGTGATCGAGGCCGTGACGCGCCTGCTCCCGGGGGCCATGGGCAATGCCGCCAGTCCGGTGACCGAGAGCTTCGGGCTCTCCGGCTTGCTGGAGGAGCCCCATTTCACGCGTCCGGCCGATTTCCGCGGCTGGACCGTGCCCGAGGTGCTGCGAGGCGGGAATCACGCCCAGATCGAGCGCTGGCGACTGGCTCAGGCCCTTCATCGCACCCTGAGGTCGCGCCCCGACCTGATCGACGCCCGCGGGGGGCTGTCGGATCGGGAGAAAGCCCTGTTGGAAGAGTTCCCTGCCTGCCCGTATCCTTGACCAGCCGTGACCGGCGCCCCGCGCGGGCGAGCCGGTCCACCAACCGAGGACGAATCCCATGAAGACCACCGACATCGTTGACCAGCAGAACATCCGCACCGACATCCCCGAGTTCGGACCCGGCGACGAGTTGAAGGTTCATGTGCGCGTCGTCGAAAGCGGCAAGGAGCGCATCCAGGTGTTCCAGGGCAACGTCATCGGCCGTCACGGCTCGGGCGTGCAGGAGACCTACACCGTGCGCAAGGTCAGCTACGGCGTGGGTGTCGAGCGCACCTTCCCCTTGCACACCCCCTCGGTCGCCAAGATCGAGGTCGTGAAGAAGGGCGACGTGCGTCGCGCCAAGCTGTACTACCTGCGCGACCGCACCGGTAAGGCCGCCAAGGTCCGCGAGAAGCGCGACTTCTGAACCCGCGTCGCGGACGTCAGACGGCATCGGGTCGAGGACCCCTCCATTGAGCACCGACGATCTCGAGGATTTCGAGGCCGATCGCGAGCTTCATCTCGCGCAGGAGTACCAAGACGTGGCGGGCATGTTCCGCTTCGCCATCGAGACCGAGCGCCGTTTCTATCTGGCGAACAAGGTCGACGTGAAGGTCACCGGCGACGGTGCTCGGCCGCTCATCGAAGTGGAGCTGACCGACGCATGGGTGTGGGACATGTACCGCAAGAGCCGTTTCGTCCCCAAGGTGCGGATCCTCAGTTTCAAGGACGTCAACGTGGAGGAACTTCCCCGCGAGGACGTGGTGGACCTCGACCAAGCCTGAACCACAATCGCGATCTGGGGTCGCAGGGCGAGGACACGGTGGTCGAGTGGTATCGCGGTCACGGATACGAGATCATGGACCGGAACTGGCGCTGTCGCGCGGGTGAGATCGACATCGTCGCCGTGCGCGACGGTGAGTTGGTGTTCTGCGAGGTCAAGACGCGATCCACCGACCGCTTCGGATCGCCGGCTCACGCCGTGAACATCGAGAAGCAACGTCGCGTTCGGCGCTTGGCCGTGGCTTGGATGTCGGAACGCGGAGTGCGCGACGTTCGACTGCGCTTCGACGTGGCCTGCGTCGTCGGCGTCGGAGACTCGGCGATCGTCGAGGTGATCGAGGCGGCGTTCTGAGTCAGGAAGCCGAACGTCGATCCCAACAGGCGTAGTGCCAATGACGACGCAGATCGGGTGCGTCGCGTGGAACGGCCACGTAATGACCCATGCCCGTGGGGATGCGCTGGTGACAGCCGGGGCAGACGTACTCCTTGACCGCCTGATACGGCTGAACCCGGCGCACCTCGACGGGGCCGTAGAGACCGTCCCAGATGCCGGTTCGCCGCCGTGATGACGCCATCGTCTCAGCCGGTGAAGGCCCAGACGACCAGGGCCACAGCGGCCACGAGGGCGGCCACGACGAACACGTAGTCGGCACGACGGGCCCGGAATTTCCGATAGGGGTTGAATCCCATGGCCTCATTATCGTCGTCTTCGTGAGCCCTTCCAGCGATGCCACCAAGAATTACGAGACCCTCCTCGTCGAGCGTGACCGCGGAGTGGTCACCATCACCTTCAACCGACCCAAGAGCAAGAACTCCGTGAACGGTGTGATGTGGGTGGAGCTCATCGAGGTGCTCAACGAGATTCAGCACAACGGTGACGACCGCGTGGTGGTGTTCACCGGTGCCGGCAACGAGTTCTGCAGCGGTGCCGATTTGTCGAGCATCGGTTCGCGCGAGGGGCAGACCAAGGCCCGTCAACACGGGCACTACTACTACTCGATGCGCGAGGTGTCGACGGCGATTCTGGCCATCCACCGGCTGCCCCAACCCACCATCGCCAAGGTTCGCGGCGTGGCCGTCGGTGTGGGGTGCAACATCGCCTTCGGTTGCGACCTGGTGGTGGCGTCCGACAACGCCCGCTTCTCCGAGATCTTCTCCAAGCGCGGACTTTCTCTCGACGGTGGTGGATCGTGGGTCCTTCCGCGTCGGATCGGAATGCACAAGGCCAAGGAATTGGCGTTCTTCGCCGACATCCTCTCCGCCGAGGAGGCCGATCGCTTCGGCCTGCTGAATCGGGTGGTGCCCGACGCGCAACTGGACGCGTTCGTCGGTGACTGGTGCGATCGATTGTTGGCGTTACCGCCCATCGCGTTGGCTCAGTCGAAGCGCATGCTCAACAACGCGATGCAGGTGACCATGGAAGAGGCTCTCGACGACGAGGGAATCGCCCAGTCGGTCAACTTCAGCACCAAGGACACGGCCGAAGCGATCTCGGCCTGGATCCAAAAGCGCACCCCGACCTTCAAGGGGCGTTGAGCGACCGACCCCGGACCGCGGGGTGCGTTCACTAGCGTGTCGCTGATGGGAACGACACGGCGAGCCGCGAACGGTACGGTTCTCGTGCTCGTCGCTGGACTCGCACTGATCTCACTCGCATTGATCTCGCTCGCACTGATCTCACTCTCATGGGGTTCGTCGTCGGTCTCGGCGTTGGCACCGCCCGTCACCGACCCGCCCGTCACCGACGTTCCGGTGGAGGATGGGTCGGCCGGTGGCGGTGGTGGAACCACGGACACCACGGTGGTGGCGACGCCCACGAACACGGTGCCGGCCAGTTGCGTGATTCCCGCCCCGGTACGAGCCACCTTCGTGGGCACCATCGTCGCGGCCGATCCTCGCACGGCGCGCTTTCGCATCGATCAGATGCGCGGTGGAACTTTGGAGGGCTACGAGGCCACCGGTCTGGTCGACGTGCTCTACGAGGAGGACGTGAGGTTCCTCGCCATCGGTGACGACTACATCGTGGCCGTCGGGGTGAACGCCGAGACCGGGGCCTTGTATTCGAAGGTGCGCGACCCTGAGCCCCTCTTCGGTGGAAGTCAGATCATCGGCATGGACAACTCCGACGCCGACTGTCCCGAAATCGAGGATGCGGTCCGCACGCTCACGATCGATGGTGGGCCGGTCGAGAGCGGGGTTCTGGCTCCGTTGTCCAATGCCAAGGGAAGACTCGCCCGTGCGATCCTGTTGCCGTTCCTGTGGGTCTTCGGCGGATTGCTCGGGCTCGCCACGTTGAGGGCTCTTGCGGTCACCGTGTGGCGGTCCGGCCGGCGGGCGTGGGACGGCGAGCCTCGTCGTTGAGGTGCGTCAGCCGCGGGCGGCGAGTGCCTTGGCGCGAAGATCACTGACCGCGAACTCGAGTCCTTCGCTGTATCGAAAGAGCGCCGTGCCGGCGATCAGGACGTTCGCCCCGGCGGCCACCGCGCCTTCGATGGTGTTCGGTCCGATTCCTCCGTCCACCTCGATGTTCACGCGATCGGAGAGACCACGTCGCTCGATCAATGCCCGAAGTTCGGCGATCTTGGGCTCCATGCTCGCGATGTAGGACTGACCGCCGAACCCGGGATTCACGGTCATGACGAGGACCATGTCGACGAGGTCCAGCACGTTCTCGACCTCGCTGATGGGCGTGTGCGGGTTGAGTGCCACCGCGGCGTTGGCGCCCATCGAGGCGATGTTGCCCAGGGTGCGGTGAAGGTGCGGGCAGGCCTCGACGTGAACGATGAGTCGCGAGCATCCGGCTTCGACGTAGCGCGCGGCCAGCACGTCCGGGGTGAGAACCATCAGGTGCGCCTCGAAGGGCTTCGTCGTGTGTTTGCGGGCCGCGGCGATGACGTCGGGACCGAAGGTGAGGTTCGGAACGAATTGTCCGTCCATGACGTCCCATTGGAAGTGGTCGACGCCGGCGGCATCGAGAGCCTCGATCTCGGCACCCAAGCGGGCGAAATCGCAAGGAAGGACGGAGGGAACGATCTGGATCGGCAGGGCCACGCCGTCACGATAGCCCCAATAGCCTCGGCACGATGGCGACGGAGCGGGCTCGAACGACGGCGACCGTGCGCATCGAAAAGGTGGTGGCCGAAGGAGACGGCCTCGGCCGTCTCGATGACGGGCGCGTGGTGTTCGTCGAGGGTGCCCTGCCCGGCGAACTGGTGGAGGCCCACATCGTCAAGCAATCGCGGGACTATGCCCGAGCCGCGACGACGAAGGTGTTGGAATCGAATCCACAGCGGGTGGATCCTCCCTGTCGATTCGTCCGCGAAGGATGTGGAGGTTGCGATCTGCAACACGCCTCGGTGTCGCTCCAACGCGAGATCAAACGCGACATCGTGCGCGAATCGTTGGCTCGCCTCGGGCGCATCGTCGATCCCGACGTTCGTCTTCCCGATGTCGACGTGCCCTCCGTGGGTGCGCGAACGACGGTCCGTGTCGCTCGGTCCGCAGACGGTCGTGTCGGCTTTCGGCGTCGGCGCAGTCATGACGTGGTGACGGTCGATCGATGCCTGATCGCTCACCCGGGGTTGGCGCCCGTTTTCACCGACCTGCGCCTGGAGTCGGCCGAAGAGGCCGTCGTTCGCGTGAGCAACCACGACGGCGCCGTGGTGGTGTGGGCGGAACCCACGGGAGTTTTCGGGATCGAGTCCTCGGTCGTCGGGGGTCCGGAGTCGACGATCACCGAAGTGGTGAACGGCGTCGAGTTCCGCGTGAGCGCGGCCTCGTTCTTCCAGTCCTCGCCACGGGCGGCCGAGGTTCTGGTGGAACGGGTGACGTCGGCGCTCGGTCCGTCGGCGTCATGGGGGTCGGGTCCGTTGCTCGACGCGTACGGAGGCATCGGGCTCTTCGCGGCCACGGTCGATGTCGGTGACCGCGAGGTGCTGGTGGTCGAATCGAATCCGTCGGCGTGCGCGGACGCTCGACACAATCTCCGGAATCGCCGAGCCCGCGTGGTCGAATCCGCATTCGAGCGCTGGGTGTCGGAACCCTGTGGTGCGGTCGTGGCGGATCCGGCCCGCGACGGACTTCGTGCGGCGGGGGTGACCGCGTTGGTCGCCACCGGTGCCCCGATCATCGTGCTGGTGTCGTGCGATCCGGCGTCCCTCGGGCGTGACGCCCGCCTGATGACCGAGGCGGGCTACCGGCTCGAGTACTCGGAAGTTCTCGATCTCTTCCCCCACACGCATCACGTCGAAGCCGTCAGTCGCTTCGTGCGTGATGCGAGACTGGATGCTCTATGAGCCTTCGTGTCGCCCCGTCCGATGAAGTGGCCACGGCGTTGGCGTCCGGTCGTCCGGTGGTGGCCCTCGAGTCGACGATCTTCTCGCACCTCGGTCTGCCCTCGCCGGCCAACGCCGACGCGTTGCGTCGATGCCTCGACGTGATTCGCGCGGCAGGCTGCGTGCCGGCGGTGACCGCGGTGCTCGACGGCGAGGTGCGTCTCGGGATCGAGGAGTCCGAACACCCGCGAATCCTCGGAGCGGCTCGCAAGGTGGCCGAACGCGACGTTCCCGTCGCCGTGGCCCAGCGGTGGGATTTCGGGGCGACCACGGTGTCGGCCGCCGTGGCCATCGCGGCCGCCGGTGGCGTGAGCGTGTTCGCCACCGGAGGTATCGGCGGTGTGCATCGCGGGGTCGAGATCTCCGGCGACGTGTCGGCCGATCTCGACGCCATCGCGTCCCACCCGGTGATCACCGTCTCGGCCGGGGCCAAGGCGTTCCTCGATCTGCCGCGGACTTTGGAGTACTTCGAGACCGCCGGTGTTCCGGTGTTGGGGTGGCGACACGACTGGTTCCCGGCGTTCTACACGCGTTCGTCAGGCCTACCCATTCCGCATCGCGTGGAGACGGCCACCGAGGTGGCGTCGGTTCATCGCAATCGTTCGCGAGACGCGTCGGGCTTGTTGCTGACCGTGCCCATTCCGCCGGAATCCGAACTCGACGCGGCCCGAATCGACGCGGTGCTCGAGAACGCGTTGCGTGACTGCGAAGCCGCGGGCATCCGAGGTGCGGCGGTGACGCCGTTCGTGTTGGGCCGCATCGGCGAGGTCACCGAGGGTCGCAGCGTGCCCGCCAATCTGGCGTTGGCCGAGAACAACGCGCGCGTCGCCGCCGAGGTGGCCGTGGCGTTGGCCACCGCGCGTTAGAGGCGCGACGCCACGCGTTCGGCGCGACGCAGGAATCGCTCCCGCCGGTCCGGGGTGCTGGAGTCCATGGAGTACAGCGCGATCCATCGCGTTCGACACAACGGATGACAGATGACGCGCAACGAACGGTTGACGATCCGCCTCCCGGGCACTCCCTGCAACGCGTTGATTCGCCACGGTGAACCGTGCGTGGTGAACGTGACGATGCGACGCACGTTGTGCAGAGTGGGCTTCAGACGCTTGGCTCCCTCGGGGAGCTCCCAGGCCACTCCGCAGGCCCACACGCGGTCGATCCAGCCCTTGAGCATGGCCGGTTGGGCGCCCCACCAGGTCGGGTGGACGAACACCAGCGCCTCGCACCACCGGAGTTCGTCGTAGTACTCGGCGAGTTGGGGCTTGGTGTCCGGAGGCGCGATGTGGTTCCGCTTCTCGTCGAGGCTGAGGCGGGGATCGAAGTTCTCGGCGTACAGATCGCGCACGCGAACGTCGTGATCGGCCGACCGCAATCCGCGGACGACCCGTTGCATCAACTCGTGGTTGAAGGATTCGGGATCCGGATGGGCGTGCACGACCAGAACCTTCACGACAGTTTCTCCATCGAACGACGCACCCGATCGAGAAAGGCGGTTCGACCTTCGGGAGACTGACCGTCGAGCGTGTAGAGGGGCAGCCACGTGGTGCGGGCTGTGCCCCCCGTGGACAGTCGGAGCGTTCGGGTGATCGTGCGGCGTCCGTTGTCGTTGACCAACTTCACGTACCAGCGAGGCGATCCGTAGGTGCTGATGCCGACGAGATGCCGCACGTGACCGAGGCCGGGCCGTATGAGACGGGTGCGCTCGTCGAGGGTGAAGGCGAGGCCCATCACCATGGTGCGTTCCAGCCAACTCTTCATGATCGCGGGCATCGCGCTCCACCACGTGGGGTACACGAAGACGAGGGCCTCGGCCGATCGCACCAACTCGACGTGTTCGGCGACCATCGGGTCGAGGACCGGGGACTCGGTTTCGTAGGCGCGCCACTCGTCGCGGGTCGGACCACCGGGATAATCGAGCGCGTACAGATCGATCACGGTCGTGTCATGACCCGCGCGAGACAAGCCATCGAGAGCGGCAGTCAGAAGGGCACGACCGAACGACTCGGGGTCGGGATGAGCGTGGATCACGAGCACTCGCATGTTGCTCCGTTCCGTGACGAATCAGTGGGGAATCGACCGAAAAAGTGGCGTGTGAACCATCCGTGCCGGATTCGAGGTGGTGCACCCCCTGGGATTCGAACCCAGAACCAATGGATTAAGAGTCCACTGCTCTGCCGTTGAGCTAGAGGTGCCTAGCGCGAAGGGCAAGTGTAGATGCCCGAGCTGTTCCGCCCAAGGATTCCCGTTTCCCACGAGATTCTCGGGTCCGGAACCGGTTCCGACGTGCGACTTCGTATGACTTGGGGTGAACGAGGGGATTCGAACCCCCGGCCTTCAGGGCCACAACCTGACGCTCTAACCGACTGAGCTACGCCCACCATGTGCTTGGTCATTCTGCCAGATCAGGTGCGGATTCGCACCGCCCGTGGATGTTTGTGACTCCCGCTCAGACTCGTCTCGGAGCCCTGCTAGCATGGAGGCAACCTTGAAGGGGTGTTTAACCGTGTCGACCACGGAATCTTCAGTCAGCGCAACTCGTCGCCTCGGCGATCGGGCCAAGCAAATCACCGCCCGCGAGATCGCTCTCTACGCCGAGCGAACCGCCGGCTCTCGCCGCGCGAACGAGCGCGCCAGAAAGGTCCTGCCGCTCGGAGTGCCCTCCAGCTTCCAGGCCTATGACCCGCATCCCATCGTGGTGAAGCGAGCCGACGCCGCCTACATGTGGGACGTCGACGACAACGAGTACATCGACTACGACATGGGCTTCGGTGCGCTGTTCAGCGGGCACATCAACCCGGTCGTACGACGGGCGGTGGACGAGCAGCTCGCCAACGGCACCTTGTTCGTGACCCCGTGCGAACTGAACGCCGACGTGGCCGAGTTGTTGGGCGAGCGGTACGGGTTGCCCATGTGGCGTTTCACGAACTCGGGCACCGAGGCCACCATGGATGCCATTCGCGTGGCCCGTGGTGCGACCGGGCGCGACAAGATCGTCAAGGTCGAAGGCGGCTATCACGGGCATCACGACGAGGTCATGATCTCCATGAAGCCCAAGCTGGAGGATGCCGGCCCCGCCGACAACCCGACGCCGGTTCCGAGCACCGCGGGCGTGACCAAGGCGGTCCTGTCCGACACCATCGTCGTGCCGTACAACGATCCCGAGGCCCTCGAGCGCGCGCTCCGCAACGACGACGTCGCGTGTTTCATCGTCGAGCCGGTCATGGAGAACATCGGCATCTGTCTGCCCGACCCCGGCTACCTGCAGGCGGTCCGTGAGATCACCCAACGTCACGGAACGCTGTTGATCTTCGACGAAGTCAAGACCGGGATCACCGCCGGCTGGGCCGGCGCCACCGGAGCGCTCGGGGTCACACCGGACTTGGTCGCATTGGCCAAGTCGATCGGCGGCGGCTTGCCCCTCGGTGCATTCGGTGGCAAGCGCGAGTACATGGATCAGATCACCCTCGGCCGCGTCATTCATCTCGGCACGTACAACGGAAACCCGTTGTGCATGGCCGCGGCCAAGGCCGTGCTGTCCGAGGTGTGCACTCCGCAAGCGACCGCGGCCACGATCGGTCGTAACAAGATGCTCGTCGACGCGTGCAACGACATCATCGACGACGCCGGACTTCCCGCGCACACCATTCAATTCGGGGCGAAGGGTTGCGTCACGTGGGCCCCCGAACCCATTCGCAATTACCGCGATTACAAGGCCACCGATCTCGATCTGGCGTTCGCTCAATGGATCCACGGCATCAACCGCGGAATCCTGTTGCCGCCGGGACTCGACGAACAGTGGTTGATCTCCATCATGCACACCGAGCCCGATGCGATGCGATACGCCGACGTGTTCGCGGACTTCGTCGATGAACTGACCAAGTGACGATCGAAGCGCCGACGTTGGCGCGCATGTTGCTTCGCGCATCGATGCGGCGTTGTCCACGATGCGGTGACCGCCGTGCGTGGTTCGGGTCGTACTTTCGACAAGGGGAGCGTTGCGTCGGTTGCGGTTTGCGACGTACGCGCGGGGTCGACGGTCACGAGTTGGGCTCGATGACCATCGCGATCACGTTGAACATCGGTCTCATCATGGTGGCGATGGCCATCGCCGTGGCATTCACCATTCCGGACGTGCCGGTGGTGACGCTGTACGTGGTGTTGACGGTGTCGGCGCTGGTGATCCCGGTCGGCACATGGCCGATCACGCACACTCTGTGGTCGGCTATCGACCTGCGGGTCCGGCCCGTGTCGGATGAAGAAGCCGCCGACGCCCAATCGTGGGTGGGCACCCACCGCCTCCACGCCCGCTGAGCAGGGCAAACATCTGTTCGTCTCGGCAATGCTTGACCGAACACTCGTTCGTAGTTACGCTCCTGTCATTCGCCAAACAGCGAGGTCACAGGCCCGTCGAAAGCCTGCCACACCCCGTTCGTACGGTCGTCAGTGTCATCAAGAACAGAACCCAGAGCACACCAGAAAGAAAGGCAGCACAATGAGCAACGACCGTGAGAAGGCCCTCGACATGGCCTTGGCCCAGATCGACAAGCAGTACGGCAAGGGGTCCATCATGCGGATGGGCGAGAAGACCAACATGGCCATCGAAGCCGTGCCCACTGGAGCCTTGGCGCTCGACGTGGCCCTCGGCGTGGGCGGCCTGCCCCGTGGTCGCGTCGTCGAGATCTACGGTCCGGAGTCGTCCGGTAAGTCCACCTTGGCCATGCACGTGGTCGCCGAGGCCCAGCGCAATGGCGGCATCTGCGCCTACATCGACGCCGAGCATGCGATGGACCCCATCTACGCCCGAGCCATCGGCGTCGACATCGACCAGCTGCTCATCTCCCAGCCCGACACCGGCGAGCAGGCCCTCGAGATCGCCGACATGCTCATCCGTTCCGGCGCCCTCGATGTGGTGGTCATCGACTCGGTCGCGGCCCTCACGCCCAAGGCCGAAATCGAAGGCGACATGGGAGACAGCCACGTGGGCTTGCAGGCTCGCCTCATGAGCCAGGCGTTGCGCAAGCTGACCGCCAACCTCAACAAGTCCAACACCATCGCCATCTTCATCAACCAGTTGCGCGAGAAGATCGGCGTGATGTTCGGTTCGCCCGAGACCACCCCCGGCGGACGTGCGTTGAAGTTCTACTCGTCGGTGCGTCTCGACATCCGCCGCATCGAGTCCATCAAGGACGGCGCCGAAGTGGTCGGTAACCGTACGCGAGTGAAGGTCGTGAAGAACAAGGTGTCGCCGCCCTTCCGCCAGGCCGAGTTCGACATCATGTACGGCAAGGGCATCAGTCGCGAGGGTTCCGTCCTCGACATGGCGGTCGACCTGGGCATCGTGAAGAAGTCCGGCGCCTGGTTCACCTACGAGGGTGAGCAACTGGGCCAGGGTCGCGAGAACGCCAAGAACTACCTCATGGAGAACACCGAGGTCATGGTCGAGGTGGCCGAAAAGGTGCGGATCGCGGCCGGATTGGGCGACAAGGACGCGGCTGAGTTCACGGCCGCCGACGAGGAACCCATCGACCTCGACTGAGGCTCGCCCGTGGGCGTCACCGGCGCTCCTGATAACCTCGGACACGCCTTCCGAGATAGCTCAGTTGGCAGAGCAGCTGACTGTTAATCAGCGGGTCGCAGGTTCGAGCCCTGCTCTCGGAGCACAACACGGGGTCCGCTTCGGCGGACCCCGTGCCATTTGGGGCGGTAGCTCAGTCGGTTAGAGCAGGGGACTCATAATCCCTGGGTCGCGGGTTCGATCCCTGCCCGCCCCACGCGGTCGCCGGTACAGTCGCCGGTCATGGGTGCGGTCACCGACATCGTGTCCGCGCTGGCGCAACGCAGTGCGGCAGAGTCCCTGGCACCGAGTATGGCCTGGGGAGTCGTGAGCGGCGGGGCGCTGGTTGCGTCGGGAGCCGTGGGTGATGGCGTCGACGTGAACACACCCTTTCGGATTGCATCGATGACCAAGAGTTTCACCGCGGCCGCCGTGTTGGGGTTGCGTGACGACGGGGTGCTGTCGCTCGAACGTCCGGTGGCCGAGTACGCCCCCGAGTTGGCGACCGTGGTTGGCCCCGACGATTCGGCGGCCATCACGTTGCGTCACCTTTTGAGCATGAGTGCGGGCTTGGCCACCGATGACCCGTGGGCCGATCGGCACCTGGACGCCTCGCCCGAATTCATGAACGAGATCTACGCGAATCGACCGTATTTCGCGGTGCGCACCGGTGATGCTTTCGAATACTCGAATCTCGGTTTCGCCATGATCGGCCGGGTGGTGCGATCGGTGACCGGTTGTTCGGTGCGCGACCTCGTGGACGAACGTCTGCTACGCCCGTTGGGCATGGCGAACACGACCTGGGACGAGCCGTCGGTGCCATCGGCGCGCCCACATCGGGTGGTCGACGGCGTGGCGCAGGCCGAAGGGTACGAGCCCTTGGCCGATGGTGAGATCGCTCCGATGGGCGGTCTGTGGAGCACCGTGGCCGATCTGGCGCGATGGGTGTCGTGGTTGGACGGGGCCAACAGCGGTCAGGAGTCCGGGAGTGCCGACCTACGACCCGCGTCACGACGGGAGATGCAGACGATGCACACCTACGTCGGACAATCGTCTCTCGATTCGGTGTCCGCCCCGAGCGGCTATGGCTTCGGACTTCTCCTGCGCGACGATCCGGTGATCGGATCGGTGGTCGGACACAGTGGGGGGCTACCCGGTTTTGGAAGCAACATGCGATGGAAAAAGGCGAGCGGTGTGGGCGTGATCGGCCTGGCCAATGTGACGTACGCGCCAATGTCCACCTTCACCCACCGGGCCCTGACGGAGCTTCGACGCGCCGGTCACGTGGAGGCTTCGGGGAACGAGCCGTCGGTGTTACTGCGCGATCGGGCACGAGCTTTGGTCGAACTGCTCGGCGCTTGGAACGACGAAGCGGCTCGGATCCTCTTCGCCGACAACGTGGAGCTCGACGAGTTGTTCGATCGTCGATCGAGTGAGGTGAGGCGTCGGCTCGGGGGAGAGGTTCTGCAGTTGGTCGAGGTGAAGGCGTCGAACCGAACCAGCGGCACCGCGGTGGCACGCGTCGGACCGCGGGTCATCGAGATCGACTTCACCTTGTCGCCCGCCGATGGCACGATTCAGGACTACACGTGGAAGGAGTCGTGATGAACGGCGCACGAACCATCGGACGAGACGCGGTCGGGCGATTGGCCTTCGGCTGCTGGCGCATGACCAACCCCGACGTGGGGTTCAACGCCGAACTGGTGGAGCGGGCCGTCGATTTGGGCATGAATCTGATCGACCAAGCCGACGTGTACGGCTTCGATTGGGGTGGCTCCGGCTTCGGTGCCTGCGAGGAGATGTTGGGCCGGGTGTTCGCGTCGCGGCCCGGACTTCGTGACCGCGTCGTGTTGGCCACCAAGGGCGGCATTCGTCCGGGAGTTCCGTACGACAGCTCGTCAGCGTATTTGACGGTCGCGTGTGAGGGGGCGATGTCACGCCTCGGAGTGGACGTGATCGACCTGTATCAGATTCATCGGCCCGATTCGTTCGCGCATCCGGCCGAGGTGGCCGAGGCGATGATCACGTTGCGTCGTCGCGGTTTGGTGCGCGAGTTCGGGGTGTCGAATCACACGGTGGCCCAGACGCGGGCGTTGCAGAGTCACCTGCCGTTTCCGCTGGCCACCACGCAACCCGAGTTCTCGGTGGTGCACCTCGATCCGCTGTCCGATGGCACGCTCGATCTGTGCAACGAGACCGGCATGGTTCCCCTGGCGTGGAGCCCGTTGGCCGGCGGTCGGGTGATGCGGGCCGAGCGCGTGAGGCCGGAGTTGGTCGGGGTGCTCGACGAACTGGCGGCCCGAGAGGGCGTCGGTCGTGACGCCGTCGCCGTGGCTTTCGCGTTGCACCACCCCAGTCGACCCGTGGCCATCGTGGGCACCCAGAACGTGGCGCACCTGGAGTCGGTGAGTGCCGCGACGGGCGTGGTGCTGTCACGCGCCGACCTGTATCGGATCATCGAGGCCAGCACCGGAGCACCGCTTCCATGACGACGAACCTTCCGCCGTGCGAGGTCAGTTGGTTCGCCGCGTTGTGCGATGACGACTACGAGCAACTGGGGGTACCCAACGCCGATCTGGCGAGTTCGTGGGACCATTGCGCACGCATCGTCACCACCGCGGAGGGGCTCGGCTTCGACAACATCCTGTTGCCATCGGGATACGGCCTCGGGATCGACTCGGTGGCCTTCGCCGCCGGAGTGGCGGGCCGAACCTCGACCATTCGCCTGTTGGTGGCCGTGCGTTGTGGCGAGATGTGGGCACCGCAATTGGCGCGCCAGATGGCCACCTTGGATCAGATGTTGGACGGACGACTGACCGTCAACATCATCTCCTCGGAGATGCCCGGCGAAAAGCTCGACGGCGAGCCTCGTTATCGCCGCACCGCCGAGACCATGCGGGTGCTGCGGTCGCTCCTGAACGGGGAGTCGGTGAAACACCATGGTGAGTTCGTGAACCTCGACATCGACCCACCGCGGGTGCGCACCGTGAGCGGTGCCAGTCCGTTGCTGTACTTCGGGGGATTGAGCGAGCCGGCCCGCGAGGTGGCGGCCCGGGAAGCCGACGTGTACCTGATGTGGCCCGACACGCGCCAGCGCATCGCCGAACTGATCGACGACATGACGCAACGGGCCGCGCGACACGGTCGCACCTTGCGCTTCGGCTACCGCGCTCATGTCGTGGTTCGAGAGACCGAGGACGAGGCGCGTCGGGCGGCGGACCACATCGTGGCGGCTCTCGACGACGAGGTGGGCGCGGCGATTCGGGCTCGATCGCTCGACAGCGACTCGGTGGGGGTGCGACGTCAGGCCGAGTTGCGCGGTTCATCATCGGACGACGGTTTCGTGGAGCCCCATCTCTGGACCGGTATCGGTCGCGGACGTAGTGGGTGCGGGGCGGCCATCGTGGGCGACCCGTCACAGGTGCTCGCGAAGTTGAACGACTATCGCGACATGGGCATCGACGCGTTCATTTTGTCGGGCTATCCGCATCTGGACGAGTGCGAACGCTTCGGACGGATGGTGCTGCCGATGCTCGATCATGGGGGCCTGCCGACGTAGCCGATCTCCCCGTCACTAGTGTCGGGTCGGACGGACGGAGAACCGATGAACGCACCACGACGCCGCAACATCGCCCTCGTGGCCCACGATCACAAGAAAGCCGATCTCATCGAGTGGGCGCGGATCAACAAGGACACGTTGGCGCAGCACGATCTGGTGGCCACCGGCACCACCGGCAGAATGCTCGGCGAAAAGGTCGGCCTCAACGTGAAATGCCTGCGCAGCGGACCCCTGGGTGGCGATCAGCAATTGGGGGCGTTGATCTGCGAGGACCAGGTGGACATGTTGGTGTTCTTCTGGGATCCCTTGGAGCCCCAACCGCACGACCCCGACGTGCGGGCGTTGCTGCGCATCGCGGTGGTCTACGACACTCCCACGGCCTGCAACCGGGCCACAGCGGATTACCTGATCTCGTCGCCGCTGTTCGCGGCCTGAGTCGCGATCCTCAGGGTTCGACCACGATCCAGCCACGACTTTGAAGTTCGGCGGCCAACACCGAATCGGGCAGAGCGCGGGCCGCCTTTTCGGGCGCGGAGAGACGAGTCGGTGTCGGCTTCACGGGGGCGGGATCGCTGTCGCGCGTCGCCGAGATCGCTTCCTCGAACTCGGCCTCGGCGCGCAACTGGTTGATGAAGTCGTCGGCCTCTTGCCGGGTGAAACGTCCGGCCGCTTGGCGCTGGTTGAACTGCAACGGCCCGCGGGCGTCGCGGAAGTCGGTGTGCCCTGCGGCCTGCAACAACTCGAGCAGTTCGTTGAGCTGTTGCTTGGAAGCCGGAGGGCCGGCAGGTTGTCCGAAGGCCATGCTCCAGTCTCGTTCAGGGGTGTGGCGGGTCGGGGGATGGGTCGTCGGTGGCGAAGACGAAGGTGTTGGTGAACCGAGCGGCGGTCCGACGACCGACGCGAAAGTTGCACTCCAGATGGGCCACGTGGTGTTGTGCTCTCCGCCCGCGAGTGGAGATCCGTCCGATGTGCGAATGCATGGTCACCTCGTCACCGTCGACGATGGGTTCGCACAGCACGGCGTCGGCGGCCACTTGTTGCCAACGCCCCGTCGACGCGTCCCGACTCGCGAAGTCGATGTTGCGCATGATGGTCGCATTGGTGGCCGTGCCGAGCCAGGCCGGGTGCGCCCAGCCACGTTCTCTCCATGCGGAGGCATCGGCTTGGCCGTCCAGGAAAGCCAGATCGCGCCGAGCATCGAAGGAAAACGTCATCGGGGGCATCGCTGCACCCTCCAGTGCCGTGGCACGCGGAGCCAGTCGGTCGGTGATCGGGGTGCCGCGGATGGCGAGGTCGAGCGCGGACTCGTCACGGGTCTCCTTCGTGCCGATCGTGGACCGTCCCGTGACGCACGGTCGACCATCAGCGTCGACGTACGACACGTCGACGGTCGTCTCGCCCACGATCAGGTCCATGTCGAGGCTCTGGCCCGCGACCACGGGTCGCGTGAACGTGGCGTGCAGGGTGCCGTGACGCATCCATGATTCGCCCCAAGCGGCCACCGGATGTTCGGTCAACCAACCGAGCACCGCCATGCCCATGATGTGGTCACCGAGCGGGCCGGGGGTTTCGGTTCCGTGGGGGAAAGGTCGCAACGGCAGTTGCCGCGCGACGACGATCGTCACCGGACCAGGAGTCCGGCCACGGCGGCGACGACTCCGACGCAGGACCCCATGCGTTCACTTTAGGACGAAGGGAATCAGCGGCGGGACGTGTGGGCCCGTTCGAGATCGATGATGTCGGCGGTGTGGTTCGTTTGAACCTCGCCGGAGACGCTCTCCATGGCGTCGATGAACTCCTCGACGTCGTTGGAGTCGCCACCGATGAGCCAGACCACCTGCTCGCCGCCGCTGTCGGCGGGGTCACGCAACATGACTCCCTCGACCTCGAACTGATCGACGGTGATCTCGTCGGCATCGGCCGAGACCGGAGCGACAATGGCCATCTCCACGATCGTTTCGGGATCGAAGTCGCGCAGGATGTCGAGCAGTTCGGCGACGTTCACGCAAGCATTGTGGCACGGGCTCGGATCGAAATCGGGGAACCGGCTCTCGCCGACGGGTTGGATGTCGGCTCGCACCGACGGAACGCCCGTCAGTTCTCGCCGATGGGTTGGATGTCGGCTCGCACCGACGGAATGGCCGTCAGCCCTCGCCAACCCAGACCGGAGCGCGTTCGAGGAGGTAGAGGCTGACGTCGCCGCACTTCTCGAGGATGCGACAGAACGCACTGTCGTCGTTCACGTACACCTCGGCCAGCGAGACCGACAATCGCGCCACGATCGAGAGTCGTCGTTCGGGAGCGTCGATGACCGAAGCCGTGGAGTCGATGGCCGACAACTCGAGGGGCAGTTCGGTTCCTCCGAGCCCCGCCAGTTCGGTGGCCAGAACCAACAAGTCGGGCGGTCGCGACAGCGGGGGCAACGCCCAGGTGAACAACAAGGGGAACTCGAAACCCGTGGGCGGATCGGCATCGGGGTCGTCGAGCTTGGCCATCTCGTCCTCGAAGCCCAGCAAGGCCCGGGGGTCCACCTCGAGCGAGAGGTGCAGATCGATGGGGCCGTCACAGGCCTCCTCGGGATGCAGGTCGACTTCCCACAGTTGGCGCAACGAGTAGGTCTCCACGAAATGTCGCTCGTCGTGCACGTGGAAACCATGGTCCACGGCGTGGCTCTTCATGTCGGACACGAATCCGGCCACATCGATGAATGCCATGTCAACCGACACTACTCTCGACCTCGTGTCGCCGGAGTCCCTGCTGGAGTTGTTCCATGAGATCGCCGATGCGGTGCACGAGCAACTGGCCACGGTGACCGATTGGGGTCCGTCCGGTGTGCGCGACAGCCAGTACGTCGCCGACTTGGTGGCCGATGAAGCGGTTCTGACTCGTCTGCGCGCGGCGGGCTGCGGTGTCCTGTCAGAAGAGAGCGGGTCGGAGAACCTCGACCGGCCCATTGTGGTCGTCGTCGACCCGCTTGACGGATCGACGAACGCCAGTCGTGGGGTGCCGCACTTCGCCACGTCACTGTGTGCCGTCGACGCATCGGGTCCGCTCGTCTCGCTGGTCGCTCACTTGGCCGGCGGTCCGCGCTGGTGGGCGGTTCGTGGTGGCGGAGCGTGGCGAGACGGGCGTCGAATCGAACGACTCGGGGTCCCGACATGGGAGCAGTCCGTGGTGGCCGTGTCGGGCCGTCCCCCCGAATCTCCGGGCTGGGCGCAGTACCGAAGTTTCGGCGCCTCGGCGATCGACCTGTGCTTCGTGGCCGACGGAACGGTGGACGCCTTCATCGACATGAGTCCGAGCGCCCACGGGGTGTGGGACTATTCGGGAGCCATGTTGGTCTGTGCCGAGGCCGGCGTCGACGTCCGTGACGCGCAGGGACGCGAGCTGCTGGTGCTGGACCATGCGGCCCGTCGCACACCGGTGGCGGCCCCGGCGGGGATCATGGATCGAGCGTTGGACGTGCGGCGCCGATTGCCGCTGTGACGATCAGCCGACGTCGGCGGCGCGCTGACCCTCGTGCCACACCCGCGACACGCTGGGATGACGCAACTTGCCCAGGGCTCGGGCCTCGATCTGGCGCACCCGCTCCCGGGTGACGCCCATCTTGTCGCCGATCTCGGCCAGCGTCAGGGGCACGCCGTCGATCCCGAACCGGGCCCGCAGCACTTCCTCTTCACGCTCCTCGAGGCGACGCAACTGCTCGGTGAGGGCTCGCTTTTCCAAGGCGGCCGCGGCGGCTTCGTACGGCGAGACCGCTCCCTCGTCGGGGATGATCTCGCCCAGTTCGGTCTCACCCTCGGCGTCGAGAGGGGTGGACAGCGACACGAGGGGCCGACGGTGTTGGCGCACCAAGGCCACCCGCTCGGCACTGACGCCCGACAACTCGGCGACCTCCTCGACGGTCGGTTGGCGGTCGAGTTCGGCGGCCAGTTTGTCGGTGCTCTGATCGATGAGCGAGTACACCTCGCGCACGTGCGAGGGCACCCTGATGGTCCGCGAGGAGTCGGCGAGCGCACGACCGATGGACTGGCGAATCCACCACGTGGCGTAGGTGGAGAACTTGAAGCCCTTCTGGTGGTCGAAACCCTCGACGGCGCGCATCAAGCCGAGGTTGCCTTCCTGGATGAGGTCCAGAAGGCCGAGACCGGCACCTTCGTAGCGACGCGCGACGCTGACGACGAGACGCAGGTTGCACTGGATGAACTCGGCGCGCGCGGCGTCACCGGCGCGCACGACGCGGTTCAGTTCGGTGCGTTCGCGACCCTTCGGAGCCGGCTCGGTGTCCAGGCGTTCCTGGGCCACGCGGGATTCGACGATGATGGCGGCCAAGCGACGCTCGTCATCGGCGTTGAGCAACGGATACGTGCCGATGTCGTCGAGGTACTGCCGGAGCAGTTCACTCTCTGCGTCTCCGGAACGAGGTGCCATGAGGCAAACCGTAATGGCGCGGTTCCCGCGCACGGTGGATACCCGTCAGGCGAAGAATCCCCTCAGTGCGTCGGCCATCTTCTTTCGGGGTCCGGCGCCCGAAGGCAACATGTCGACCATCGTGAGGGACGTGTGGACGTGTCCGCGAGCCTTCAGGTGTTGCACGGGCACACCGGCGGCCCGAAGAGCCGCCGCGTACGCGTCGCCCTCGTCGCGCAGTGGGTCGAACTGACAGGTGACGATCATCGCCGGCGGCAAGTCGGCGAGGTTCGCCGCCAGCAACGGCGACGCCTTGGGGCTCGTGCGCTCGGAGGGGTCGGCGTAGTGATTCCAGAACCATTCCATGAGCGACTTGGTGAGGATGAAGCCGCTGGCGTTCTCGTCATGGGACGGATGTTGGCGTGATCCGTCGGTGACGGGTGTCAGCAACAATTGTCCGCTCAAACGCGGTCCGCCGGCATCGCGCGCCGTCTGGGCGGCCACGGCGGCCACGTTGCCGCCGGCGCTCCAGCCCGCCACGGCGAGTTGGTCCGGGCGTCCACCGAGAGCCTCCGCGTGTTCGGCGACCCAGCACACGGCGGCGTATCCGTCGTCGGCGGCGGCGGGGAACCGATTCTCGGGTGCGTGGCGATAGTCGACCGACACGATGATCACGTCGGCGAGCGAGCACAGGGCCCGACACAACGGGTCATCGGAGGTGTGGCTGCCGAACACCCAGCCACCGCCGTGGAAATAGACGACGACCGGATGCGGTCCGGGGGAGGCGGGTCGATAGAGCCGGTAGTTCAGGTCACCTCCGGCGCCCGGCAGGACACCGTCGACGATCTCGCCGACGGCGGGGCCGGGCGGGCGCATGGCCGAGGAGGCTTCGGAGAAGGCCCGCGCATCGACGGGACTCATGGACTCGATGGGGGGCAGGCCGAGTGAGGCCATCATGTCCACGACCATCTCCACGTCAGGTTGGATCTCGCGGATCGGACCGTCGTTCACTTGTCGCTTGCCGTCGCCCTCGAGCACGAAGCCGAGGTAGCCACGGGCGCGAACCTCGTCGCAGATTCGGCGATAGCGACCCACACCACCGATGTAGGGAAAGAGCACTCGCGGCTTGCCGGGCACGTTGGCTCCCATGTACCAGGAGTCGGTCTCCTGGAACAGCGTGATGTCGGCGCAGTCGGTGCAGTGCTTGCGCCAGGCCTCTTCGGCGAACGGTGTGGCCTCGATGGTGTCGAACCCTTTGTCGCGCAAGTCGACGAGAGTGTCGGTGATCCAGTCGACGTGCTGCTCGATGGACACCATCATGTTCGAGAGCACCGACGGGCTGCCCGGTCCGGTGATCATGTAGAGGTTCGGGAAGCCGACCGTGGTGAGTCCCAGATAGTTGTGCGGACCGTGTTCCCACTTCTGCTTCAACGTCACGCCGTCCTTGCCCGTGATGTCGACGTTGACGATGGCGCCCGTCATGGCGTCGAAACCCGTGGCGTAGACGATGGCATCGAAGTCGTGCGACTCGCCGCCGAAGTCGATGCCGGTCTCGGTGATGGTGCGAATCGGGCTGGTGTTGAGGTCGACCAGGCGCACATGGGGTCGGTTGAACGTCTGGAAATAGTTCGTGTCCATGCACGGACGCTTGGTCCCGTAGGGGTGTTTGCGCGGGGAGAGCAGTTCGGCGGTGGCGGGATCCTTCACCACGGCGCGGATCTTCTCGCGCATGAAGTCGGCCACCACCTCGTTGGCGACCCGATTGGTTCCCACATCGGTGAAGACCGCACCTGGTTCGAGCAGCTCGCCCTTGTTCCAGGCGACCTCCAGCATCTCGAAAGCCGTTTCCCGAGGAACTCCGAGCGCCGACATCGTGGGCAGGGTCATGGGTACGCCGGACATCGACTGCTTCGCCTCGGCCTCGTAGGCGGCGCGGTCGGCCTTCAGGCGGTCGAGCCGATACTTCGGCGGCGACCCGTTGAGGGCGGGAATGGAGAAGTTCGGTGTCCGCTGGAACACCACGAGTTCGCTGGCTTGATCGGCGATGAGGGGGATGGACTGGATTCCCGACGAACCGGTGCCGATGACGGCCACCTTCTTGCCCGTGAAATCCACGCCCTCGTGGGGCCAACGACCGGTGACGTAGACGTCGCCTCGGAATCGATCGGTTCCGGCGATGTCGGGTTCCTTGGGGACCGAGAGACAACCGGTGGCCATCACGTAGTGACGACAGGTGATGGTCTCGCCCGTCGAGGTGTGTATCGACCACTTCTTGGTGGAGTCGTTCCATTCCGCGCCGTTCACACGAACGTCGAAGTCGATACCCGAGTACAGATCGTGCTTCTTGGCGACGAATTGGGCGTAGCGCAGGATCTCGGGTTGGGCGGCATGCTTCTCGGACCACGTCCATTGCTCGTGCAACTCGGGGTCCCAGGTGTACTGGTAGTCGGTGGTGGAGATGTCGCAGCGGGCACCGGGGTAGCGGTTCCAGTACCACGTTCCACCGACGTCGTCGGCCGCCTCGAGGACACGATGACTGAATCCGTTCTGGCGCAACTGGCGCAGAAGGTACATGCCGGCGAAGCCGGCTCCCACGACCACGACATCGACATCGGACTTCGTCATGAATTTTCCCCCCGTGAACGGTGTGAGCCGTCCCCGCCATCCTCGCAGACGAGAGCCGTGGTGCTCAACCGCAGGAGCCACGACGAAACGGGGCCGACGGGGTGCGCCGGTAGCATTTCCCGCCGGTGCCGGGCGCATAGCTCAGTTGGTTAGAGCGCTTCCCTTACAAGGAAGATGTCGGGGGTTCGAGTCCCTCTGCGCCCACCGAATCAGGGCTTCCCGGGGCTCCCGGACCACCGAGGTGGCCGTCGTTCGAGGAAGGCCTCCACGCCCTCGCGCGCGTCGGGCGAACGCATCAAATGGTGGTGCAATTCCGTCTCGAGGGCGTCGATCCGTTCGCGGGTGGACGTCATCGACTCCCAGAGCGCGCGCTTGCTGGCCGCGGCCGATGCCGGCGCCACGTTCACCGCGATGTCGTGAGCGATCTCCATCGCCACGTCGAGCACCTCGTCATTGGGAGTCACTCGGCTGCACAGGCTCATCGCCCGCGCCTCGTCGCCGTCGAAGGTGCGTCCCGTCAGAAGAATGTCGGCGGCGTTGGCGAACCCGACGATGCGCGGGAGGGTCCAGTGCGACATTCCGTCACCCATCACTCCACGGCGCACCTGGACGATGCCGTACTTGGCGTCGCGTGCCATCACGCGAATATCGCATTGGAGGGCCAGAGTCAGTCCGATGCCGATGGCATGACCGTTGATGGCCGCGATCACCGGTTTGCGCACGTCCCAGGGACGAAACGCCACGCCCGAGGTGGTGAAGTCCTCGTCGCGGGGACGGAACGTGTCGCCACCCGACGTCAGGTCGGCGCCGGCGCAAAACGCCGGGGGAGTGCCGGTCACCACGACCGCACGGATGGCGTCGTTCTCGTCGCAATGTCGATAGTGCCCCGCGAGAAGTGTCCCCATCTCGGCGTTGAAGGCGTTGCGAACCTCGGGCCGGTTCAGGGTGATCACTGCGACGCCACCCTCGACGCGGAACAGAACCGGACCGGAACTCGTGGGCGGCATGTTCATTCGCGGGGCTTCACGGACGAGCGATATCGATCGGCGTTGCCGGTGCTCGGGTGCGTGTCGCCGGCCGGTCCGGCGGCGAAGGCCCGCAGGATGTTGGTGGTCGCGGTGCGAACGAACGCGGTGGTCGCTTCGTCGCCCCACTCGTCGGCATCGAGGGCGTTGATCCAGGCGATGGTGCCGGTGGCGATGACCCCGGCACCGCTCGGATGCGAGTAATAGGTCATCGCGTGGTTAAACACGAAATCCTTGTAGTTGACCGGCCCCGAGGCCAACACTTCCAAGGTCTCAGGTTCGCGACCCGGGGGGCCGAGTCCATCGGCTTCGATCGAGACGAGTCGGCGGAAGGCCTGGCCGTTGCGAACATCGGTTCCCGCGAACACCCAGTTGGTGGGGTTGACCACCCGGAAGTTGGCGGTGATACCGGCCGCGAAGTACTGAACTCCGATCAACTCGTTCTCGGGAGCGTTGAGGGGCGCGTTGCGCCACTGGACCGTCGCCTCCATCGGATCGGTCTCGGACAGGGGGTCGTCGTCGATCGTCCGGTAGTTCGCCATCTGGCGGTAGGCGAGCCCGTCGTCGTTCGGTTCGAGCCGTACGTGTCGGTACACGGCGTTCGCACCGAAGAAGGCCAGATTGACCCCCGCGTCCCGTGCTCGCTCCAGACACGTGCGCATCCCGCGCGAGTAGTACTCGTCGTGACCGGTCGTGAGCAGGGCGGTACGGTTGGCGAACACGGCGTCGAGTTCGTCGTTCTCGCCCAACCCACTGGTGTGCAGATCGATGTCGGTCGCGTACGCGGTGTCGATTCCCAACTCCTCGATCAACGCGATGAGTGGTAGCTCGTGGGTGAGGAAGTCGGCCGACCCCCAGCTGTAGGCCAGATCGTAGGGACGGTCGAAGGACACCACCATGGAGCGATCGAATCGGCTGCCGGCACCGAAGTTCTCGTACAAGCTGCGCCCGCCCCAGGGGTTGTAGGCCTGCCACGTCGTGACGGCCGAAACCACCACGAGCGAGGCCGCGCATTCGTCGCGTCGCACCGTGAGTGGCACGTAATGGGCACCCCCCTCGGAGGAGACCAACTTCAACAGGTACGAACCCGGGGGCCACGTGTCGTCGATGGTGAACGACGTCGCCGCGGCCCAATTCGACACGTGCATGCGGGTTTCGCGATCCATTGACGGTTCCTCGAATTGCCACGGCTGTTCGAGTTCGTCCGATCGCCAGATCAAGCGACCGAGGGCGCCGCCGTAGTGACCCATGCGGTAGGCCTCGATGTGCCACGTGGGCGCGGCGGTCGCGACGTACAGCGACACGGTCTGGCCCGGTCGCGCACTGGTGGTGTCGGCGAAGCCTTCGATGATGCCGGGCATGGCCGCTCGCTTCGTCGGGGCGATGTCGTCGAGAATTCTCCACGCGTCCGTGCCCTCGAGGCTGTTCTCGGCGGCGAGCCAACCGGGCTGGGTGTAGGGGGCGACCGGTGCCGACGTCGTACTGGTGCTGGAGGGCGACACGATGGTGGACGAAGACGTCGCGTCGGCCACGGTCGAGTCGGCCACGGTCGAGTCGGGCGGGGTACCTCGAGTGACATCGGACCCGTCGGCGTTGTCATTCGACGAGGAACACGCGGCGACCACGGCTGAGGCACCGAGGGCCAGGAACACGCGACGGGAGACGGGGAACTCGGGAATCATCGGCTCGGTCAGGGAGTCTTCCACAGCTGCAAGGGTGTACGCGTGCGATCACACCCACTGGGAACCGGGGTCGACGAGCCATCGTGGGCCGCCGACACGTAACAGGCGCACACGATCTCCATCATCCAACGACCGAAAACCGCGTCCATGAAGGGCGCTCGCCGGTTCGCCAGATCGTCGATGAACTCGCGCATCTGTGCGATGTATCCGAAGTTCTCGATCATCGGAATGGTGGCCGTCGTTCGCGGCAGTGCGATCGGATCACCGTTGTGCTCCAAGGAAAGCGACGGCAACAACTCGGCCCGCACCACATGGTTGGCCGACGACACCTGGATGTCCCACGAGGGCACCTCGCCCCCCTCCCAACTGGAGATCACGGATCCCCTCAGCCCGGATTCGAAGACCAAGGTGACCTCGGCGTGGGTGTCGGTCGTGTCCCCGCGGAGTCGGGACTCGACCGCGACGACCTCCCCGGCGCGAGCGACTCGTCCGATGAGCACGGCCACGGCCACGGGGTGGATGCCGAGGTCGTACAACGCGCCTCCGCCCCACTCGGGAGAGGTGAAGTTGCCCCACGTGGGCAGCGATTGGATCGTCCGTAACTGCAGATGGTCGACGGGCGATCCGTCGGCGACGATGCGCGCCACGAGCCCGATGATGGCGTGGGTGATGGGGGCGTAGGCGAGGTTCTCGGCGTAGAGCAGTCGATCACCGTGTCGGTGGGCCAGGTCCACCAATCGGTCGGCTTCGTTCAACGTGAGCACGAGAGGCTTCTCCAGCAGCACCGCGGCGCCTCGCTCCAACGCGTGACACGCGTGATCGAAATGTTGGGCCGGTGGAGTGGCCACCACCACGATGTCGGCTCCGGCGGGGAGTCGGGCGTAGTCGACCGCGTGAGCGCCGAGATCGCCGGCCAACTTGGCGCGCGACTGCTCGGATCGCGAAGCGACCGCCACGACGGACGCGCCCGCCTCGCGGGCCGCCAACGCGTGTGCACCCGCGATCATTCCGGCGCCACACAGCGCGACCGAAGTCGGTCGACCCGCGACCATGATCTACTTACCGGCGAGGGCGGCCACCACCGGGGCGAAGCCGTCGACATCGTCGGACCCGACGATCACGTAGGAGAACCCCCAACGCTCGCGACGGGCCAGTAGGTCCTCGATGAGCTTGTCGGTGGGCCCGACCAGAGCGAACGGAGTGTCCTCGACCATCTTGGGCTCGACTTTCAACATCGACGCGATGGCGGCCGCGGCCGCCGTGGCGTCGGGGGAGATGTTCACGAGGAACGCCCGGATGTTCATCTCGATGTCGTTCATGCGTTCACCGGCGGCCTCGCGAACGATGTTCACCTTCTCGTCGACCGCTTCGGCGGTCATGGTGGTGAACGCGTCGGGTCCGACGACTCCGGCTGACATGGTCGCGTTCACGCCGACGATGTCGGCCTCGCGGGCCGCGATGCTCAGAACCCGCTTGCCGCCTCCGCCGATCAGCACCGGCGGGCACGGAGCCTGCACGGGCTTGGGTGTGCCGTTGTGGTTGGTGATCGTGTAGTGCTGGCCGGTGTACGAGAACGGGCCGTCGGACATCAGTCCGCGAATCACGTGGAGACCCTCGACGAACCGATCGATTCGGACTTTGGCGCTGTCGTAGGGCATACCCGATTGCTCGTAGTCACTGATCATCCATCCGGCTCCCAAACCGATCTCGACCCGGCCGTCGGAGAGCACGTCCATGGTGGCCAGTTCTTTGGCCAACACGAGCGGGTGCTTGTAGTCGTTGTCCCACACGAGCGCTCCGATGCGCAGGTCGGTGGTGACGTTCGCCGCCGTCATCAACGCCGGGACGGGGGCCAATTGGTCGTCGAAGTGATCGGGCATCGTGAGACACGAGAAACCCGTGGCCTCGACGCGCCGAGCCAACTCGGTCCACTCGGTGCGACTCTGGATACTGCGGGCTTGAACACCGAAACGAAACGGGCGGGGAGACGACGACATGCGACGAAAGTAGCCGATTCGGGGTGACCGGTCGTCGGTCGGGCCGCCAAGTACCGTTGAATCGTTGTGAGACTCCTGACGTGGTGGGTGCGACTCGGCGTGATCGTGGTCGCCGGAGCATTGATCGTGTCCAGTCTCGTGGTGGGCGTCGCTCCGCGACTGTGGAACATCGTCAACGCCCACGAAGAAGGCGCCATCAGCCTCCCCGAATGGGAGAGCATCGCCCAACGCACCTACGTGTACGACTCGCAGGGGAACGAGATCGCCGCGTACGAACTGGAGAACAGTCAGCCGGTCGCGCTCTCGGAGATCCCCGCCGACGTGATCGCCGCCATCCTGGCGGTGGAGGATCGCGAGTTCTACAACCACCACGGAGTGAACGTGCGTGGTCTGTTCCGAGCCACTCTGTCGAACTTCGAGGGTGGAGCCCGTCAGGGGGCGTCGACCATCACCCAACAGGTGGTGAAGATGGAATACCTCGCGGGTCTCGAACGTGACGGGCGGTACAAGATCCTGCAGATCATCGACGCACTACGACTGGAGAAAGTGCGCACGAAGGACGAGATCCTCGAGCGCTACCTGAACACCGTCTTCTTCGGCAACAACACCTACGGCATCCAGGCGGCATCCGAGGTGTACTTCGGAAAGCGCGTCGGCGCGCTCACATTGATCGAGGGGGCGTTCTTGGCCGGTTTGATCCAAGCGCCATCGGCCTACGACCCCATCCGGCACCCCCAGCAGAGTCGTCGGCGCTTCGGTCAAGCGCTCGACGCGGTGGTGGAGGAACGTCTCATGGACGCCACGACCGCCGAGGAGATCAAGTTCTGTCTGATCGACTCCGATGACCCGATCGCCGAGGCACGCTGCGCGGGCAGTTGGCAGTTGCCCGAGGTCGTGAAGCAGATCGAAGAGGAAAAGATCGCCCGCACGCATTTCAGCGAAGAGGTGAAGTCCTATCTGTTGAACAAGAGCAACCTGCTCGGCGACACCTATCAGGAGCGTTACAACAAGCTCTTCCGTGGGGGTCTGCGCATCTACACCACCCTCGACCCCGTCGCCCAGGAGGCCGCAGAGAAGGCCCGACGGGAGCAATTGCCCGCCAACACTGCCGGAATCGACACCGCGATCGTGTCGCTCGACAGCAAGACCGGCGCGGTGCGCGCCATGGTGGGCGCCAAGCCCTTCGTGGCCGGTCGCAACGAGGTGAACATGGCGTTGGCACCGCGTCAGACCGGATCGAGCATCAAGATGTTCATCCTCGCCGCGGCCATCGCCGCCGGCGCACAGGGTGACGATCTGATCGATGGCACCTTGCCGTGCACGTTGCCCAATCCGGACGATCCCGACAATCCGTTCGTGGCCACCGATGGCGTCAGTCGTCCAGTGGGCACCTTGTCCGAGATGACCTGGGCCTCGATCAACTGTGCCTACGCCCGACTCTCGCAGATCGTCGGATTGGACCGCGTGGTCGACACCACGTACCGAATGGCGAACAACCTGTACTTGTACCCGGGGCGTAACCCGGAGGAACGTGCTCCGTTGCGGCCCTACGCCAGTTTCGCCACCGGCGCCAACGAGATGAGCCCGCTCGACATGGCGTCCGGCGCCCAGACCCTGGCCAACGGTGGGCTGCACATGCAGCCCTATTACATCGAACGCATCGAGGGTCCCGATGGTGTGCTGTTCCAACACACCGACGCCGGGGTCCAGGTGCTCACTCCCGAGGTCAACGCGCGCACGGTGAGCATTCTCGAAGGGGTGCTCGTCACCGGTACGGCGCGACGCTCGCAATTGGAGGGTCGCGTGGCCGCGGGCAAGACCGGCACCCAGGACAACAACACCAACTCGTGGATGGTCGGTTTCACGCCCGAACTCACCACCGCGGTGTGGGTGGGGCACCCCGATCTGTACCTGCCCATGAACGACATTCCCGAGTTCGTCGCCGCGGGTGTGGATCGGGTGATCGGCGGAACGTTCCCCGCACGCATCTGGAAAGCCACCATGGACGCGGCGTTGGCGGGTCGGCCCGCCACCTTGTTCCCGACACCACCCGCGAATCCGCGCGAGCCGATGCGTTTGTATCTCCCGGAGTCCGACTGCCCGGCGCCGGTGACGGTTCCCACGATCCCGACGGCCTCGACCACGCCGACCGATCCGACCGCGTCCACCACCGTGGCGCCGACCACCACCACGTCGACCACCACCACGTCGACCACCACCACGATCGTCGCGCAGCCGGGTGTCATCATCAGGTCGATCCCACCTGGCCGCTACCCACGTTGCCGGTCGACGAGTACACATTCGCGGCTTGTCCCTGAGCCGAGCGTCTTGTGGTCCGTGCCGGCACGTGGCACAGTCAGTCGATGGATCTACGGGCCCTTTTGGATGTGCAACGTCTCGACACGGCCATGGATCAGGCACGTCACGCGCGGGCGAATCTTCCCGAGTCGGCGGTCCAGGAGTCCGCGGCCGGGAAGTTGGCGACGTTGCGGGCTCGTATCGGGGATCTGTTGCGCGAGCAAGGAACCCTGGAATCCGAATTGGCGGGAATCGAGAAGCATGACGCCGAGATCGGGACCCATCTGGCGAGGCTGGAGAAGCAGTTGAAGTCGGTGATCGCCCCGCGAGAAGCCGAAGCACTGCAACACGAGATGAAGAATCTGATGATCGAACGTGAGGCCGCCGACGAGCGAGGGCTCGCGATGCTGGACGCGTCGAGTGCCGCCGAAGCCGCGCTCATCGAGATTCGGGCCGCCGATGCCGAGGCCGCGCGGGAGTTGGCGGCGGCCGAGGCCACGTTGCGTGATGCCGAGAAAGAAGCCGATCGGGCCATCGCGGAGTTGTCGGTCGCGCGAGCCGATCTGATCGCGTCGATCGACGCGTCGGACCTGGCCACGTACGAGCGTTTGCGCGCGAATCACGCCGGCGTGGCCATCGCCGAGATCAAGCACGGCGTGTGCGGCGGTTGCCACATGGACATTTCGGCCAGCGAGTTGGATGCCATCAAGCGACTACCCGCGGATCAGTTCGCCGAATGTCCCAATTGCACCCGCTTGCTCCTACGGTAGGAGCGTGATCTTCTGGTTCATCGGTACCGCGGTTCTCTCGGTCTGGTTCGTCTTCCGTGATTCGCGATTCGACCACCGACTTCTGATCCTCGGTGTCCTGCTGCCCGACGTGATCGACGGAATCTGGGGTGGGGCACGGGCACTGCACTCGATCACCGGCAGCGTGGCGATTCTCGTCGTGGTCATGGTCGCGACCACCGGGCGCAAACCGATTCGGCGACGACTGCTGGCCATCCCCATCGGGACCTTTCTGCATCTCATCTTCGACGGAGCGTTCAGCTCCACCAAGGTGTTCTGGTGGCCGGTGACGGGCGTGTCTTTCGAAGGTGCCCGACTTCCGGTCGTCGAACGTGGATGGCTCAACGCGGCTTTCGAGATCGCCGGGCTGCTCCTCTGCGCGCATGTTTGGCGACGATTCGGTTTGTCCGACCCGGCGCGTCGTCGGGATTTCGTTCGCGGCGGAACACTTCATGAGTGACGCCGTTCGCCTCGTTCTGGTCCGCCACGGTCGCACGGCGTTCAATGCCGCCGGCCGCATCCAGGGACGCATCGACAACCCGCTCGACGATGTCGGGCGTCGCCAAGCCGTAGCTGTCGGACGTGCGCTGTCGTCCGACGTCCGCGACGGTGCGGTGGTGGTGCACAGTCCGTTGTCGCGCGCCACGGAGACGGCCCGCGAGATCGTCGCGGCGTCCGGTCGCGCCATCGAGACGATCGTCGACGCGGACTGGATCGAACTGGACTACGGAACGTTCGACGGAGTGCACCAATCGGAGATCGAGCCGACGACGTGGTCGCAGTGGCGGGCCGATCCGAACTTCCGTCCCCCCGGTGGGGAGTCGCTGGTCGACGTGGAGGGCCGGGTGCGCGGCGCGATGGATCGGGTGCTCGAACTCGGCGCGCGGACGGTGATCGTGGTCAGCCACGTGTCGCCGATCAAGGCCGCCGTCACGTTGGCGCTCGGTGTGGATTCCGGGGTGGCCTGGCGAACTCGGCTCGATCCGGCGTCGATGTGTCGCATCGAAATGTCGGCGCGCGGATTGGCACTGGCGGGCTTCAACGACACGTCGCACCTGACGAACGTGACGGCCTGAAATTCGCGACGTTTGCGACTCCGTTGGCGCGTGATGACTACGATTCGGGAACCGCACCTCGCGTGCCCGAACCCCTGGAGTCGTCATGCCCGAAGCAGTCATCGTTGCCACCGCCCGTAGCCCCATCGGTCGTGCCCACAAGGGCTCGCTCACCACGTTGCGCACCGACGACATGGCTGCCCAGATCGTGCGAGCCCTGATGGACAAGGTTCCCCAGGTGAAGGGCGCCGACATCGAGGACCTCATCATCGGTGTGGGTCAGCCCGCCGGCGAGGCCGGTTTCAATCTCGGCCGTATCGTCGCGCTGTTGGCCGGCATCCCCGAGGCACCCGGTGTCGTGGTGAATCGGTACTGCTCGTCGTCGCTGCAGACCATTCGTATGGCCGCCCACGCCATCAAGGCCGGCGAGGGTGATTGTTTCATCGCTGCCGGTGTGGAGACCGTCAGCCGCTACGGATCGGGTGCCTCCGACACCGCGCCGAACCCCATCTTCCAGGGGCCCGGTGAGCGTTCGAAGTTGCGTTCCGGTGGCGGTCAGCCCACCTGGACCCCGCCCTCCGGTCTGTCCGACGCGTACATCGCCATGGGTCAGACCGCCGAGAACGTGCGCGAGGTCGAAGGGGTCACCCGTGAAGAGATGGACGCGTTCGCCAAGTTGAGCCAGGACCGCGCCAGCGCGAACGTGGCCAACGGCTTCTTCGAAGCCGAGATCACTCCGTTGACGCTGCCCGACGGCACCGTCGTCAGCAAGGACGACTGCCCCCGCGAGGGAACGACTCTCGAGGGTTTGGCGTCGTTGAAGCCGGCCTTCCGGCCCGACGGACAGATCACCGCCGGCAACGCCTGCCCGTTGAACGACGGTGCGGCGGCCGTGATGGTGATGAGCGACACCAAGGCCAAGCAGTTGGGTCTCACCCCGCTGGCTCGCGTGGTGTCGAGTGGCGTCTCCGCGCTGAACCCCGAGATCATGGGTCTCGGCCCGATCGAGGCCAGCCGTCAGGCGTTGAAGCGCGCCGGCATGACCATCGATCAGATCGACCTGGTCGAGATCAACGAGGCGTTCGCCGCCCAGGTCATCCCGTCGGCCAAGCACCTCGGCATCTCGTGGGACAAGCTGAACGTGCACGGCGGCGCCATCGCCCTCGGTCACCCCTTCGGTATGACGGGTGCGCGCATCATGACGACCCTCATTCACGGTCTGCAGGAGACCGACAAGACGTTCGGCCTCGAGACCATGTGCGTCGGTGGTGGCCAAGGCCTGGCCATGATCGTCGAACGTCTCAGCTGAGAATCGGTTCGGGCAACTTGCGCGCGAGGAAGCGTGCGAACAACCCGATCATCAGCAGACCGAGTCCGGCCGCACCGAAGATGGTGCGCGCCGAGAAGTGTCCGTACCCCCACGTGGCCAACATGGCCACGGCGGCGGCGATCAGTTGGTTGCACGCACCCGCGAGGCCTTGCGCGGCACTCGCGCGTCCCGGGGGTGCCCCGGCGGCCAACATGCCACTGGCCGCGGGCTGGGCGGCCGCCTGGAAACTGGCCTCGACCACCCCGAACATGATGGGAATCAGGGGCACCGTGAACAATCCGTAGGTCGCGGTCAATGGCGCGATGAAGAGCAACGACACGAAGGCCACGCGAACCCGATTCGTGCGATCGGCCAATCGCCCACCGAATCGGGAGAGAAGGACGAACGGAGCGGCGTAGGCGGCCAGACTCAGCCCCACCACCATGTCGCTGGCTCCGATGTCGGTGAGGAACCGATCCCACAAACTGTCGTAGATGCCCACTGGCAGCGCGATGGCGACGAGGAAAAGGATCGGCACCAACACCGACCGATTTCGCAACAAGCCGAAGGCCAGACGGCTCGACTCGGTCGTTCGCACGAGCGTCGGAAGGTGTTGCGTCGACACGATGAGGGTCGCGATGGCCGCCGTGGACGCGAACAGCACGAAGGGCCAACGCAATCCGAGCGGACCGACGAGAAATCCACCGATGACGGGCCCGGTGACGAAACCGGCCAACTCGATTCCACGCATCGCTCCCATGCGTTCCGACGTTCCGCTGGTCGAGAGCGACGCCATCAACGCGTAGGCGGGAGGCATGAAGCAACCGGTCGACATTCCTCCGATGGCCCGGGCCAGAACGAACACCCAGAGCGACGAACCCGACGCGAACACCAGATTGGCCACGATGGCCAGCAACGTCCCGATGATGAGGAGCAATTTGGCATGTCCACGATCGGCGAGCGGAGCGACCAACACCATCATCATGAACGACGACAGGAAGGCGGCCGCGGCGATGAAGCCGAGGCCGGCGTCGGTGAACCCGTACTCGTCCTGCAGGTTTCCCATGAGGGCGAACACCAGGCTGTTGCTCGCCGACAGGATGAATGCGGCACCCAGCAAGATGCGTTCGGTCGTACGGGTGGAGGGCATGCGTCGGGAGAGGGGTCAGATGCGGGATCGAGGGCGCGCGTCAGCGAACGGATGCGACGACCGCGTCGCTCAGGCTACGCCACTGCTCCAGAGCTTGCTCGGACCACTCGTCGAAGTTCCGATCGGTGAGGGCGATCAACGCGGTGTCGATCGCGGGATCGATCCACATCATCGTTCCCGAACCGCCGAAGTGACCGTAGGTGTGCTCCGAGTTGGTGACACCCGTCCAATGCGGCGTTTTGTGTCCCCGAATCTCGGTCCCGAGACCCCAAGGGTTCGGGGCGTACGAGCCGAGACCGGGAATCACACCGTTCAGTTCGGGGAACTGGATCGTGGAGATCATCGATGCCGTGTCGGAGGTGATCAACGTGGGGTTCATCAATTCGAGCACGAAACGAACGAGGTCGTCGACGGTGCTCCACATCCCGTACGCGGGGGACGACTTCGCGGTGCTGTCGGACATGGACAGGGGTTCGAAGACGGCTTCGCGCACGTAATCGGCGAACGCGATTCCCGTTCGTTCGGCGACGTGTCCAGCCGCGCGTTCGATGCCGGTGTTCGAGTACACGCGACGCTTGCCCACGCCGACGATGGTGTTCGCGGTGTCGAAGCCGTAGCCGGCGGCGTGAGCAAGGCAATGTCGAAGGGTCGCGCCCGGTGGACCGACCGGGTCGTCGAGGGAGACCGACCCTTCCTCCACGGCGATCAGGCACGCCCAGGCCGTGATCACCTTGGAAATGCTGGCCAGGCGAAAGCCGTACGAAGTGTCCCCGTGCGTGATGATCGACGTTCCGTGGACGCGAGCCGCGGCCGCGTGCGGAACCGGCCACGTGTCGATGACCGCGAGGACGGTGCCCGAACGATCGTTGGCGGTCATCGAATCAGGCGAAGCCGGACGAGCGAATCAGCTCGGCCACACCGAACGCCAGGTCCAGTCCTTGGCGGGCGTTCAACCGCGGGTCGCACACCGTCTGGTAGCGGTCGTCGAGGTCGGCGTCGGTCAGATCGTCAGCTCCGCCGAGGCACTCGGTGACGTTGTCGCCGGTGAGCTCGACGTGGATGCCGCCGGGCCAGGTTCCTTCCATGCGGTGAGCGTTCACGAAACCGGAGATCTCGCGGATGATGTCGTCGAAGTGACGGGTCTTGCGACCACCGACCGAGGTGAAGGTGTTGCCGTGCATCGGGTCGCAGGCCCACACCACGGGATGACCGGAGTCGCGGACCGCGCGCAACAGCGGACGCAAAGCGTCCTCCACCTTGTCGGCGCCCATGCGACTGATCAACGTGAGTCGACCGGGAACCCGCGCGGGGTTCAGGGCCTGACACAACTCGAGGACGAAGTCGACGGTGGTCGACGGTCCGATCTTGCAACCGAGGGGATTGCCGACACCGCGGAGGAACTCGATGTGGGCACCGTCCATCTGGCGGGTGCGCTCGCCGATCCAGAGCATGTGGGCCGAACAGTCGTACCACTGGCCGGTCAGCGAGTCCTGACGCGTGAGCGCCTCCTCGTAGCCCAGCAACAACGCTTCGTGGCTGGTGTACACGTCGGCCTCGTGGAGGGTGGCGGTGTTCTCGGTGTCGACGCCGCACGCACGCATGAAACGCAACGCCCGTTCGATCTCGGTGGCCAACTGTTCGTAGCGCTGACCCTCGGGGCTGGACCCCACGAACTCCTGGGTCCAGGCGTGGACCCGTGACAGATCGGCGAAGCCGCCCTTCACGAAGGCGCGCACGAGATTGAGCGTGGAGGCCGACTGGTGGTACGCCTGCACGAGGCGATCCGGGTCGGGGATTCGGGCCCCCTCGGTGGGAGCGGGATCGTTCACGATGTGTCCGCGGAACGACGGAATCTCGAGATCGCCGATCTTCTCGGTGTCGCTGCTGCGCGGCTTGGCGAACTGACCGGCCATACGGCCGACCTTGATGGTGGGCACCCCGAGGCTGTAGGTGAGCACGACGGCCATCTGCAAGATCACGCGCAACTTCTCGCGGATGTTGTTCGCCGAGAAATCGTCGAAGCTCTCTGCACAATCACCGGCCTGCAGCAAGAACGCGTTGCCGGCGCACACCTGGGCCAAACCGGCCTGCAAGGAGCGAGCTTCGCCGGCGAAGACCAACGGGGGATAAGAGGCGATCTGCTTCAGGGCGCGGTCGAGCGCACCTTGGTCGGGCCACGTGGGCTGCTGCGCGGCGGGGAACGATTGCCACGATGATGGGGTCCAGGCAGAGGCCATGAAAAAAGCCTAACGACCCGAGGCGAAAAGCCATCGGGTCGTTTTGGCGACGTGACCACGCGGGTCACGGGAATTCGGTTCGCGGGTCAGGCGACGAAGATGTCTTCGGCTTCTTCCTTCAGTCCGGCCACGGCGCGCGACACCAAACGGCGAGCGGCCTCGGCGGTGACACCCAACTTCTCGCCGACTTCACGGAAGCTCTTGCGCTCACCGTCGATCAGCCCGAAGCGGGCTTCCACGGCGTACCGGGCCCGAGCATCGAGGGTGTCGAGCAACTGGTTCAGTTGATCGGTCTCGCCCTGAGCGATGATGTGATCCTCGGGGGTGGGGTCACCGTTGGCCATGAGGTCGCCGAGGGTGGCGTCGCCGTCGTCGCCGATGGTCTTGTCGAGCGACACCGGGGTGGTGAGGCGATGCAGTTCGGCGTTGGTCATGTCGAGGGTTTCGCCGTCGCCACTGGCCTGACGCAACGCGGCACGCAGGCTGGCCGAACGATCGCCAGGAATACGAATGAGACTGGCCTTCTGATCGAGAGCGCGACCGATGGCCTGACGGATCCAGAACGTGGCGTAGGTGGAGAACTTGAAGCCGCGGCGCCAGTCGAACTTGTCGACGGCGTGCTCGAGTCCGAGGTTGCCTTCCTGGATGAGGTCGAGGAGGTCCATGCCCTGGGGCAGGGGATAGCGGCGCGCGATCGACACCACCAGTCGCAGGTTCGCCCGGATGAAGCGATCCTTGGCCTTGGCGGCCTCGCGGATGTCGCGCTTCACGGCGGCGGTCTTCTCGCCAGCGGCGAGCTTGGTGGCGGCTTCGCGGCCCTTCTCGATGGCGCGCGACAGCACCCGCTCGTCTTCGGCGGTGAGCAAGGGGACCTTGCCGATGTCATTCAGGTAGATACCGATGGAGTCGTTCATTGTTCTTCTTCTCAACTGTTCTGCTGCTCGAAATCTTCCCGCCTGACGTCACACGTCTCTTCGAGGTGAAGGCGACGCGAGGGCGCAGGAAAGAAGTCGTTTGTGGGGGTGTATCGGCATGGCTCCGTGATGATCGGGCCGGGGGGACCGACGCTTCGGGCCTGGGGGGTCCGAAAGGGAGACCATTAAGTTATCAACTCGTCATACTGTCTGCATCACCGAATTCCTTCGCCGATGCGGGGAACGACGGGGTTGTCGGTCCGTGTGTGGTCTTTCGGGAGGAATCAGCGCCAACTTGAGGAATTCTTGAGAATTCTCACGGGTGGCCACGTGACCTCGGTGAGGGTCATGACTCGGCAGGTAGGTCGACCAAAGCCCCCCATAGACTGCCCGCAGTGTCTACGCCCGCAGTCCCCCAATCGACCGGAAAAGCCCTGCGTATCGGGCTCTTCGGGGGCACCTTTGATCCACCCCATGTGGGCCATTTGGTGACCGCGGTCAACGTGATGCACGCCCTCGACCTGGATCAGGTGATCTTGATGGTGGCCAACGTGCCCTGGCAGAAGCAGGGGTCCCGGCGGATCACCCCGGCCGAGGATCGCTTGGTCATGGTCGAAGCGGCGGTCCGCGGGGTGCCTGGTCTGGTGGCCGGACGTACCGAGATCGACCGTGGCGGAGCCAGTTACACCGCCGACACCCTGGGAGCCCTGGCGCAGGATCACCCCGGCGCGGAATTCTTCACGATCGTGGGCGACGATGCCGCCGCCGGCCTGCCCACCTGGGAACGCTTCCGCGACGTGCTCGATCGGTCGCGGATCGTCGTGGTGGATCGTCCCGGCACGCCGGTCGTTCTCCCCGCGGGTATCGACTGGGTTCGAGTGGAGGTTCCCCGACTGGAGGTGTCGAGCACGGATCTCCGATCGCGTTTCGTCGACGGTCGACCCCTCGATTACCTGATCACTCCGCCGGTGCTCGAGGTGATCCGGGAACGGGCGCTGTACGGATCACTGGCGGGTTCCCCCTCATGACGTCGTTGGTCGAGATCCGTCGCCGGCGCACGCTCGTGGTTCTGGCGTCGTCGTTGGTGGTGTTGCTCCTTCTTCCGGTGTCGGTCGTCGTGGCGTGGCGAGCGGTGCGTGACTCCAAGGCCGCCCAGGAAGTCGTCACCCTTCCCTCACGCACCTTGCCCACCACGCCGACCGCGGTGATCGGGGTCACCGACGAGCAGAACTTCCTGGCGTCGCTCGCCGTCGTGGCACTCACTCCCACCGGCGCGGGCGGCACCGTGATGTTGTTGCCCGTTGGTGCGTCGGTCGGCGGACAACCCGATGGTGAGCCGAAGCGTTTGGCCGACGTCTACGGAAGCGATGGCCCGGATGCATTGAAGAAGGCCGTCGAGGACATGACGAACAGCCAGATCGATTTGGTGTCGGTGAGTGGTGTCGACGGCACGGCCGAGTTGATCGCGCGTGCCGGAACCATCACGCCCACTTTC
>JAJTEQ010000058.1 GCA_021298195.1 Ilumatobacteraceae bacterium
AGTTCGACGTGCTCGACGTGTCGCGTGGTCCGGTGGTGAGCGAGCAGGCCGCCATCGCCATGGCCGAGGGAGCGCGTCGTGTGCTCGGCGCATCGGTCGGGTTGTCGTTGACCGGAGTGGCTGGCCCGACCGAACAGGACGGTCAACCCGTGGGCACGTTGTGGGTCGGTGTGGCCCTTCCGGATCGACCGGCCTCCGCGACGTTGTTGCGCCTGCCCGGTCAACGCGACCAGATGCGTCAAATGGCGGTGATCTCGTCCCTGGACCTCCTGAGACGAAGACTTTCCGGGCAGTAGCCTCTCCACCGGATTGCCCTCGTAGCTCAGTTGGATAGAGCAACGGCCTTCTAATCCGTAGCGCGCACGTTCGAATCGTGCCGAGGGCGCCAAGTGCTCACAGGTGGAATCTCGACTGTCGTACCATCGTCGTATGCCCATCGCTGCGCCACTCGCCGTCACATTCGACTGTCGTCACCCCGCCGCGCTCGCGGATTTCTGGTCGCGACTGGTGGGTGGAAGTCTCGAGGCGGAACCGCACGAAGAGGACTACATCGTGATCGAGAACGTACCCGTGTTCGGCTATCTCGGATTTCAGCAGGTGCCGGAGGGCAAGGTCGTGAAGAATCGCGTGCACCTGGATCTGGACGTGGCCGACATCGAGGCCGCCGTGGTGGCTTCCACGGCGATGGGTGCCGTCAGGGTCGGGGTTCCGGTCGAGGAACCATGGAACTGGTTCCAAGTGATGCGAGACCCCGAGGGTAACGAGTTCTGTTTCATCCGTCGCAAAGAGGTCGTCGACCCCTGATTCGCGTCGCGTCGAGGGTGCGAACAGTGTGGATTCGGTCCGACTTGGGGGCCATTAGCTTGTCCAATCTCGTCGTGATGGTCGTACAATCTCGGTCTGCCCGAATACCGAGGTGTCGGGCGTCGACGGTGACGAAGCGAGGTTTGCGTGAAGTTCAAGAAGGGTGACACGGTCATCTATCCCCAGCACGGTGCGTGCAAGGTCATCGCGATCCGCAAGGAAGACCCGTTGAGCACCGGCAAGGCCCAGGACTATCTGATCCTCGAAGCCGTGATCGGCGAGATGCGTCTCATGGTTCCCATGGCCAAGGTGGACGATGTCGGTGTGCGTCCGCCGGTGTCGCCCGACGAACTCGAGGATCTGGTGGCGGTGTTGGCCAAGGCCGACCCGCGCGTGCCGTCGAACTGGAGTCGTCGATTCAAGAACCACCAGGAGAAGTTGAAGAGCGGTGACGTGTACCAGGTCGCCGAGGTGGTGCGAAACCTGGCCTCGCGCAATCGTGACGCATCGTTGTCCGCGGCCGAGCGCACCATGTACGAACGCGCTCGTGTCAACCTGATCTCCGAGATCGCGCCGGCGTTGAAGGTGACGCCCGAGGATGCCGAGGCGTATCTGGACGACGCTTTGGCCAAGGGTGTGTTGAAGCCCGTGAAGGCGGCCAAGGCGCCCGCGGCCAAGGCTCCGATGTGGGACGAGTCGGCCGACGAGGCGGGCGAAACGGATGCGCCGCCGAAGAAGGAAGCCCCGGCGAAGAAGGCGGCTCCGGCGAAGGCTCCGGCGGCCAAGAAGGCGGCTCCGGCCAAGAAGGCGGCTCCGGCGAAAGCTCCGGCGGCCAAGAAAGCGGCCCCCGTCAAGAAGGCCGCGCCGGCGAAGAAGGCCGCACCCGCCAAGAAGAAATAGGCGCGAATGCTCTGGGTAGCGTGACCTCATGCTGACCCGTCCGGTGATCTCGCGCGACGAGCTGACCGCTCTCATCGACGAGGGCTCGATCGACTCGGTGGTGATGGGCTTCGTCGATCGCTACGGTCGTTTGACGGGCAAGCGCGCATCGGGTCGTTTTTTCGTCGATCACGTCGCCGATCACGGCACCGAGAACTGCGATTACCTCCTCACCTGCAACATCGAGAACGACCCGGCGACCGGATTTCGATTCTCCAGTTTCGACAAGGGTTACGGGGACATGGTCGCGCGGGCCGACTGGAGCACGGTGCGCCTCCTCCCGTGGGTTCCCAGGACCGCGCTCGTCATGTGCGATCTGTTCTCCTCCGAGACGGGTGACATGGTCGAGGTGGCTCCGCGAACCATCCTTCGCCGACAGGTCGAGGCCGCCGCCGCGATGGGCTACCAACCGATGGTCGGCAGCGAGATCGAGTTCTACCTGTATCGCGACAGTTACGAGGAGGCCCACGCGCGGGGGTACGCCGGTCTGAGCACGCATTCGAACGTCGCGGAGGATTACAACATCCTGCAGACCACGCGCGACGAGTACGTCATCGGTGACATTCGACGCGCGCTCGAGGGTGCCGGGATTCCGGTCGAGTTCTCCAAGGGCGAAGCCGGTCGCGGTCAGCACGAGATCAACCTGTCGTATTCGACCGCGCTCGAGATGGCCGATCGCAATCACATCTACAAGAACGCCGCCAAGGAGATTGCCGCCACTCACGGACGTTCGGTCACCTTCATGGCCAAGCCGTCCATGTCCGATGTCGGCTCGTCGTGTCACGTGCATGCCAGCCTGTGGTCGCTCGACGGAGCGACTGCGTTGTTCGCGGACCATCACGGCGAGCACGGCGCGAGCGAGCTGTTCCGTCGATTCGTGGCCGGTCAGATCGCCACCGCCCGCGACTTCTCGTTGCTGTGGGGGCCGACCGTCAACAGCTACCGACGGTTCAAGCCCGGTTCATGGGCGCCGACGGGGGTGGGTTGGGGCATCGACAACCGCACCGTGGGCTTCCGCAAGGTGGGCCACGGTTCGTCGACCCGCGTGGAGAATCGCATCCCGGGGGCCGACGCGGTGAGCTATCTGGTGTTCGCAGGCACGATCGCCGGGGGCCTGTACGGGATCAGGCACGAACTGGACCCCGGCGCGCCGTTCGAAGGCAACGGGTACGAGGACCGCAACGTCGGGCGCATTCCGTGGAACCTTCCCGACGCCATCGAGTTGTGGCGACACAGTGCCATCGCGCGGGAATGCTTCGGAGACGAAGTGCACCACTGGATCCTGCGTTCGGCCGAGGCGGAGTGGGAAGACTTCAACGACACCGTCACCGACTGGGAACTGAAGCGTTACTTCGAGCGCATCTGAACCGTGGCGATCACCGGCAGGTGATCCGATCGTCGCGTCCATGACTCATCGGGATCGGGAACCTCCGCCCGCACGACCGCCCAGTGGCGAGGCACGAGAACGTGGTCGAGTCGTTGGTGCGGTGTCGGTGTCGGATTGGTGAGACCGTTGCGTGAACGCGCGGTCGTCGCCGTCCACGCGTCGTGCAACAATTCGCCCGCGAGTGCGTCGACCACGGCGGGCTCTCGATGGGCGTTCAGGTCGCCCACCACCACGGTGGGTGAGTCGTGCCGGTGAAGGTGCCGGTGATTCTCGTGGTCGCACTGGTGCGCCAGACCCTCGCGAATCAGTCCATGTAGTTGGAGGGCCTGAAGAACGCGCTCGTCGGCGTCATCGCCGGAGGCCAGGTGCGTGTCGACGAAGTCGAAGCACCCGTCGGGATGTTCGATCGTGGCCCAGGTCGCGACCCGACGCCGGTAGTCCGAACGCGACCGGGGTCCGCCTAATTCGGTGTCACCGTCGTGGAGGACGGGCCAGCGCGAAAGGATCGCCAGACCTTCGGCGAAACGGGGGAGGAGTCGCGAGTAGCCATTGTGTTTGAACGTCCAGATGCAGTGCAGTCCGAGAGCCTTCGAGAGGTGGCGGGCCTGGTGTCGGCGCACCTCTTGGAGTCCGATCACGTCGACGTCGAGAGCGTCGATGGTCGCGGCGAGATCGCCAAGGTCCGGGCGCACGGCACCGTGAACGTTCCACGTCGCGACACGCAACTCGGAACGACGATCGATCATGCTCTTAGTCTTGCCGGTCGCCCGGGAAGTAACGTGCAAGACCGAGCACGAGGAGCATCATGGGACGTTTGACGGGGAAGGTGGCGTTGATCACGGGCGGGTCGTCCGGGCTCGGCCGGGTCGGAGCGGAGCTCTTCGCCCGCGAGGGTGCCATGGTGGTCGTGGCCGACGTGGTGGATGGCGACGACGTGGTGGACGCGATCGACGCGACCGGCGGCGAGGCCACGTTCGTGCGGTGCGACGTGAGCGACGAATCCTCGGTGGAGGCCGCGGTGGCGCACGCCGTGGAAACCTTCGGCGGATTGCACGTTCTGTACAACAACGCGGGCGTGATGCTCAGCGAGGACGACGGCCCCACCAACACCTCGGTGGACACCTACCAACGCACCATGGACATCAACGTGAAAGGTGTTCTGCTCGGATGTCGCTACGCGATACCGGCGATGCTCGATTCCGGTGGCGGATCCATCGTGAACGTGGCCAGTTTCGTGGCTCACATGGGTGCCGCCACGCCGCAGGTGGCCTACACGGCGTCCAAAGGTGCGGTTCTGGCGATGACCCGCGAGATCGCCGTGATTTACGCCCGACGAGGCATTCGGGCCAATTCGCTGTGTCCCGGTCCGATCATGACGCCGATGTTGGCCAAGTTCCTCAGCGACGATGCGAAGCGAAATCGCCGGCTCGTGCACATCCCGATGGGGCGTTTCGGTGACCCGATCGAGATCGCCAACGGAGCGTTGTTCCTGGCGTCCGACGAGAGCAGTTGGATGACGGGTCAGTCGCTCATCATCGACGGTGGAATCACCGCCGCGTACGTCACCCCGGAGTGACGACCTAGGACAGGATCACCGGCCCGTTGGCGGTGAGGATCTCGACGTTGATCGCGGCGTGGTCCGCGTAGTTGAGCGAGATCATCGACTCCTCGTCGCCCAGCACCGATTCGTCGCTCACCGCCGAGAGCATCATGTCGATGGACCGTGGTTGAGGATGATGCAGGTCGAGGCGGACCAAGGTGCCGCCCACTTGGAGTCCGTGGGTGGGGTGCTCGGTGCGACCCCAATCAATGAAGAACGGCAAGACCCCGTTCTCGGGCAGAGCACCCAAGGTCAACGTCCATTCGATCAACACTCCATCGAGGCGTTGACGACTCATGGGCAAGATGTCACCGGGATCGAAGCCGGCCTCGCGCGCGGCGATCACGATCTCGGGCAACGGTCGGCGTGGTGCCGCGCACCAGGCGACGAGGGTGGCGCGCTCGAGGGAGTCCACCCCGAACGGTCGGGGGAAATCGGGTGCCGGCTGCGCGGGATCGGGGCCGACGATCTCCAGATAGGTGCGCTCGCCCAGACCGAGCAGGGCATTGAAGGTTCCGAGGCCCACGTGAGCGCCGCCTGGTTGAGGAGCGACCCCGAATCGGGCCTCGATGTCGGCCACGGTGCCCGCCAGGTCGGGGGTGGCGTACACCAGGTGGTCGATGTGCAGGTGCTTGCTCATGTTCAGTTGTCCATGTTGGCACCTCCGCGCCTGCCAAACTCGTGATCGTGCCCGAAACCTCACGTCCCGCCCCCGAAGACGCCACCGGCCCCATCCCCGTGATCGGAACCGGTCCGCGCGTCGCGTTTCTCGGTCTCGGTGTCATGGGAGCGCCCATGGCCGGACATCTGTCGAAGGCGGACTACCGCATCACGGTGTACAACCGCACGGCGAAGAAGGCTCTGGCGTGGGTGGCCCTGAATCGTGGTCTGGCCAAGCCGACGCCGGTGGAAGCGGTGGAGGACGCCGAGGTCGTGATGTTGTGCGTGGGAAACGACGACGACGTGCGCAGCGTGGTGCTCGGTCCGAACGGGGCGTTGGCCGGCATGAAGCCCGGTTCGATCCTCGTCGATCACACCACGGCCTCGGCCGACGTCGCCCGCGAGATCGCCGCCGCCTGCGCCGAGCGCGGGGTCGGTTTCGTCGACGCACCGGTGTCGGGTGGTCAGGCCGGTGCACAGAACGGCGCGCTCACCGTGATGTGCGGTTGTGACGACCCGGTGGTGTTCGAGAAAGTCAAGGTGGTCATCGCTCCCTATTCGCGCGCGTGCGAATTGATGGGCGGTGTGGGCTCGGGGCAGTTGGCCAAGATGGTGAACCAGATCTGCATCGCCGGGGTGGTGCAAGGGTTGGCCGAGGGCATCAACTTCGCCCAGCGAGCCGGACTCGACGTGGAGAAGTTGGTGGGTGTCATCGGCAAGGGTGCGGCTCAGAGCTGGCAAATGGACAATCGCGCCGGCACGATGGCCAAGGGCGAGTTCGAGTTCGGATTCGCCGTGGAATGGATGCGCAAGGATCTGGGCATCTGCCTCGACGAAGCGCAGCGGAACGGTGCCCGCCTGCCGATGACCGCGCTCGTGGATCAGTTCTACGCGCAGGTGATGGCCCGTGGTGGGCGTCGCTGGGACACCAGCAGCCTCATCCACCTACTCCAGAACGATTGACGGGACATCTCCATCCCGTTCGTCCGAAGGCCAGCCTCTAGTCTGAGAGTGGAACGGGGGTTCTCATGAGCACGGAGACACGCGAAGAATCGGGAGGCGCGCCGGTGAACACGCCGCGTCGGCGACTGTTGCAAATGGCCGAGCGCACCATCGCTCACAACAAGGCCGGCACCACCCACCTCACCGAGTCGACCTCCACCATCCCGGTCTCCAACTACTTCGACCCCGAGCGTTGGCGTCGCGAGGTGGACCTGATCTTCAAGCGCGTGCCGCTGTTGTTGGCCACCAGCGCCGAGATCAAGCAGGCCAACACCTACAAGGCCATCGAGGTGGCCGGAATGCCGGTCCTGATCGTGCGTGGCGCCGACGGCTTGGTGCGGGCCTTCGTCAACATGTGCAGTCATCGCGGTGCGATGTTGGTGGACGAGGGCGTGGGCGAAGCACGACGTTTCGCCTGTCCGTATCACAACTGGGTCTACGACCAACAGGGTGATCTGGTCGGAATGTTCAAACCGGACGACTTCGGTTCCGTCGACACGTCCTGCCTCGGCCTCACCAGCCTGCCGGTGACCGAGCGCGCGGGATTGGTGTGGGTCACCTTGAACCCCACGTCCACGCTCGACTCCGACGCGTTCTTCGCCGGGTACGACGAGCTGTTGGAGTTCTGCCACTTCGCCGACATGAACCATTTCGGTTCGCGCCGTCTGGTCGGTCCGAACTGGAAGGTGTCTTTCGACGGATACGTCGACTTCTACCACCTGCCGATCCTGCACAAGAACACCTTCGGTCCCGAGTTCCCGTGCGATGCGCTTTTTCATCGCGTCGGTCCGCACCAACGCGTCACCGGACCGCGCGGACACTGGGCGAAGTTGGAGAGTCGTCCGCAGGACGAATGGCCGGACTCCATCCTCACCGGTGGTGTGTGGAGCATCTTCCCGCACGCGTCCATCGCCGGATTCGACGTGGAGGAACACAAGGTCTACCAAGTGGCGCGCATCTTCCCCGGTGCGAACCCCGAGGAGTCGATCACCTATCTGGACTTCATCTCCACCGCCCCCAAGACCCCCGAGTTCGTGGAGCTGATCGACAAGCAGATCGCGTTCCTGGAGATGGTGGTGCGCGACGAGGATTACGCCACCGGATTGAAGATCCAGCGCACGGTGAAAACCGGCGCCAAGACCGAGTTCATCTTCGGTCGCAACGAGGGTGGCGCTCAGTACGTGCACGGCTGGTTGGACGAGATCCTGGCCACCTCGGACGCGGATCTCTCGGATTTGTTCCGGCGGGGCATCGACGTCGCCCGTATCGTGAACCCCTGACGTCGTGTCCGACCAGTCGAACGACATCTTGGAGGTGATGCGCACGTGCATCGCCATGCGTCATCTGCGAACCGACGAGGTGCCCGAGCAGATGATCGTCGACGTGGTGCGGGCGGCCACCTACGCGTCGAATCCCGGCAACAGTCAGAACTGGCGCTTCGTCGTGGTTCGTGATCGCGGACGCAAGGAACGCTTGGCCTCCCACGTGCGCAAGATGCTGGGTGCCCGATTCGTCGCCGGTCCGACGGGGGACGAGTCTCGCGACAAAATGATGGCGGGTGCGCGACGGTTGGTGGAGGGATTCGCCGACGTTCCGGTCTGGATCTTCGTGGTCGGCATCAACGCGTACCCGCCCCAGGCCCCGAACGAATCCTTCGTGTGGTCGACCGTCTATCCGGCCTCGCAGAACCTGGTGCTCGCCGCGCGCGCCATGGGACTGGGCACCACCTTCACGACGTTCCATCACGTGGCTCCCGACGAGTTCCGAGCCGAACTCGGTGTTCCGGACGACGCCCACATCGGTACGGCGATCGCTCTGGGCTTTCCCGAGAAGAAGTTCACCGCGGTCAATCGCAAGCCGGTGTCCGAGGTCATTCGTTGGGAGAGGTATTCGTGAGAGGATCGTGGTCATGACCGGAGTCGGATTGTGCCTGCCCCAGTTGGGACCCCACGTGACGGTGGACGTGGTTGCCGAGTTCGCTCGACGAGCCGAGGCCCTCGGCTATTCGGGCCTGTGGGTGCAGGACCATTTCATGTACCCCTTGGCCCCGACACGTGGATACGGGGGCAAGGACGTGTTGCCACCGGCCCAGTACAAATCGGTGTGGGCCCCCACCGAGATGTTGGCGTTCGTGGCGGGCATCACTTCGCGCGTGTTCCTGGGCACCAGCATCCTGGTCGCCGGCAATCACTGGCCGGTTCCGTTGGCGCAACGATTGGCCACCATCGATCAGATGTCGAAGGGCCGTCTGATCGTGGGGCTCGGAGTCGGTTGGAGTGCCGAGGAACACGAAGCATCCGGAACCGACATCACCGAGCGCGGTCGTCGCATGGACGACTTCATCCCCGCGTTGTTGGCCTGTTGGTCCGCGGACCCGGTGTCGCATTCGGGCGACTTCTTCCGGGTGCCCGAGTCGTGCGTCAACCCCAAGCCGTTCGGTGGTCGTCGTCCGAAGTTGTTGAGCGGCATGTGGTCCGCTCAAGGCCTCGAGCGCACCGCGAGATGGTTCGACGCCTGGAATCCGGCCGGACTTCCCGTCGGTCGGGTGCAAAAGATGGTGGCGGCCATGGACGCCCAACGGCCGGCCGGGACCCCGGGGCTCGAGGTGTACTACCGATCGTTCGTGCAGGCGCCCAGCGGGGTCGCTCCCACCGATGGTGACAACATGGTCGCGTTGGTGAACGACGCCGTGGCGGCGCGTGAGGCCGGCTTCGCCGACCTGTGCATCGAGCACAACTTCTGGTCCGAGATCCAGTCGCCCGAGGACTGGGTGTCGATTCCCGAGAGGTTCCTGCCGGTACTCGAAGCGGCGCGGGGCTGACGATCAGTACGTGGCGTTCAGCGCCGCGGGATCCGACAACAGATCGACGATCGATTTGCAGAACTGGGCCGCCGGGGCACCGTCGAACACCCGGTGATCCCAGGTCAGGCTGAGCGTCATGCGCTTGACGGTGGTGGGCTTGCCCTTGGCACCGAGAACCACGTCGTCGCGCAAGCGCCCGACCCCCAAGATGGCGGTGTTGGGCGGATTGATGACAGGAGTGAAGCCGTCGACGCCGAACATGCCGAGGGTGCTCACCGAGAAGGTTCCACCCTCGAGTTCGCTCAGGGCCAACTTGCCCTCGCGAGCCGCCGACGACAAACGCTTGGTCTGCTCGGCCAGATCGGGCAGGTCGAGAGAAAGCGTGTTCGTGATCACCGGCACGATGAGGCCCTCGTCGAGGGCCACGGCCATGCTCACGTGCACGTCGGGCAACAACGCGATTCCGTCGTCGGTCACCTGCGAATTGACGACGGGGTGCAGACGCAGAGCGCGGGCGCACGCGGCGATGACGTAGTCGGTGAAACCGGGCAGGGTCGCGCCGCCGTGGGCTTTGCGCGCCTCACGGTCGGCAACCACGGCGTCGAGGTCGGCATCCATGTGCAGGGTCAGCTGGGCCATCTCCTGCAAGCTGGAGTGCATGCGCTTGGCGATGGTGCCGCGCATACCCGACATCTTCTTGACCGACGCGGGTGTCTGCGACGCCGGCGCGAGCGGAGCCTTGGTCGTCGGAGAAGTCGCACCCGACGCACCGGACGACACCGGTGTGGCCAACCGCGAGCGCACGTAGGCGGCCACACCGTCGCGTGTGACGCGTCCGTCGGTGGGGTCGTAGGGAACGAGCGACAGATCCAGACCGAGCAGTTCGGCCAGTTGGCGCGCGGCCGCGGTGGCCAGCACCTGTCCGTTCGACGACACGATGGGCGCCACGGTGGGCGACGCGGCCGCCGGAGCACGGCGGGCGCCGGGGTTCTGGTGGGCGTTCTGCACGTCGGCGGCCACCACGCGACCATTGGGTCCGGTGCCGACCACGGTCGCGACGTCGATCCCCAACTCGCGCGCCACGCGCTTGGCGTTGGGCGAGACGAACGCACGGCCATCGAGGGAGGCGCGCGCCACGGCAGGTGCCGTCGCCGTCGTCGCCACGGGTGCGGCTGCCGGAGTCGGCGCCGCGGAAGTCGGCTTGGTCGCGGCCGGAGGTTGCTCGCCCTCGGCCAACAAGAAGCCGATGGTGGCTCCGCAGGCGAAGGTGTCACCGACGCCGGCGGCGCGATGCAGGATTCCGGCGGCGGGGGACTCGACGTCGCTCTCGACCTTGTCGGTCTCGATGCGCAACACCGCCATGCCGGGGGTGATGGCGGCGCCGTCCTCGACGAGCCATTCGAGAATGGTGCCTTCCTCCATGGTGAGGCCGAGCTTGGGCATGATGAATTCAGTGGCCATGTGGGGCTCCGTCTGCTTCGGGGTCGGGGGTCGTTGTCTGCTTCTCGTCGAAACGTCGATCACGAGCGGCGATGATGAGTGTGGCGTCCACGTCGATGAGCAGCGGACCACTCTTGTCGACGCGAACGGTCACCCGTCCGCGTTCGCTCACGGGCACGTCGCGCTCGCCGTCGAAGGCGAGAACGCACTTGCCCGCGATCTCGACGCTCTCACCGAGGGCCAAGGGACGCACCTCGGCGATGTCGAGGGTCGTGAAGGATCCCGGCGCCAGCGGAACGCGCACCCGCCGTCCACCGTGACCGAGGCGGATGAGCACGCCGGTGTCGTCCCAGCGGTCGACGGGGTGCACCCGACC
>JAJTEQ010000059.1 GCA_021298195.1 Ilumatobacteraceae bacterium
CCGATCCACCAGACCAGCGAGCCCATGCGTCACGCCGCCACCAGTGATCGCAACTTCTACGACCGCTACTACTTCAACGGTTTCAATCACGACGGCACGGTGATGTTCGTGTGCGGACTTGGTGTGTACCCAAACCTCGGAGTCATCGACGCGTACCTGTTGGTCTTCCACGAGGGACAGCACCGTGTGGTGCGCGCGTCCGGAGCTCTCGACGCGGCCGATCGCATGAACCCCGGCGTGGGCCCCATCAGCATCGAGGTCATCGAACCGTTGAAGAAGCTGCGCGTTCGTTGCGTCGACAACGAGTGGGGCATCACCATCGACGCCACCTGGACCGGCGCCATGCCGGCGTTCGAGGAGCCTCGTCACTACATCCGTGAAAACGGCCGTGTCATCTTCGACACCTGTCGCCTGGCGCAAACCGGCGGCTGGGACGGCACCCTCACCGCGGGCGGCAAGACCTTCGCGCTGGATTCGTCCACGTGGTGGGGGACGCGCGATCGTTCGTGGGGCGTTCGTCCGGTGGGCGAGAGCGAGCCGGCCGGCATTCGCGCCAGCAACCCGTTCAGTTGGTTCTGGATCTACACGCCCATCCGTTTCGAGGATCACTCGATGATGATCATCATGCAGGAGAACCCCGACGGCAGCCGCGTCATGGAAGAGGCCGTGCGCATCTGGCCCGACGGGCGCATCGACCATCTCGGTCGTCCCGAGCACGACCTGCAGTACCGAAAGGGTTCGCGCTTCTCCACCGGTGGTGAGATCCGCGTGGTGGCCGACGATGGTCACGTGACCACGTTCGACATCGAACCGTTGTTGCCCGTGCACATCGGTGTGGGAACCGGATACGGCTACGACGCCGACTGGCGACACGGCATGTGGCAGGGCCCGTTGGTGGTGCAGAACTTCGAACTTGACACCACCACCCCCGAGGGCGCGATGCGGCTGTTCGGCATCGTCGACAACTCCGCGCGTTTCTCGTACACGGATCGCGACGGCAAGCGACACAGCGGATACGGCTTGTACGAGAACATGGCCATCGGCCCGCACCACAAGTACGGCTTCAAGGACATGCTCGACGGATACGAAGGGAACTGAGCGATGACCGAGCGCCACATGCAATTGGGTGACGTTCTGGAGGTGATCGCCGACGCGATCCCCAACGAGCCGGCTCTCATCACCAACGAGGTGAACTTCACCTACGCGCAACTGGACGAACGCGTCACCCGATTGGCGAATCACTTGCGGTCCATCGGAATTCGCCGCGGAGAGCACGTGGGAATCCACGCCCAGAACTGTCACGAGTGGGTGGAGGCGTTCTACGCCTGCGCCAAGATCAGCGCCGTTCCGGTGAACGTGAACTACCGCTACGTCGAGGCCGAGTTGCGCTATCTCTACGACAACGCCGACTGCGTGGCAGTCATCGCGGCCCCGGAGTACGTGGAAGCCGTGAACGACGTCCGCGACGCACTGCCCAATCTGCGCAATCTGCTGGTGATGGGCGGCGAGTACGAGGCCGCACTGGCCGCCGCGTCTCCCGTGCGCGACTTCGAGGGTCGTTCGCCCGACGACACGTACATCCTGTACACCGGAGGAACCACCGGCATGCCCAAGGGGGTCATGTGGCGCCACGAGGACGTGATCCTGGGTGCGATGAACTCCGGTCGTGGCAACCGACCCATCGAGCGCGTCGAGCAGCTGGGCGAGGAAGCGGCCGCCTCCGGTTTCCGTGCTCGGTTGATGTCGATCGGACCGATGATGCACGGCGGTGGCCAGTGGATCATGGGCAACGCCATCACGGCCGGCGGTTGTTTCGTTCTGTACACCAAGAAGCGTTTCGACGCGATGGACGTGTGGCGACTGGTGTCCGAAGCCGTGGTCACCTCGGTGTCCACCATCGGCGACGCCATGGCCCGTCCGTTGGCCGAGGCGCTGTTGGTGACGCCGCGTCCCGAGGTGGACCTGTCGATGTTGTTCGCCATCGGCAACGGCGGTGCGCCGCTGTCGGCCGGCGTGCGCGAGCAGATTCGCGCCGCGCTGCCCAACGTGGCGATCCTCGACAGCTTCGGCGCGTCGGAGACCGGGGCCGCCGGTGCGCGCGCCGACGATGGCACCGCCATCTCGTCGCCGAGGTTCACGGTCGGCGCCGACACCACGGTTCTCAGCGACGATGGTCGCGTGTGCGCCGTGGGCGAGGTGGGCAAGTTGGCCCGCAGTGGCAACATCCCGCTCGGCTATTACAAGGATCCCGAGAAGACCGCGGCCACCTTCCGCACCTTCGACGGCCAGCGTTGGGTGATCCCGGGCGATTTCGCCCAGATCGAGCCCGACGGGCAGATCACGTTGCTCGGTCGTGGTTCGGTGTGCATCAACAGCGGTGGCGAGAAGATCTATCCCGAGGAAGTGGAAGCGGCGTTGAAACAGCATCCGGCGGTGTTCGACGCCACGGTCGTCGGAACGCCGAACCAGCGTTGGGGTGAGCAGGTCACCGCACTGGTGCAGTTGCGCGAGGGCACGCCGGCCACCACCGACGAGATCGTGGCGTTCAGTCGCACCCTGGTGGCCGACTACAAGAGCCCCAAGGCGGTGTTGTTCGTGGATCAGATCGTGCGCACTCCGGTGGGCAAGGCCGACTACCAGTGGGCCAAGGCCGAGGCGCTGCGCTTGTTGGCCTGACCGTCAGCTGGAGACGACGTCGAATCCCATCGACAGCGCCACGACTTGTACATCGTCCTGCACCAACGCTCGAACTTGCTGTCGTGAGTTTCGTGATCTTCAGGGGAACTGGCATCCGACTGTTCCGACGCCATCGTCGGTGATGTCGAAGACCTTGAGGGACGGGGCGTTGCCGTCGGGACCAGGTTGGAGACTGAGGGTCGCTCGGCCGCTGTCGAGTATCACGAGACGTTGCGTGGTGATGGAGCTGTTCGACACCTGCAGGTTCACCGCCGGCTTGTCGGCATTGATGGTCACCGAGAACGTCCGTGGTGAGGGCAGTCGGTCGGGTTTCACGCTGATGGTGCATTCGAATCGTTCGGTCATCGGGTTCGAAGTGTTCGGGATCACCGGTCCGAAGAACGGGCCAGTGGTGGGAGGGACACCCACTTGACCAGGCATCGTGGACGGAAATGTTGTCCCCGGGGTGGTCGATGGCGCGAGTGGGGGCGTTGTCGGTGGGGTCGGAGGTGGCCCGAGAGGTGAACCAGCCGGCAGGGTCGAGGAGCCTGGGGGGACTGCCAAACTGGAGTTCGGCGACGGTTCATCGGGCCCCCGTGTCTGTGAGACGGTGTCACGCACAGTATTCATGGCCTCGGCCAGAAATGACTGCAACCTGCGCTGGGATTCCCCGAGATTCGAAGCGCCACTGGGCCCAAGGTCGTCTGGGGTTGGGGAACCATCCGGCGTCGAAGCGGCTGAACCGAGTTCAGAGCCATTTTCCGCCTGTTCGACCCCCGTTTTCCCGCAGCCGGATGTGAGAACGACGGCAATCAATATTGATAGGGGGAAACTCATGACCCAACAGCGAACGGGTCTTTTCAAACAGAAGGCTTGCCAGCCCCATGTGCATACGCGAGGTTTCTTTTCCATGGGAGTCACAAACCGAGAGGCTGGCACGTTATTCGTACGTTCGCCAGTACTCAGGGGTGAGTGAGGGTGTGATGTGGAGGATCTTGTGAGTCGTTCTGTCCGTTCGTTGTTCCATGGAACAATCGCTTTGTCGTTGCTTCCGATCGCGTTCACCCTGTTATCCGCGAACGCGGTGTCAGCAGACCACAACCCTGACGCATTGTGTTCGGCCGGAGAGGTTCCCAACCTCACCGGAGCCGTCACCGCGGACGGTGCGGCGTATGTGACCAACGTCGAAGTGCTCGCGGTCGAAGACGGCGGTGGTACGACCTTGGTCAGCGATTACAACATGACGTTCTCGTTGGGTGGCACGGACACGAATTCCTCGGGTCAGTTCGGATTCTGTGTCGGACAGGATTTGCTCGATGAATTGGCACAGTGGGGTATTTCCAACCTGGCCGTTGTCGCCAATGCCAACACGGGTAACCCCGCAAACAGCAGAGGAACGACCTCGTCGAGCGTCAATTCGGTCGCTTGTCTGCTCCTGAACAACTGCGATTTCGATGTGTCAATGACCACGGCGATTCTCGCCGGTACGGCCTCGGGTCCCGATGGCCCCATCACGGAGGGCATCGTTCAGGTGTTTCAGGGTCAGGCGACAATTGTGGCGTCCACGCGACTGGACTCTGCGGGCCGATTCGCCATTGGTGGTTCCCTGACGAACGGTCAGTACACGCTCACGGTCGGCCCGGAAGGAAGCACGTATGGAGTCGAGCATTTCCATGCCAACTTCGAGGTGATCAGTGGGGCGGTCACCCTCGGTCAAGGACGCGGGGGCACGCCCACAGCAATGAACATTCAAATGGCTTCTTCGCGGTTGGTTGGACGAGTCTCCACGCCTGACGGAACGCCTCTCACGGGTGATCAGGTCGAGTCGGTGTACGTGATCAAGTTGAACCCTACGAGCTGCCCGCTCTCAGATCCGGAGCAGCTCTGGGTGAACAATTGCTTCAGGGAAATGTACGTGAGCTCGGGCGGTTTCTTCACCGCTGACGTCGAGGCTGGTCCGTGGTTCATCGTGGTCACGGGTGCCGAGTATTTCGGTGGTTACGGGGCCGTGGTGGTCGATGCCAATGGGATCACCGGTGAGGTGAACAACCCCCAATTGCCCGACACTGGTTCCATTGTGACCATCAATGGTCGTTCGGTGATCGACATCAATTTGACCAGCGAAAACTTCACCGGCCGAGTGGCCGACCCTCGTGATCCGAACGGTGCGTCGGTGCCCGGAAGCGCCGTGTGGGTCTCCAAGTACGACGGCAACAACTTTGGCGTCTACGTCGATCAACCCCGTGTTCGTCCCAATGGAGAATTCATCTGGAAAGCCGACCCGAACCTCGCTTCGGGCACATATCGGTTCGAAGTTCGTGCAGACGATTCGCAACTCACCCCCACATCGACCTGGAATTCCCTTGCGCCGCGAACTCACTATCTGAAGTTCGCCTTCAGCGGCGGCAATGCGAACGTGGTGAACACCTGCTCAGTGGTGTTCAGTGAAGCGGGGCCAGCGGTCACCTGCAACGGGACACCCGATACGAAAATCGGGACGCAGTATCCGTTGTATCCCTATCCGGCCAACGTGAAGTTGACCATTTGTGCGCCTGGAACGCCTCCGACCTGCAATCTCATCGCCTCCAGCCAGGGAGGGTCCTATGCGCAGATCAAACAATGGAGCGATCAATTCGATGGCTTCGACTGGACAGACTTGGGTGGAAGTCTGAACTCGACCACATTTCAGACGTATGTGCCCAGCCCCGCGACTGGGATGACGGCGTATGAAGTCGATGTCAGCGCGCCGCACGACTACGAGAGTCCGTTGGTCATCGACCAGGTTTGGTTCACGATCAGTGCCAGTGGCGTGATCACAAAGTGCTCTCAGAGGCCGACGTCGAATGCCTGTCCGAACGGAACTGGTACGGTCGCTCCGACTTCGGGAGGCGTCGCCGATCTCGGCTCGATTCGATTCCGTGCACCACGTTTCATCGCCACGGTGCAAGATCCTGATGGCAATCCCATCGGTGACTCCGGGGTCGAGTTGATGCGGATCGAGGGTGATTACATGGATTGGCTCGGTTGGGAAACGACGAGTCCGAACGGTCAGGTGGGCCTCGACAACTACATCACCGAGGCCGGAACGATCCGTTTGAAGGCCCGTCCCCCGTATGACCCCGTGGCCGGGTCGACCCGACTGAGTCAGGGTTCACTCGACGTCACCGTCACTGGTACGTCGCCTTCATTCGTTCTCGCTCCTTCGTCGCCGGTTGTCACGTTGACGCGACCCAACGTGGAGGGTCGCGTGCTCGCAGGATCCAACCCGGTTCCGTGGACCGGTGTGCAGGTCCAGATGTGGAACGAAGAATTCGATGGCTGGCGATGGGTCGACATCCACACCAACTCCGATCGAAACGGCGAGTATTACCTCAGTCTGGCCCCGGGTCGATATCGACTCGAGGCACAAGCACCTGATGATTCCACGTCGTACACGAGCGGTTACATCGAGGTCGTCGTGGCGGCCAACGGCAACGTCAGCACTGTCAACGGTGTCGCCCATTCGTCAGGTCCGATCGACATTTCTCTACGAAGCCCGAATGTGGTGGGCATCGTCCTGGCCCCGGGAAATCCCAGTGCCACCCCTGCTCCGAATGTGGGAATCCAGTTCGAGAAATGGGACGATCAACGTGGCTATTTCCAGTGGGTGGACAAATGGGCCGAGACCCGTGCCGACGGCACTTTTGGAACTTTCCTGGACGCCGGTCGTTACCGAGTCACGGCGCGTCCCCGTCAAACGAACGGGTCAGTCTCCCCAGGGGTTGCCTTCTTCAAGGTGGTGGTGAACGGTCAGAGTTCGACGGTCACCGGGTGCACCAACGAAACCGACACGACTTGCTCTGCCTCACTGACCGGTCAGGGCGTGGTGGTGAATCTGCAGACGCCGAACGTGCGTGGTTCCGTCGTTGCCGGCGGACAGGCGCGGCGCGGTTCGGTCTGGGTCGACAAGTGGTCCAGCACCAATGGATATTTCATGTGGGCCAACAGCCACGCGGAGTCCGATCCCGTGAATGGTTTTTCCATGAAACTCGACAACGGTGTCTACCGATTCACGGCTGAGGTCGGAGGTTTGGCGGGTTACAGCCGGGCGGTTCGGATCGTTCGAGTCCAGGGTTCCAATTGGTGCGAGCAGCCGTACAACGAGACGACGATGACGCTCGGGACCGAATGCACCCCCGGCCTCAGTTTCTCTCCGGCCGACTTCCTCCTGACACTCGAAGCCGCCAATGTGAAGGCGAATGTGGTTTTCGACGGACAACCGGTCTCGGGTCACAGTTGGGTGAACGTGTCACGAATCGATGACGTAACGGGTGCGAATCAGTGGCTCAGCGTTGGCGCGCAGGTTTCGAACGGACAGTTCTGGCTCACCCTCACCCCGAACAGTGGATCGCACTATCGCCTCATGGTGAACGCCCCGCAGCCGAATCCGAACAACCTCACCCGCAAGCAGTTTGACCTCTGGGTGGGCGACTTCGTGGCCGGTGGGTCGGACCGAGATGTGTGCCTCGTTGAGCCGGTATCGGGAGCGTGTCCCAGTTCTCCCATCGCCGCGGGAAGTCAATTCAATGTCCCGATGTCGCAGGGCAACATTCAGGGCATCGTCACCAATCCGTCGGGGGCCGCTGTCGGGCAGGTCGGAATCAACGTGATGCGCCGTGAGGGTTCGAACTGGATGTGGGTCGAGTCTTGGGCCGAAGCGAGTCAGTCGATCTCGACGCTCGGCAGGTGCTCGCTCGATTTGCGACCCGACTCCGGAACAGCCACCTACCAATTGACCGCGCGCCCGTGGGGTGGAACATTCAGCCCGGGCAAGGCCACGATCCAGGTGAATTCGTCGGGTAACTGGTGTGTGGTCACCACCGGTGATGCCTGCACCGTCACGGGCACCAATCCATCGAATTTCACCATCGCGCTCGCCAATCCCAACGTGGTCGGTCGAGTACTCGACACTTCCTCCCAACCGGTTCGGGATGCATGGGTGGATCTGCAGAAGTGGGTGGAGCCCTCTGGCACCAATGGTCAACCCGACTATCGACCCGGATATTGGAACTATCTGAGCGGAGTCGGCGACAACACCGACGGACTCGGAGCCTTCCAAATGTTCATCGACCAGCCTGGCTCCTATCGCGTGTCGGTGAACCCGCCATGGAACGGAAGCGGACTGGCGCGCTTCACCGACGAATTCTCGGTGGTTGCCTCTGGCTCATCCCTCACGGTGTCGGGTCTTGGCCTCAATGGCGATCTGCAATTCCCGAGTCCCAATATTGCGCCGACCCTGCTGATGCCGGGAAGTTCAACCGAAAAGGTGCCCGATGCTTGGGTGAACCTCGTGAAAGTCGAGGGAGACGCGCCAAACCAATGGCTGAACTGGACCTCGGAAGGCGGCAACAGCAATCGTCAGGGACGGGTGAATCTCTACTACACGACCCCAGGCACGTACCGCCTCGTGGTGAACCCGCCGTGGCAATCGAATTCGCTCGCTCGGTTCACCACTGGTGATTTCACCATCGGAGCCAACGGTGTCGTTTCGGGGCTCCCCTCCGAACTCCGATTCCCGACCCCCAACGTCTCGGGTTCGGTCAAGTGGAAGAGTGATCCGTCTTCGCCCACGAGATCTGTGTTGCAGAACGGTTGGGTCGGCATCTTCGACACGGGGAACAGCCGTTGGGTGGAGGGAGTCGGCTTGCGGAGTGGCGGTCGTTACGACGTGTATCTGCCGGACGGCACCTACACATTGACCTTCTATCCGAATCTCGATTCCATGCAGTTCGCCCCGATCACCAAGTCGGTGACCATCTCCGATGGGCTGATTTTCGCGGGTGATCTGCACGGTTCGACCGAGGTGGTTTTCGGTGAGCTTCCTCCGTCGATCGAGGTCACGGTGACGTTCGGTGGCCTGCCTCAGAGCGGAGCGGCAGTCCGCCTCACATTGGGGTCGACCAGCTACACGTTCCAGACCGGGTCGGATGGAAAAGTGACCGCCTATGTGCCGAACGGAACCTATGTCATCACCGCCGGCAAGGTGTCCATCGAGGGTTCCACTGAGGTGGTGCGCACCGGATCGATGTCCGGCTTCGTGGTCAATCACACCGGAGGGGTTCCGATCACCGCGTCGGTGGCGATCTCGCCCCCGGCGTAATTGGTCTCGGTTCCCGGTTCTCAAAGGTTCTAGTCGAGGGGGTTGCCCGTGAGGCGTGTTCGTGCATCGATGTTGGTCATGGTGATGACCGTGTTCGCCCTCGGGGTGATGTCGCAGTCCGTGTTGGCGGCCGCCACCGCACCGACCAATGTCACCGCGGTGGCGTCGGCCACCTCGGGTGGGGCCATCGACGTCACCTGGCAGGATCAGAACCCTGACCCGTTCTTCTACCAGATCCAGATTCTCGATTCTGGGGGAGCGATCTTCGCGTCGAAGACCGTGGCGGGATCGTTGTCGCAGACCACCGTCACCGGACTCACCGACGGTGCGGGTTATCGGGTGGTGGTGAAGGCCGTCGAAGCCGACGGCAGCATTGCTTCGGCGGCACCGGTCGGTCCCGTGACACCCTATGGAACTCCCGACGAACCGACCATCTCTGCTGTGACCCCGGCTGATTCGGCGGCGACCATCACCTGGGCGGCACCCAACAACAACGGAAGCGCGATCACCGGTTACAAGGTGAACGTGTACCGGGGTGACACTCTCAACCGATCCACTGACGTGGGCATCGTCACCTCGTACAACGTCACCGGGCTCACCAATGGAACTCCGTATTCATTTCGTGTCGTGGCGAGCAATCTTCGTGGGGACAGTGACGAGTCGTTGGCGCTCGAAGGAACGCCGGTCGGAACGCCGGGTGCGGTTTCGTCGCTCGTTGCCAATGCGACCGATTCCTCGGTTTCGCTCACATGGGCGGCTCCGACCAACAACGGTGGTTCACCGATCGTGACGTATCGCATCGCAGTGTCTCCGAGTCTGGGTGGCGCCGATGAGACCTCGACGACCGCATCCAAGACGATCACCGGACTCACCAATGGAACCCAGTACACATTCACGGTGTTTGCCACCAACGAAGCGGGTCTGGAGTCGTTGGCCGCATCGGTGGTCGCCACACCGGTCGGCGCCGGAAATCCGGCAATTGGTTTGATCACTCCGAACTACGCAAAGGCTGGCGCGGGTGGCGGTGGAAACACGATCGTTCTGGATGGCACCGACCTCGACGGAATCGACGATCTCGCCGGTCCCAACGGAGTGCTCGTCCAGTGCCCTGGCACGGGAACTGATGTTGAGGCGAGTATTCAGGGCGCGACGGCCACCCGAGTGACGTTCACCGCTCCAGTTTGTTCAACAGCCGGAGATGCGACCGTGAAGGTGAAGATCGGAAGTTCAGTGGTCGATGGGGAGACCCGCTTGAAGTACGTGGCGACCCCCACGCTCTCAGCATCTCCGGATCCCACGACGATCGGGGCGACATCTGGCAGTGTCAGACAGGTCGCATTGACCGGAACGAACTTCGTTGCTGGTCAGATGCGTGTCATTCTCGATGGGGTCGTCGTCAGCCCGACCGTAACCACTTCGACGACGATCATTTTCACGGCTCCGGCACTGACCGGAACACCAACCTTGCCTGCGGCCAAGAGCATCGAGGTTCAGGTTGCCAACATCACCGAATTGCGCAGCAGCAGTGGACGCACCTTGACGTACGACAAGGTGGCCAACACGGGAGCGATCGCGAGCCTCGCGTCTTTCAATTATGGGCAACAGGGGCCTCTCGTTTCGGTGACCGCGCTGAATGGTGCTGGCGGAGCAGTCATCACCTCGACCTCTGCGTCCGTGTGCTCCATCAGTTCGGGACGTGTGGTGGCGGTCAAAGCCGGAACGTGCACGGTCCAGGCAGTGATCAACTCCTCGGCGTTTTATACCATCGCCACGTTCTCTCAGTCGGTGAACATTGGTCGTGGAACCCAGACATTGGGTTCCACGACGTCCACATCGTTGGGAATCGGGCAGACAGCAGACCTCGCGCAGACGGTGACCGTCACCGGATCTGGTGCGGCATCGACTGGCGCGCGCTCGTATGCGCTCTCACAGGGTGCATCGGCTTGTTCGGTGTCGACAGCTGGTCTGTTGACAGCGCTCGCCGTGGGCACGTGCAGCGTGGTCGTTTCGACGGCACAGACCGACCACTACAACTCGAACTCGATCGTGGTGTCGATCACCATCACTGCCACGTCGGCCGGCTCCACGGCTTTCGAACGGCTCACTCCGGTGCGGATTGCGGATACGCGGTCTGCGG
>JAJTEQ010000060.1 GCA_021298195.1 Ilumatobacteraceae bacterium
CCAATCCACGAATAGTCGGTATATAAGTTTTTTCAGACAATACCAGTGCGTGGCCCCCACCACCACTGGTTCGCGACAGCAACGAAAACTGATGGGCTCCACCGCCCCGCCAACCTCGGTGCGAGGTCAGCCGACGGGGCACCAGTTTGCGGTGCACCACGGTCGCCAACTGCCCGACCGCTGCCAGGTGATGACAGCCATCCGAGCATTGATGACCGGGTCGAACAACTGGTTGCGATCAGTGACGCCGTAGTTCGCCATCCATTTCTTGTGGCTGTTCCAGTTCAATTGGAACAAGCCCACGCAACATCCGGTCTGGCTCAGGTTGCTCCAACGACTTTCACGGTTCGCCACGAAGAAGGCGTCGGCCTCCAACTCGTCGGGCCAGGCGTCACGAACGATCTGTTCCAACTCCGACCGTGAATACCGGCGGGTGGTGACCGGACTGGCCGCCGGTTGCGCGGCAGCGGCGGGCGCGGCCTGAATGGAGGCTCCGACCGGCAGACAGATGGTCTGCCCCGGCAACAGCGTGGAACGTAGGTTCTTGCCGTTGGCGATGGCCAACTCGGTGGACTTCACCCCGGCCTTGGCCGCGATCCGGCTCCACGAGTCCACTCCCCACACAGCGAGGTGGCCGTGGTGGGCGGCGCGTCGTCGGTGGGGACCGTTGCGCCCGGAGGCAGACAGATCTCGTCGCCCACCATCAGGGGAGCCCGAATGGTGGTGTTGTTGGTGCCGGCCAAGGTGCTGGCCTTCACACCGGTCTTGGCCTCGAGGCCGTACCAGGAATCACCGGCCCGAATCACGTACGTGGAGGCGCACACCACCACCGGTGCTGGTTCGGTGGTCGGGGCCGCGGTGGTTGGAGCGGGGGCCGCGGTGGTGGGCGGCACGGTCACGGACTGGCCTTGGATCACCAGGACGGTGGTGGTGGTTGATTCAGCGCTCGGCTGGGTGTCGGCCGCGGCGTCGAATTCGACGATGGCAGCAGCACCTCCCGTGGCGGGCGCCGACACCGGAGTGCGATCGCCGCGCGACGCCCACACCACCGGGGCCACCAGGGCTCCGACGAGAACCATCACGCCCAGACGACGGCTCAGCAGGTTGCGGGCAGGAACAATCCCCGACGAGCCTCGACGAGGCCCCCGGTGCTGTCCGCCACGACCAGAGGGAAACTGGTTCGGCCACGAGGAACTGTTATAGGTACTCATGTCGAATCACATCGCCGTCGTTTCCGCTCGACGGCGCCCGACCAGTGTGGTCGTCGACCGCGGGTAACACAACAGGGTCCCCAACCCTCGACCACGGGTTGAGCCCCTTTGTCCACAGGGAACCGGACCGTCGTCCCAGCACACGGCACATGCGAACAGACCGTCCACAGATTTCATGTGCCACCCTCTCGATGGCGGCTGGTCGAGGGTTTCGGCGACGTCGACCATGCGGCTGCGGGCACGACGACCTTGCGTCGACCGAACGACGAGAACGAACGAACTGGCGGAGAGGGTGGGATTTGAACCCACGGACCGCTTTTAGGCGGTCAACGTCTTAGCAGGACGTCCCGTTCAACCGTGCTCCGGCACCTCTCCAATGAGATGGCGAGTGTACAGGCACTCACCTCACTGCGCTCCGTTGACTACGGCCCCTTCGTGGCGCTGCAGCAGCTCCACCGAGTATCCATCGGGATCGAGGATGAACGCCACCGTCACGGGCCAGCGATCCAGTCGCGCCGGCGCCATCGTCGACGTGAAACCCGCCGCCACCGCACGGTCGTGCACGTCCTGACAATCGTCCACGTTCATGTAGATCTTCCACAACGCCGTGCCGTGCTCGATCGCTCCGCTGCGCTCCAGATGCTTGGCCAACTGCAGGCGGCCTCCGCCCACGTCGGCGGCCAACACGATTTCGTCCACTCCCGGAATCTGGGTTCGGGACTGGACTTTCAGCCCGATGATCTCGGTGTAGAACCACTCCGATCGCTCCAAATCGGTGACATTGATGCAGTACTGACCCACGGTCGTGGCCATGATCCCCCCTGTTGTTCGCTCTCGTTCTACACCACATCTCGCACTGGCGGAACGGGAGGGATTCGAACCCCCGGGCCTTGTGAGCCGGCCGCTTTCAAGGCGGCTGCATTTGTCCGCTCTGCCACCGTTCCGTCCTCGAGGCTAGCGAGCCGGTGCCACCGGTCGTCAGGTGGCGATTCGCACCCCGAACAGTCGCTCGAACTCGGCCATGTAGTCCGCGTCGTTCTCGATCGCCCCCAAGGCCACCCAGTCCGCGTCGCTCACCAACGGACGGTTCGCCAACAGTTCGGGACCACCCCACGACACCGGATATCGCAGGCGCGGTTCGGTGGTGCGAATGGCGTTCAACACCACCGCACCAACCTCGAATGGATCGGTGGCCTGAGCCATGCCCGCGGCGTAGAACTGGAACATGCGGCGATAGTGCGCGTCGTAGGCACCGCTCGAATTCGGCGCGTCGATGTTCTTGGCGAAGATCGCCGACTTGGTGATACCCGGTTCCACCATGGCCACGCGAATGCCGAACGGCGCCACCTCCTGGGCCAGTCCCTCCGACATCGCTTCCAACGCCCACTTCGACGCCACGTACGGTGCCTGCGCCAACGCGGCGAACCGACCCACCACCGACGAGATGTTGATGATCGTGCCCGAACGGCGTTCACGCATGTGCGGCAACACGGCCTGCACGCAACGCACCACGCCGTACAGGTTCACGTTCATCACCTCGTGGTACAACGACGGCGGGCACTCCTCCACCACCGCGTTGCCGCCCACACCGGCGTTGTTGACCAACACGTCGATCCGGCCGGCCCGTTCGAAAACCTCGGCCAACCCCGCGCTGGTGCTGGCGTCGTCGGCCACGTCCATCTCGACCCACTGCAACTGAACGCCCGCTTCGGCGGCCATCGAGTCGGCCTTCTTGGCTTTCTCCAGACCACGGGCGGTTCCGAACACGGTGTACCCGTTGCGGGCCAGATGAATGGCGGTGGCGCGACCGATTCCCGAGTTGGCGCCCGTCACCACGGCGACTTCGATGTTCTCTCCCATGCCCCGCACACTAGATGCGCGACGCGACCACTCTCAGCGGATCGAATCCCGCAGGCGATCCACCCAGTCGTCGGCCTGCTGCCAACGAGCGTCGGCGTTCTCGCGCGCGGAGTGGGCGTGTTCGCCGGCGGCCGGATACGAACCGAGGAACTTCACACCGCCCTGCTTGGCGTGCAAGGCCCGCAACGCGTCGGCCACCAACTCGTCGGCAATGTGACCGTCGAGGTACATGACGAAGCAATAGTCACCCAGCCCACCGTCCTTGGTGGGTCGTGACAACAGGTTGGTGATGTTCACGCGACGCGCGGCGAACTCCTGCAGGATCGAGATGAGGCTGCCCGGTTCGTCAGCGCGCTGGTACACCACGATGCCGGTCACGTCGTGTCCGGTGGGTGCGGGGATTCCCGAGCGACCGACCACCACGAATCGAGTCTGATTCCCCGAGTGGTCCTCGATGTTGGAGGCCACGACCTCGAGCCCGTACAGACTCGCGGCGTTGCACGGCGCGATGGCCGCCGCACCCTTCAGTCTGTCGGTGGAAACGATGCGCGCCGCGTCGGCGGTGCTGTTGGCCGCGCGCACCTCGGCGTCGGGCAGGTTCTCGCGCAGATACCGATGGCACTGAGCGGTGGCCACGGGGATGGAATAGACCGTCGTGATGTCGGCGAGTGCCGTGCCGGGCAGGGCCAGCAAGCAGTGCTCGATGTTCAACACGATCTCGCGTTGGATCAACAACTCGTAGTCGAACGACAACGCGTCCTGGGTGAAGTTGACGGTTCCCTCGATGACCGCCTGCTCGGTGAAGGTGCCGAACGGACCGAAGAAACCGACCTTCTGGGCGGGCCCGGAAGCGGTCGTGGAGGTTCGCGCACTGTTCACGACGGTCAAGGCTACGGCTCGGGACCTCAAGTGGCAGGATGATTACGTGGATCAGGAACTCTTGCGGGCCCTCCTCGACGACGTCTCCGCGGGTCGCATCGCGCCCGACGTCGCGGTCGAACAGTTGAAGCGCCTGCCGTTCCGACAGGTGGACGACACGCTCGTCGATCACCACCGTCACCTGCGTCAAGGTGCCCCCGAAGCGGTGTACGGGCCCGGCAAGTCACCCGAGCAGTGCGTCTCCATCGTGGGTGAACTGCTGGCTCACGGTCGTGGTGCCGTCCTCGTCACCCGCACGGACGACGGTCAGCGCAAGGCCCTCGAAGCGGCCCACGGCGTTGCCGACATCGCCAACGGTTCCATGCTGTGGCGCGCACCGGCCCCCATCGATCACGGCAACGTGTTGGTGATCTCGGCCGGCACCGCCGACGTACCGGTGGTCGACGAGTGCTTGCTCGCCTTGCGGGCCCACGGCATCGTCGCGTCGCGCATCACCGACGTCGGCGTGGCCGGTCTTCATCGTCTCCTCGATCGCGTCGACGACGTCATGGACGCCGACATCATCGTGGTGGTGGCCGGCATGGAAGGCGCGTTGGCCAGTGTCATCGGCGGACTCAGTGGCAAACCGGTCATCGCCGTTCCCACGAGTGTCGGCTACGGCTCCGGGCTCGAGGGTGTCACGGCGTTGCTGGCGATGCACGCCACCTGCGCCAACGGGATCACCGTGGTGGGTATCGACAACGGATACGGAGCCGCCTGTGCCGTGGCACGAATCATTCGGAGCCGGTCGGCATGACCCGCGTGGCGTGGTTCAACTGCTCGGCCGGGACCGCGGGCGACATGACGTTGGCGGCCCTGGTCGACGCTGGCGCCGATCAGTTGCGGGTCGGAGAGATCCTGGCCGCGCTTCCGATCGACGACTACGCCCTCACCTTCGAACGCACCCAACGGTGTGGGGTGGCATCCACGCGAGCCATCGTCGCCGTTCACCATCACGACGAGCATCATCACGATCACCATCGTCCGTGGCGTGACATCGACGCGATGCTCGTGGCGGCCGAACTCCCCGAACGCGTTCGTGATCGCGCTCGTTCGGTGTTCTCGTTGCTGGCCGAGGTGGAGGGCGCCATTCACGGTGTGCCCGCCGCCGACGTGGAGTTTCACGAGGTCGGATCCACCGACGCCATCGTCGACATCGTCGGAGTGTGCGCGGCTCTCGAGGCATTGAACGTCGATCGCATCGTCGCCGGTCCGATAGCCATGGGTCACGGCTCCATCTCCTCGGCGCACGGTCGACTTCCGAACCCCGGCCCCGCCGTGGTGGCCTTGTGCGCGCGTCGATCCATCCCCACTTTCGGGCTCGACGAACCCCGCGAAATCTCCACGCCCACCGGGGTGGCGATCCTGGCCGCGCTCGCCGATTCGTTCGGGCCGATGCCCGCCATCACCACGTCGGCGGTCGGCTACGGGGCCGGCACCGCCGATTTCGACACGCGGGCCAACGTCGTGCAGGTGGTGGTGGGTGAAACGAACAGCGACTCGTTCCGAAGCACCGGACAACACGTGCGCCTGCTGGAGGTGAACGTCGACGACGTCACCGGAGAGGTGCTCGCCCACACCGTGTCCTCGTTGATGGCAGCCGGTGCGCACGACGCGTGGGTGACTCCCATCGTCATGAAGAAGGGTCGACCGGCGCACACGGTCCACGTGTTGTGCGAGGAGGTGCGCACCGGGGAGTTCGCCGAATTGCTCGCGCGCGAAACCGGATCGCTCGGAGTGCGCGGAAGCATCGTCGAACGTTGGCCGGTCGCGCGCGAGGAAACCACGATCGAGGTCGAGGGACAGACGATTCGCGTCAAGGTCGCCGATCATCGCGTGAAGGTCGAGTTCGACGATGCCGCTCGCGCGGCGGCCGCACTCGGAATTCCGGTGCGCGAGGTGTTGCGTCGGGCCGAGGAAGCGGCCCGCTGAGAATCAGCTCGCCAGAGCGTCGCTGACGATCTCGTTCAGTGCGTCGACTTCCACTTCGCCCGAGACGCGCACCTTCACGTTCCCGTCGGCGCCGACGATCGTGAAGAAGGGATAACCGCTCAGCCCGTAAGCGGCCGCGGCATCCATGTTCACCGAGTCGGCCATGACGGGCCACGGCCACCCCTTGTCGATGACCCACTGCGAGGGCGGGTAGTTCGGCCGGTCCGAGGCCACCCCCGTGGACACGCCGATCACGATCAAGTCAGCGGGGACCGCTCCGGATTCCTTCCACTCGATGAGACGAGGCACCTCGGCGTTGCAGTGGGGACACCAATGCGCCAGGAACACCAGCATGTACGGCTTGCCGTCGCCGGGGGTGACGGACAGCGGGGAACCATCGAAGCTCGCACCGGTCAACGCCGGAGCGGCCATGCCGACCGCCGGGTCGCTCCCGTCGTCCGGCAGCCGTTCGAGCATCGCGCCATCGACCAGAACGGGCTGGTTCTGGGCCACGTCGCCGGACGAGGTGTCGTCGTCCGACGAATCACCACCCGCGAGCACCGCGACGATCAACGCCACCGCGATCGCGACCACCACGCCGATGATCACCAACCGACCGTTGTTCGAACTCTTCTTCGCTCGCTGCTTGGACATGAAAGTCTCCTCGGGTCAGCCGTCGATCGCGGCGTCGTGGTTCTCGGACTTCGGGTTCACGAACAAGAGTGCCACGATGGCCAAGAATCCGCACAGCGCCATGAAGGCCAGGGTCACGAATCCCATGCGCCGGAACCACACGTCGGTGCACGCCGGACCGACCGAACAGGCGCCGTCACCCCAACTCGGGCGCCACTCGATGACGTAGTGATAGGTGGACACGGCGATGCCCGCCACCAGCAAGGGGAGGGCGTACCACCGCACGTGGCGATCCCGGCGGATCGCGGCGACCAGCAGTATTCCGGCCAACGGGTACATGCAAATGCGCTGGAACCAACACAGACGACACGGCACGTAGTCGGCGATCTCACTGAAGTAGAGGCTTCCCGCCGTGGCCACGGCGGCCACCAGCCAGGCCAGCCACAACGACATCTCGTGCACCGACTTGGTCAGCGACCGGACGGCGTCGGACGGCAGTAGCGACCCGAGGAAAAGGCCCGCACCACCGACCACAGCGATCACGGCGAGCATGGATGCGAAGAGTTCGACGGTTCTTACATCCATCTTTCTCAGTATGCCCCTCGGAGCAGACAAGATGGTGTCCTTGAATCCCCACGTGCCGAAAGTCCCGACCGTTCCGGTGGTGATCGATGTCGATCGAGCGATCGCTCTCGCGTCCACGACCACGGTGGTGTGGGCCGACGTGCGTTGGTATCTCGACGGCCGCGACGCTCGCGCGGCGCACGTGGCCGGACGTATTCCCGGCTCGGTCTTTGTCGACGTCGATCGTGACCTCGCCCGTCCGGCCAATTCACCGAGCGATGGTCGACACCCGTTCCCGTCTCCGGCGGCTTTCGCCAAGCACATGAGTCGGCTCGGCATCGGCGACGACACGCACGTGATCGCCTACGACGACACCGGTGGCATGACCGCGTCGCGCTTGGTGGTCATGCTGCGAATGATCGGTCGTGAGGCGTCGCTGCTCGACGGCGGAATCGACGCATGGTCGGACGCATCGGGAAGGTCGCTCGAATCCGGGCCGGTTCGAGCCACCAAGCACTCGTCGTTCACCCCCGTCGAATGGCCCACGAACCGCTTCGCCACGACCGACGACGTCCGAGAAGTGATCGCCGGCGGGACGACATCGTTGTTGTTGGATGCTCGCGCCCCCGAGCGTTTCACCGGGGCGGCCGGAGTGTCGGCGGCCGATCCCCGCGCCGGGCACATCCCGACGGCTCGCAACGCACCGTGGGCGGCCGTCATCGAGGACGGTGTACTTCGACCCGTTGCTGCGTTGCACGATCATTACGGCCGACTCGGGGTCGACGGTGCCGACGACGTCATCGCGTATTGCGGCTCCGGGGTGTCGGCGTGTCTCAATCTCGTCGCCATGGAACACGCCGGGCATGAACCCGCGCGATTGTTCGTGGCGTCGTGGTCCGGTTGGGCCGCCGACGAGGAGAACCCCGTCGAAACCGGAGAGGCCACCCCGGCGACGTCTCCGTTCGTGCCCACCATCGCCGCCACCGGCCTGTCGGCCGTGCGTGCGCTGCGCCGGGCGCGTCAGAAGAACCGTCTCGCCGAACTGGAATGGTTCGAAGCGCTCTACCGCGTGTACCTCGCGGCGTTCGTCTTCGGTGGCGGCGTTTTGTTCATCTCGGGTCTGGTGCCCGACGAGCCGGTGTCGGCGACCGTCGCCCGTGACGTGGCGACCTTCGGTCCGGGCTGGTTGGGTTTGGCTCTCGTGTTGGCGATCGCGATGGGATTGCGGTCGGGTTCGCGTGGTGGGCCACTGGCCCTCGAGGACGCCGATGTTCGTCACGTGTTGCTGGCGCCCGTTCGTCGCGAGCGAGTGTTGTTGCGACCGGCCGTGCAAAAGGTGCGATCGATCGTCTTCTCCACCGCGGCCGCCGGTGCGGTGGCGGGTCAACTGGCCGGACGTCGACTGCCCGGGACCAGCATGGGATGGGCGTGGTCGGGTGTGGTGTGGGGCGGAACCGCCGGCGCGATGTTCGTGGCGATGGCCCTCATCGCCCACGGGCTCCGCATGCGGGGTTGGATGGCCAGCGGACTCGGAGGCGTCCTGATCGCGTGGCAATTCTGGTCGGCTCTCCCCGACGCGGGGTTCTCCGGACCAACCGACCTTCACGGCGGAGTCGCCTTGTGGGGCGAGCGCATTCGCGCGATCGAGATCGTTCCCACGATCGTGGCCGCGTTGCTCGTCCTGGTCGGGCTCGGGCTGTTGTCCCGACAGTCTCTCGAAGCATTGGCGCGACGCTCGACGTTGGTGACACAACTACGTTTCGCGGTCACCTTGCAGGACCTGCGAACGGTCACGTTGTTGCGCCGTCAACTCAGTCACGAACGCAATCGGCCCCGCCCGTGGTTCCGCGTGCCTGCCGGTCGGTCGCTCTCCCCCGAATGGCGGCGCGGTTGGCAAGGTCTCTTTCGCTTCCCGGTCAGTCGCATCCTGCGCATCATCATGTTGGCGGTGATCGCGGGCCTGTGTCTGGTGGCGGTGCACAACGGAACGACGGCGGCCATTCTCGGTAGTGGTGTCGTGATGTTCATCCTCGGTTTGGAGATCGCCGAACCGTTGGCTCAGGAGATCGATCACGGCGACCGCACCGACGCGTATCCCCACCAAAGAGGTCCGCTGTATCTGCGCCTGTTGGCGCCGTCGGCCTCCATGCTGTTACCCACATCCGGCATCGTCGTTCTCACCATGTGGCTCACCGACGACTCGTCACTCGCCGTGGCCGCCATCGCCGCTCTCCCAGCGGCGTTGGGGGGATTGGCCGGAGCCTGCATCAACATCGTCTCGGGAGCGCCCGATCAGATCAATTCCAACGCCCAGCAGAACATGATGCCTCCCGAGGTGGCCGGCACCGCATCGTTGATCAAGGGTCTGTGGCCCATCGTCATCTCGACGCTGGGAAGCCTGCCGATGTTGATGGCTCGCGAAGCGAGCGACAACGGTCAGGGGGCACCGGCGGCCGCCACTCGCGTCGCCATCGCCGTCGTCCTGCTCGTCGCACTGGTGGGCGGATGGATCCGATTCCGCGACGACATCAAGAACTGGTTCGCCAACGCCGCCGCCGAGAGCCGCGGTCAAAAACGCACGGGAGCATCCACATGAGTCGACACCCCAAGCCACCGACCCGCGAAGTATCGCGCGACACCGCGCGGGTCCACGAGGTGGAAAAACCCGCCGCCCTCATCGCTCGGGCCCTCGCCAAGGACTACGGCGACGGGCCGGCGTTGCACCCCCTGGATCTGCGAGTCGAGGAGCACGAACGAGTGGCCCTGATCGGTCACAACGGATCGGGCAAGACCACGTTCCTGCGCATGGCCACCGGATTGCTCGAACCGGCGTCGGGAAGCGTGACCGTCTTCGGCGAAGCACCGGGTTCCATGGAGGCCCGCCGACGATTGAGTTATCTCGCCGACACGCCCACTTTCTACGAGGACCTGTCGGTCTGGGAGCACCTCGAGTACACCGCCCGTCTTCACGGTCGGGCGGATTGGGAACAACGCGCCGCCGACCTGTTGGGACAGTTGGGTATCTACGAACGCGCCGACGATCTGCCCACACGCTTCAGTCGTGGCTTGAAGCAAAAAGCCGCCATCGCCATGGCGTTCATTCGACCTTTCGATCTGATGCTGGTCGACGAACCATTCGTGGGCCTCGATGCCGAAGGAAAAGAAGCCTTGCTCGAGTTGTTCGACGAGGCATCCTCGGCCGGAGCCTCCTTGGTGGTGGCCACGCACGAACTCGGCTTCGTCACCACCACCCAACGCACCGTCGCCCTGCGCGACGGAGCCCTGATCTTCGACGGCCCGTCGTCGCAAGCCGAGGCTCGAGGATTGGTCGCGGTCGAGGGCACCGCTGAGACCGAATCCTGAATCGGCTCTACACTCGTCGCATGCAGGAATATTCATCCGTGTCGGTCTACGTCAGCGAACACACGAAGTTGGCCGACAAGTTGAACACGCTCGCCGCCGAGGGATGGTCCGTGGTGTCGATCGTTTCCACCGGCACCGAAGTCGTCGCCTATCTCTCCCGATCGAAGAATGCGTCGGCGTCGACCGCCAACACACCCGCCGCTCATGTCACGCCCGTTCCGGCCTCGGATCAGAACGGTTGGGCGTCGGCCACCTCCGGCTCGACGGCCGTCACCTCGACGCCTGTGGCGTCCAATGCGGTCTCCACACCCTCGGTTCCGGCCGACTGGTACAAGGATCCCGCGGGTCGCTACGAGTTCCGCTATTGGGACGGCACGAAGTGGACCGAGCACGTGTCGCGGGGTGGCGTGCGGTACAGCGACCCCCCGACGCCGTGACCATCGTCCACTTCGTCGTTCGCACGTGAATCGGTAGGTTGTCGTCGTGCGTACAACCACGATGCGGGCCACCTCCATCGGCCACGCCGGCATCTTCATTGAGACGCGCCAAGGAACGATTCTTTGTGACCCGTGGTTCAACCCGGCGTTCTTCGGGTCGTGGTTCGTGTTTCCCCGCAACGACCAACTCCCCCATCCGTTGCGGGACGAAATCCTGCATCCGTCGTACCTCTACATCTCCCACCTTCACGGAGACCATCTCGACGAGAAGTGGTTGAGCGAGAACATCCCGCGGCACACCCCGGTTCTGCTTCCCGGCTTCCCGACCAACGAATTCGAGCGTCGTCTGCGTTCGCTGGGTTTCGACACCTTCGTTCACACCGAGGACGGAATCGAAACCGACCTGGGAGACGAACTCACGATCGCCATCCACGTCGAAACATCCATCACGGACGGCCCTGCCGGTGACTCGGCCCTCGTCGTCAGCGACGGGGTGCATCGCATCGTGGATCAGAACGACTGTCGACCGAGCAACCTGGACGCCCTGCGTTCGCACGGACCCGTCGATCAACACTGGCTCCAATTCTCCGGCGCCATCTGGTATCCGATGGTGTACGAGGAGTCCCCCGAGACGATGCGCCAACTGATCGACCTCAAGGTCGAGAGCCAGTTCTCGCGCGCATTGCGTTACGTGGAGGCACTCGATGCCCGTGCCGTGGTGCCCTCGGCCGGACCGCCGTGCTTCCTGGACCCCGACCTCTTCCACCTGAACGTCATCGACGGCGACGAGTTGTCGATCTTCCCCGACCAAACCGCCTTCGCGAATCGTCTCGCGGCCATCGGTCGCCACAGCGTCACCAACGTCCCCGGCACCACCATCGAATGTGGATCGGAGTCGGCCCCTCGCCATCCGATTTCCGAGGACGACGTCCGGGAGATCTTCACACATAAGCGCGAGTACCTCGAGCGCTACCAGAGCGATTACCTGCCGTACCTCGCCGAACTGAAGGAATCGTGGGCGAAGCCCGCACCGAACCTGGTGGGGCGTTTGAAGGCCTGGTGGGAACCCTTGATGGCGTTGGCCCCGACGCTCTGCGACGCCATCGGCGCCGCGTGTCTGTTGCAGGCCGGCGACACGGAGGTTCTGATCGATTTTCCGAACCGCCGAGTGAGCGCTCACCAGGGCGAGCAGTTCGGCTTTCGCTTCGACATCGACCGTCGACTGGTGGAGACGGTCGTGGCGCAGAACGCCGTCGATTGGAGCGACAAGTTGTTCCTGTCGTGTCGCTTCGGTGCCTGGCGATCGGGCGCGTACAACGAATACCTGTACAACTTCTTCAAATCACTCTCGGTGGAACGCATGCAGCGGACCGAGGCCGAGGCGGTGCGCAAGATCGCTCCCCCGCCACCGAGCGACGAGATCCGCATCGGCGATCACATCGTCGAGCGCTACTGCCCGCACCGACGCGCCGACCTGAGCGTGTTCGGTGAAACGGACGGCACCACGCTGGTGTGCACGTTGCACGGTTGGAAGTTCGACCTGGAGACCGGCAAATGCCTGACCGCCGACGACCGCCGACTGCGCGTGCGACGCGCCGACTAACGATCGAGCAGGCTCAGTCGATACGCGAAGCGATGCTTGCCCGCCGGAATGACGTGGCGTGGGTGCATGTCGGGCCCGCAACTGGCCGTTCCCACACCTCGGTGCGCCACGTCGACGTGCACGAACAGTCCGTCGTGGCGGATCAATTCCGTCACGTCGGCGGCACCAAACAGGTCGTGGTCGGAGTGGTGGATCGCCGACATGTGCAGGCCCGCCGGTCGCAACGCTTCGATGCGCAGACGGCGCCCGTCGCGGGAACGCACGATCTCCATCCAACGGCAGTCGGTGCGCAGCCCGAATTCCTGCGGGACGATGTAGGGCAACTCGTCCACGTCGCTCTCCCAGATTCCCAACAACGCACCGCTGTTGCGGTCGGGCATGTTCTCGAGAGGACCGCGACCGTGGTAACGAACCCTGTCGAATCCGCTCGGCAATTCGAAGACCACACCGATGCGCGGAAGGTCGGTCAGGTCCTCGGGGACAGTGACGGTGTGGTCGTAGACCACCGCACCGGTGGTGTCGACGTACGACGTCACCCGATGATCGACCAGACTCTCGGCGGCATCGCGGTCGATTCGCTGATCCAGCCAGCGCCACAACGCCTTGCCCCCGATGGCCATGGCCGACGACAGACCGGGCATCAACTTGAAGCCGTCGTTGTCGGTGGCCCCGCGCCAGAGGTTCAACTGTGGAGGGCCGCCCAGAAGAACGTCGACCGCGGTCGCTTCGGCGTCGGGATCACGCGGCGGAAGAGCCGTGGTCTCGGCCTCGCGCAACACCACCTGATCCCAGGCGAGCAGATGACCCGCGTCGCACCACGTCGTCGCCCGCGCCACGGTCCAACGGAACGTGAGCGCCACCTCGCCGGGGTGCTCCTTGGCGTCGCGCAGATCGATGGGAGATTCGACCGTGACCGTCGTGCCCGCGGCCACCACCGGTGACCACCGACCCGACTTCACGCGCTTGCCGTCGACGCTCAGCTCCCACGTTCCCCGCAACCAAGACAGATCGCGGAACGCCTGACGGTTGGTGACCTTCAGTTTCCACCCGGCGTTCTGTACGGCGACCGGGCGGTGACACCACATCAACTCCTGGACGGCCGGATGCGGATCCACGTCGGGCGACACGATGCCGTCGGCCACGAAGTTGCCGTCGTTGGGTTCGTCACCGAACTGCCCCCCGTAGGCGAATCGTTGCAGACCGTTCGGGGCGGTCTGCAACAAGCCGTGATCCTTCCACTCCCACACGAAGCCACCCTGCAGATTGCGATGTCGATCGATGACCTCCCAATAGTCGGCCAACCCACCGTTGCTGTTGCCCATGGCGTGGCTGTATTCGCACAGGATCAACGGTCGCGTTCCGAGGTTCTTCTCGGCGTACATCTCGATGGCCGACGGTGGTGCGTACATCGGGCACACCACGTCGGTCACGTTCATGCCGCCATTGCTCCAACCGGCATGGAACACCGCTCCCTCGTAATGCAGAAGTCGGCTCGGGTCGACCCGACGCACCATGGCGGCGCAGGCATCGTGATGTTCGCCGTAACCGGACTCGTTGCCCAGGCTCCACATGATGATGCTGGAGTGATTGCGATCCCGCTCGACCATGCGGCCCGTTCGCTCCAGCCACGTCGATCGGTATCGCGCGTCGTGGCAGAGGCTGGTGTTGAAGCCGTGGCTCTCGATGTTCGCTTCGTCGACCACGTACAGCCCGTACTCGTCGCACAGGTCATAGAAACGATGGTCGTTCGGATAGTGCGAGGTGCGCACGGCGTTGATGTTGGCGCGCTTCATCGTGAGGATGTCCTCGCGCATGTCGTCCAACGTGACGGCCTTGCCCCGCTCGGGATGATGATCGTGCCGATTGACGCCCATCACCGTGATCGGACGTCCGTTGACGCACACCAGACCGTCGATGATTCCGACGCGACGAAAGCCGACGATCAGACCGACCGCTTCCACCACCACGTCGTGGGGAT
>JAJTEQ010000061.1 GCA_021298195.1 Ilumatobacteraceae bacterium
GGCTTTTATCCGGGCAAGGACCTCGAATGGCGCGGAATGATTCGCCACGGCGCGCAGCTGGTGTTCGCCTACGGGCGAGCGACGGTCCCGCGCATCTGCATCATCCTGCGCAAGAGTTACGGCGGTGCCTACATCGTGATGGACTCCAAGAAGATGGGCAACGACTTGTGCCTCGCCTGGCCATGGGCCGAGTTGGCCGTGATGGGAGCCGGGCAGGCCGCCGCCATTCTTCAACGTCGAGCCAGCCCGGAGGAGAAAGCGGCGTTCGAGGCGGACTACACCGAGCGCCTGCTCAACCCCTACGTGGCCGCCGAGCGAGGATACGTGGACGCCGTCATCGACCCGGCCGACACCCGAGCGTCCATCAACGCCGCCCTCGACGCGCTCATCGACAAACGGGAGACGTTCCCGGGCCGAAAGCACGACAACACCCCGTTGTGAGTGCGGCGGCGGGGCTGACCTCGCCGGTTGTGGGGTTGGGGTTCGAGCACGATTAACCTGCTCAACGGAGGAGAAAGCCTCCGAACAACCGGCCCGAACAATCCATACCGGAAACGGGGCCCACGCAACAAGGGGACGAGCAAGGTGCCCGACACCATCACGATTACCGACGATCGCACGGGCAAGACCGTGACCGTACCGATCACCGACGGAGTGTTCCCGGCCACCGCCGTGCGCGAACTGGACCCGTCGCTCTACATCTACGACCCGGCCTACATGCAGACCGCGGCCTGCAAGAGCTCCATCACCTATCTCGACGGCGAGGCCGGCATTCTGCGTTATCGGGGCTACCCCATCGAGCAGCTGGCCGAGAAGAGCACCTACCTCGAGGTGGCCTACCTGTTGCTCAACGGTGAACTCCCCAACACCGAACAGCTGGCCCAGTGGACCCGCGACGTCACGCACCACACCTTCATCCACGAGAACATGCGCAAGCGCTTCGTCGACGGATTCCACTACGACGCGCACCCGATGGGCATGTTCGTGTCGTCGTTGGCCGCGCTCGGAACCTTCTACAACGACGCCAAGGAGATCGAGGACAAGGCCAGCCGGGACAAGCAGATCCTGCGCATGATCGCCAAGACCCCGACGCTGGCCGCCATGGCCTACCGATTCTCGGCCGGTCTCCCCTTCGTCTACCCCAACAACTCGCTGTCCTTCCCGGCCAACTTCCTCAACATGATGTGGAACGTGGGCGGCTACGAGGTCGACCCGCGCCTCGAGCGCGCGATGGACGTGCTGTTCATCCTGCACGCCGATCACGAACAGAATTGCGGCACCACCGCCATGCGCGTGGTGGGTTCCAGCCACGCCGACCCGTACACCTCGGCGGCCGCGGCGGCCTCGGCGCTCTACGGTCCGTTGCACGGGGGCGCGAACGAAGCGGTCGTGCGCATGTTGGAAGACATCGGAAGCATCGAGAACGTGCCGGCGTTCATGGAAGAAGTCAAGAGCGGCAAGGGCAGCCGACTGATGGGATTCGGTCACCGCGTGTACAAGAACTACGACCCGCGTGCCAAGATCATCAAGAAGACCGCGTACGACGTGTTCGAGGTGACCGGAAAGAACCCGCTGCTCGACATCGCTCTGAAGTTGGAAGAGACCGCGCTCAGCGATCCGTACTTCGTCGACCGCAAGCTCTACCCGAACGTGGACTTCTACTCCGGCCTCATCTACCAGGCTCTCGGATTCCCCGTCGCCATGTTCACGGTGCTCTTCGCCATCCCCCGCACGGTCGGCTGGCTCGCCCACTGGCAGGAGTTGTTGAACGACAAGGATCAGAAGATCAGTCGCCCACGCCAGTGGTACACCGGCCCCGAGACGCGCGATTACGTCCCGATCGTCGCTCGCTGATCGCACGATCAGGCGGTCCGCTCGCATTCACAGCAGAATCGGGTCGTGAACGACGACGACTCCGCCACCGAGATCGACCCCGGGGCACCCCGTCGTCCGGATCCTGATGTCGCATCGCTGGTGATCCCACGTTGGGCCGCGGCAGTGGCGGGACTGGCCAGTGGTGCCATCGCCGTCACCTCCGGGATGATCGTCGCATCACTCGCTGATCGCCCCTCGCCCATCGATGCCGTCGGAAGCTCTTTCATCGATCGCACGCCGCGTTGGTTGAAAGAGTTGGCCATCGATTGGTTCGGCACCAACGACAAGACCGCCTTGCGCGTGGGCATCGTCATCGTCCTGGCCGCGACCTCGATCGGTCTCGGTGTCGCCAGTCGACGCCACATTCGACCGTTGTCGATCGGCATCGTCGCGTTCGCCGTCGTCGGGGCGCTCGCCGCCGCGGAACGACCCGGCTCGAACGCCTGGTCGGTCATCGCACCCGTCGTCGGGGCACTCGTCGGGTCGCTGGCCGCGATCCCGCTGTTCGATCGGACCCGCACGAGCTGGTTCGACGCGCATCGCCCCCGTGAATCCCGTGTGCCCTTGGGCTGGGACCGTCGTCGTTTCATCGGCACCACGGCCGCCGTTGGGGCTTCATCGGTCGTTCTCGGTGCGGTGGCACGGCGCGGCGAATCGGATCGACTGCGCCGTATCGAGGAGCAGCGTCCGTCGTCGTTGCCGGACGTCGATCCCGCGAACGCCGACACCGTCACGGCCGACGCGCGATTCGCCGGGCTCGACAACGGTGAGACGACCTACATCACGCCGAACGACGACTTCTACCGCATCGACACCGCTCTCTCGTTCCCCACGGTCGAACTTGGTGAATGGAGGCTGCGCGTCGGCGGGATGGTCGACAACGAAATCGAACTCTCCTACGACGACATCGCGGCCCTCACACAAATCGAACGAACGATCACCATTTGTTGCGTCTCGAACGAGATCGGCGGGCCGTACATCGGCAACGCGACCTGGCAAGGAGTCCCGTTGCGGGATCTCCTCGACCTCGTCGGCGTGCGCGAGGGAGCCGAGCAGTTGTTCAGTCGGAGCATCGATGGCTGGACCTGTGGCTTCCCCATCGATCTGGCGCGTGACGGACGAGACGCGATGCTGGCCATCGGCATGAACGGCGAACCGCTTCCGTTGATGCACGGCTTTCCCGCGCGCCTGATCGTGCCGGGCGTGTACGGCTACGTGTCGGCCACGAAATGGATCGAGAGCATCGAGATCAACCGTTGGTCCGACGCCGAGGGCTATTGGGTGCCACGAGGTTGGGCTCGCGAGGCTCCGATCAAGACCCAATCACGCATCGACGTCCCCCGCCGGGGCGAGAAGATCGCCGCTGGCCCCACCAAGATCGCCGGCGTGGCCTGGGCCCAACACACCGGTGTCGCCAAGGTCGAGGTGCGCGTCGACGAGGGCGAGTGGATCGAGGCCGCGCTCAGCGAGGATCTCACCGACGACGCTTGGCGTTTGTGGAGCGTCGACTGGACCGCCACCGCGGGACGTCACAACATCCGGGTTCGCGCGACCGACAAGAGCGGCTACACCCAAACCGAGGAGGTCGCCAGTGTCGCCCCCGACGGTGCCACCGGCTGGCACACCCGCACCGTCACGGTGGAGTGACTGCGGAGCACTCACGACGATGCCATGTCGACCACGGTCGACGCCCACACCTCACGAATGCGCGGAATCAACGAGTCGCGAGCCAAATCGGCGGCGAAGGCCCGATCGAGATGCACTCCGTCGGGTCGCTCGGCTCGGCCGGACTCGCTGTCGGGATCGCTCAGCAGATCGGCGTAGGGCACCGTGCGCACCGCGACCCATCGCTGGTCCCAGCCGTCGATCACCTCGGACCAAGACGCGATGGACTCGGGATCGTCGCCGAGCAGATCGGGATTGTCCCGCACCGCCGGCGCCTCGAGGACCAACGTCACCACGCCGCGAGCCGCGACGTCGTCCTGAATTCGCGCCATCAACGCGTCCAACGCGATTCGTTGATCCGGCGAACCCGCGGCGACCCAGGGCGACCCGTCGACCGGCTCGTAGTCCCACTGATTCGCGATCCCCACCACCACCAGGATCACGTCGACATCGTCGGCGTTGTCGGCAACCAGGCCCACCACATCGGGGCAATAGGTGACGTCCTGCTCGCCCACCACTCGGTCACGAACACGAGCGGCGGGGAGCAACGGGCAACCCAACACGCCGCCGGAGACGACGCCGACTTCGGAGTCACCGACATCGGCCAGACCCCGCGCGATGTTCTCGGCCGTGGAGTCACCCACCACCAGAATGTTCAGCGGACCGCTGCCGTCGAAAGGAATGTCAGGCGGCACCATCTGCTCATCGGTGGGGTCGGTCGTCGACCGCGGAACGGTGGTCAGAACCTCGACACTCGCGTCCGGAGTGGTGTCCACCGTAGGCAGGAAGATGACCGCGAGTCCGAGCGTCACCATGATGGACACGACGAAGGCCGCCCCGGCCAGTGATGGGCGTCGAAGCATGCGTCGCTCACGGATCGGCATCTCCAACAGCCGATAACTGCCCCCGGCGATCAGCCCGGTCGACAACATCTGGACCGCGAACAGGGGCACTCCGCCAAAGCCCATTCGCTCCTCGTTCAGCCACACGATGATCGGCCAATGGATGAGGTACAGGCCGTAGCTCACCTTGCCCACCGCCACCAACGGTGCCCAGCCCAGGACCCGAGCGGTGACGCCGGGAACGATGGACCCCAGGATCGCCACCGTCGACACCACGGCGAACAATGCCAACCCTCCGCCGTACAACCACCCCGATCGCACATCGGTGAATCGAGCCACGACGATCACCGCGAGCACCGCCATCGAACCGGGCACCGCCCAGTGACGAGAGCGCCACACACCCCGGGCCCGAGGCCCACCGATCAGGCACGCCAACAACGCGCCCATCAGCAACTCGGCGGCGCGTGTGTGAGTTCCGTAGTACACGACGTCGTCGCGATCGGAAGCCATCGAAGTCAACACGGAGGCGGAGACACCGGCGGCGAACACCGCCATCAGGACTCGGCGACCACCACCCCACGCGAATGTCGCTGCCACCACGAGCGGAACGAGCACGTACATCTGCTCCTCGATCGACAAGGACCACAGATGTTGCAACGGGCTCGGTGCGGCGAAGAGCTGGTCGTAGGTCTGACCCTCGACGATGAAGCGCCAATTGGCCACGTAGGCCACGGCCGAGATCGCGTCACCCCGGATGCGATCGGCTTCGACGGTCGTGCTGAGCCACGTCGCCACCCCCACCACGGCGGCCACGACCACCAGCGACGCCGGAGCCAGTCGGCGCAATCGTCGCGACCAGAACGCCCGAAGATCGACCCGCCCGATGCGTTCGCCTTCCATCAGCAGCAGGTTGACGATCAGATAACCCGACAACGTGAAGAACAACGACACGCCCAGGAATCCGCCGGGCAACCAATCGAGCCCGGAATGAAAAACCAGGACGAGGATGACCGCGATGCCCCGGAGTCCATCGAGGCCGCGATGACGAGTCGGGCGAGGGCCCTCGTCGGCCGGGGAAGGGTCAGTCGATGTTTCCGACATCGATCAGGATCTTGCCGGTGTTCGCGTTGGCACCCATCGCCTCGTGGGCCTCGGCGATGCGTTCGAGTGGATAACGACGATCGATGATCGGTCGCAAGCGACCGTCGTCGAACAGCGGGAGCATCTCGGAGGCGAACCGTCGCGTGAGCGCGGCCTTTTCCTCGATGGGGCGCGCGCGCAGAGTGGTGCCGATCCAGCGCACGCGCTTGGTCAAGAGCAGGCCGACGTTCACGTTCGTGGCGCCGCCCCCCATCAACCCGACCTGCACGATCGTGCCCTTCGTGGTCACGGCCCGCAGATTGCGGTCGACTTCGTCGCCACCGACCACGTCGAGCACCACGTCGACACCGGCCGGGATCACCGCGTGCAGGACCGCCAGCCAGTCGTGGGGCGAGCGCTCGATCACCAGATCGGCGCCCAGCTCCCGACACGCCTCCATCTTTCCCGCCGAACAGGTGACCGCGACGCGAGCACCGATGGCCTTGGCGATCTGGATGGCGGCGGTGCCCACACCGGACGCACCGGCGTGCACCAGCGCCCACCGACCCGAGGTGAGACCACCTTGCACGACGAGGGCGTCCCATGCCGTGAGGAATACCTCGGGGATCGCGGCCGCATCGGCCAACGGAACCGACGCGGGCACGGCCATCAACTGACGTTCGTGCGTGCAGACGAACTCCGCGTACGCACCACCCGCTTCGATGGCCATCACCCGGTCGCCGGGCTTCCACATGGTGACCCGCTCGCCGACGGTATGCACGACTCCGCTGAACTCGAGACCCGGGATCTCGAGCGACAGCCCGCGACGCGGGTCGGGATAACCGCCCATGCGCTGCAGGATGTCGGCGCGATTCAGCGCCGTCGCCCGCACCGCCACCAACACGTCGTCGGGACCGGGAACCGGTTGCTCGACGTCCTCGATGCCGAGGACCTCGGGACCACCATGCGCACGCAGAACGACGGCGCGCATCGGGTCAGGACATCTTCTGCTGCAAGCGACGATCGAGCGCCGCCAAGTAGTCCTCGGTGGTGAGCCACGGCTGATCCTTGGAGATCAGGATCGAGAGGTCCTTGGTCATCTCGCCGCCCTCGACACTCTCGACGCACACCCGCTCGAGGTTCTCGGCGAATTCGATGAGCTTGGGGTTGTTGTCCAGCTTGCCGCGATGCTTCAAACCGCCGGTCCAGGCGTACACCGACGCGATGGGGTTGGTCGAGGTCTTGTTGCCCTTCTGGTGTTCGCGGTAGTGGCGCGTCACCGTGCCGTGCGCGGCTTCGGCCTCGACGGTTTTTCCATCGGGTGTCATCAGCACCGAGGTCATGAGGCCGAGCGAGCCGTATCCCTGGGCCACGGTGTCGGACTGCACGTCACCGTCGTAGTTCTTGCAGGCCCACACGTAGCCGCCTTCCCACTTCATGGCACAGGCGACCATGTCGTCGATGAGGCGATGCTCGTAGGTGAGACCGGCCTTGTCGAACTCGGCCTTGAATTCGGTTTCGAACACTTCCTGGAAGAGATCCTTGAACTGGCCGTCATAGGCCTTGAGGATCGTGTTCTTGGTGGAGAGGTACACCGGGTAGTTACGGGCCAGGCCGTACCGCATCGACGCGCGCGCGAAGTCGCGGATGCTGTCGTTGAAGTTGTACATGCCCATCGTCACGCCGCCGTCCTTTCCGAACTTCGCGACCTGCATCTCGACGGGCGCACTGCCGTCCTCGGGCGTGTAGGTGATGGTGACCGTACCGGCGCCGGGCACCTTGAAGTCGGTGGCCTTGTACTGATCGCCGTGGGCGTGACGACCGATGACGATGGGCTTGGTCCAACCCGGCACCAAACGCGGGATGTTGTTGCAGATGATGGGCTCGCGGAAGACGACACCACCGAGGATGTTGCGGATGGTGCCGTTGGGCGACTTCCACATCTTCTTCAACTTGAACTCCTCGACGCGGGCCTCGTCGGGGGTGATGGTCGCGCACTTCACACCGACGCCGTGCTTCAAGATGGCGTTGGCGGCGTCGATGGTGACCTGGTCGTCGGTGGCGTCGCGATACTCCATGCCGAGGTCGTAATACTCGAGTTCGACGTCGAGATACGGAAGGATGAGGCGGTCCTTGATGAACTGCCAGATGATGCGCGTCATCTCGTCGCCGTCGAGCTCGACGACCGGGTTGTCAACCTTGATCTTGGCCATGATTCCTGCTTTCGCCGGTGCCCCGACCCGTGGTCGAGCACTTGTCTTACACTTGTATCCTAGTGGGCGTCAGCGGCCGACGGCGACCAGGGCGAGGGCCAGACCGGCGCACACCATGCCGAACACCTGCGAACGAGTGGCGCGCTCCCGATCGAGGCGCATGGCCAACACGATCGTCGTCACCGGGTACAGAGCGGTGATGACCGAAACCAGCGCCAACAGTCCCTCGCGGTTGGCCAGCAGGAACAACACGTTGGCCCCCATGTCGAACAAACCGGCCCAGAGGGCCAGCCGTGGGATCCCACGACGTCGCTGGCCGCGACGAACTCCGAGAACGACGGCCGCGAGGGAGATGGACGCGATGCGAGCCGCCAACAGTGGCCACATCCCCGAATCCTCGGTGGTGCGATCCAGACAGACGAACATCCATCCGAATCCACAACCACCGAGAACGGCGATCGACATGATGCGTCGTGACGTGGGAGCGTGGGCGACGCCCACCGCGCCGGTGACCAAGGCGATGCCGATGATGGCCACCGCCACGCCCACGTACGCGACGGTCGACGGGCGTTCACCGAATCCGATTCCCGCGGCTGCCGGAACCACCGCGCTCACCACCGCGGTGGTGGGCGCCACCACGGTCATCGAACCGTTGGCCAGCGCGTAATAGAACATCGAGAGTCCGACGAAACCGCCCACACCTCCGGCCGCACCCCACCACCAGTCACGAACGGGTGCCACCGGATCGGCCAGGAGCACCAACGCGACACCCAGCACGAGAACGCTGAACACCTGACCCACGAAGGTGACGGTGAAGCTGTCGGCGTCGCGGGAAGCCTTCCCACCGCAGAAGTCGCCGAGCCCGTACACACAGGCGGCCGCGGCGGCCAACACGATTTCCATGCACTCTTGGATAGCAGAGGGACGAAGGACATCCACATTCGAATCGGGCGGGATGATTCGACGTCCGACCCGCAATCGACGTTTTGTTAGCGTGGGTCGCATGAACGCCGGACTCATTCGGACCCTTCTCGTCGTCGGCCTTCTCGTCGCGTGTTCGGCCGACAACGAGAATGCCACGACGACGATCGACAACGGCGAAATCCCGTCGACCGCGGAAACATCGCTTCCAACGCTCGGAATCGACACGACCTCGACGACCACCTCGACACTTGTCGGGTCGCGAAACACTCTCTCCGGTCGGTGGATCGCATCGGCCGACAGCATCTTGTCGGCGAACTTGGCGAATCTCGGTGGTGTTCAGGGAATGAAGTGCGACGGAGAGATCGTCATGACCTTGGGCGACGATGGCGACTTTTTGCGAGCCGGCGAAGTGTCGTGTTCGATCGATGGCTACGTGATCACCGGCCAGACGATCAGCTCCGAAGGCACATGGACCGCCACCGCGGAGACGATCGATGTCGTGATTTCCCGAAACGACAGTTACAGCGAGTCACCGTCGGGTGCCGGGACTCCGATGCGCTTTCCCATCCCCGATCAGGGATTGACGGGAGCAACGTACGAGGTCTCGGCGACGACCTTGACGATCACGTTCACCGATGCGTCCGTCGGAACCGTCACTCAAACGTACTCCCGGGGCTGATCGTCCACGGGTTCGGTGACGTCAGCCGTCGAGCTGACGTGGTCGCATGCCTCCCCGACGCCGCCGAACCCGCTCACACCGGCGGCCGCGGCGGCCAACACGATCTCCATACCTCATGGCTAGCAGAGGTGCCCCGCGGTGGCGAAGACCTATGGTGGAACTCATGCAACACGTTCGATTCGGCCGCACCGGCCTGCGCGTTTCCCGTTTGTGCCTCGGCACCATGACCTTCGGTCACCAGTGCGACGAGGCGACGTCGTTCGCCATCATGGATGCCGCCGCCGAAGCGGGCATCGACTTCATCGACACCGCCGACATGTACCCGCTCGGTGCTCCACCGGAGTTGTTCGGACGAACCGAGGAAATCGTGGGCAAGTGGCTGAAGGGCCGTCGTGACGACTACCTGATCGCCACGAAGTGCTTCTTCCCCAGCGGACGCCGCGCCTGGGAGAGCGGCAGCTCGCGTCACAACATCATGCGGTCGATCGATCTTTCGCTGAAGCGATTGGGAACCGACCACGTGGACCTGTATCAAGTGCACAGTTGGGACACCGGAACCCGCATCGACGAGACGTTGTTGGCGCTCGAGGACGTGGTGAAGTCCGGCAAGGTGCGCTACGTCGGTTGCTCGAATTTCCTGGCGTACCAACTGGCCCGCTCGATCGGTCGCGCCGAGGCCCTGGGCGTGACCGGATTCGAGTGCATTCAACCCCGCTACAACATGCTCTTCCGTGAGAACGAGCGCGAGATGTTCCCCCTGTGCGCCGAGGACGGCATCGCCGTGATCCCCTACAACCCGTTGGCCGGTGGTTTCCTCACCGGCAAGCACCGGCCCGAGGCCCCTATCGACGGGGGCCGGTTCACTCTTGGTGCCGGCACCGCCGAGCGTTATCGCGATCGCTATTGGCACGACCGCATGTTCGCCACCGTCGACGCGTTGCGTCCGATCGCCGCCGACGCGGGCGTCTCGCTGGCGACGCTCGCCGTTCAGTGGGTGTTGGCCAACCCGGTGATCACCGCACCGATCGTCGGCGCCAGTCGTCCCGAGCAGTTGGCCGACGTCGTCGCTGCCACGCGCACCGCGATCGATCCCGCGGTGAAGGCCCGCGTCGACGAACTCACCCACGAGTACCGCTTCGGTGACGCCGCCCGTTGAGTCGGAGTCACCGAGCGAGTGGCTCGCGAATCAACCCCGGTCGGGACACCAGTTGCCGTGGAAACCGAACGGCACGCGTTGGGGCAGTTTCACCCGCGCCACGTAGCCGCGGTCGAAGTCACGGGCGTCGAGCACCGCGAACTCGGCCGAGTCGTCGTTGCCGTCGTGCACGAAGGTGACCAACCAGCCGTCGTCCTCGTCGGTTCCGCCGGGTCGGGCCACGAAGACCGGCTCGCCGGCCGCGCGACCGGGACCGTGATCGAAGGCCCGACGTTCGCCGGAAACGAGGTCGTGCTTGACGGTCGGCCAGTGCATGGAGGACGGATCGGTCTGGGCGCAGTAGCCGAACCGGTACGGCTTTCCGGTGAGCGAACCTCGGTGACGCGGGAACTCGTTGCTGGTCGCGTCGATCGTCGTGCGGCAACGAGTCACCGAACGGACCCAGCAGGTCGGATCGCATCATCACGTCGTAGAAGCACACGTCCAGAACGACCTTGCCGTCGGCGGTGTCGAAGGAGTTCATCGGATGGAACACGTAGCCCACCGGAACGTCCACCCACACGATGTCGGCGGCGGTTCCCTCGCGCGGCATCAGGCCCACGCGGTTTCCGTATTCGGCGTTCCAACGGAACGGGAAACGCCCCGCGAATGCCAGGTCGAGGTCGACGAGCACCGGCTGGTCGTACACCACCACGTATCGATCCGTGATCGACATGTCGTGCACCATCGACATGCCCGGCAGCGGGATGTCGACCGTGCGGTTCACGCGACCGTCCTTACCCACCCGCACGTACTGAACGTGGTCCATCCACTCGGCCCACGCGTACACGACCGCGTGCATCTCGCCGGTGACCGGATCGAACTTCGGATGAGCGGTGAACGCGCCGGGGAGGGTGCCGAAGAAATCGTTGCGACCCACGGTCTCCAACTCGTCGGTGAGTTCGACGGGGCATCCTCCGGCCTCCACCATGGCCCACGTGGTGCCGGCGAAGGTGCCGACGTTCGTGTTCGGACCACCCGGAGAGTTGTTCCAATTGCGTCCGGAAATGTCGGGCAGTCCGCGCG
>JAJTEQ010000013.1 GCA_021298195.1 Ilumatobacteraceae bacterium
CACCGCCGCCAACGCCTCGCAGATCAGCGACGGTGGTTCGGCGATGGTGATCATGAGCGAGCGCGCCGTGAAGGCCCGTGGCGTGAAGCCCCTCGGCCAGATCGTCAGCTACGGAATGGTGGCCGGCCCCGACAACGCGTCGTTGCTCACGCAGCCCAGCCGCGCCATCCTGAAAGCCCTCGACAAGGTGGGCATGAAGGTCGGCGACGTGAACCTGTTCGAGTTGAACGAGGCCTTCGCCGCCGTGGGTATCGCCGCCATGGCCGACCTCGGCATCAGCGACGACATCGTGAACGTGAACGGCGGCGCCATCGCGTTGGGTCACCCCATCGGCATGAGCGGCAACCGTGTCGCGCTGACCATCCTCCACGAGTTGCACCGTCGTGGTGGTGGCGTCGGCGCCGCCGCCCTGTGCGGTGGTGGCGGCCAGGGCGACGCCATCATCGTCAAGACGGTCTGACGCTCACGACAACAACTCGCGCACGCGCTCACGACAACAACTCGCGCACGCGCTCACGACAACAACTCGCGCACGCGCTCCTTGGGGCGACCGATGATCGCGCGATCGGCCGTCACCACCACGGGCCGTTGCAGGAGTTGCTTGTGTTTCACCAACACGGCCACCACCTGATCGGCGGTTCGCACGTCGTCATCTGTGAGACCCAACTTCTTCCACATACTGTCCCGCCGGACCAGGTCGGTCACGGGGGCCTCGAGTTTGGCGATGATCGACCGCAGTGTGGCGGCATCGGGCGGGGTCTTGATGTACAGCACCACCTCGGCGTCCACGCCGAGCTCCTGGGCAATGCTCACGGCATTGCTGCTGCTGTTTCAATGCGGGTTGTGATAAATCGTCACCTTGGCCATGGCGCCACCGTACCCCGTTGGCGAGCGTTTGCCCTGCATAGGGCATAAAACTTGACCCGGCACGGTTTCGTTTCGTAACATAACCGTCACATCGAGGCACCGGTACTGCAGCAGGTCTTTTTCCGCCCGCACCTGACGCAGAGCTGGTGCCTCGGTCGTTCCCCGACGTCATCGCTCGAGCGCGACACCCGTCATTCGTTCATGGCGCGGCGACCGTTGAGAGCCCGTCCGAGCGTCAACTCGTCGGCGTACTCCAGGTCCCCACCCACCGGCAATCCGGAGGCCGGCCGCGTCACGCGAATACCGAACGGCTCGAGCAGTCGAGCCAGGTACTGCGCCGTCACCTCACCTTCGGTGTTGGGGTTGGTGCACACGATCACCTCGGAGATCTCCTCCTTACCGATTCGCATCACCAACTCGCGCATCTTCAGTTGATCGGGTCCCACACCCTCGATGGGGTTCATCACCCCGAGCAACACGTGATACCGACCGCGGAACTCACCGGTGCGCTCGAGCGCGATGATGTCGCGACTCTCTTCCACCACACAGATTTGGGTGCCATCGCGCTTCGGATCGGCACAGATGGGACACAGTTCACCCTCGGCGAAGTTGAAGCACCGCGAGCAGAACTGAACGCGCGCCTTGGCGTCGCTGATGGCGTCGGCCAGACGACGCACGTCCTCGGCCGGCAACTTCAGTAGATGGAACGCGATGCGCTGCGCCGACTTCGGACCCACGCCCGGCAACCGACCGAGTTGGTCGATCAACGTCTGAACGGGAAGCGTGTAGGTGCCGGCCACGGTTCGATCGCCCTCGGGCTATTCCTCGACGGTCTCGATGACCGAACCCGGGAACATCTCGGCCAAGGAATCCGTGACGTCCTTCTCGGACACCGTCGGCAGATTCTTGATCTCGTCGATGTCGATGGTCTCGTCTTCGACGACCCGCTTCTTCGCGATGGGCTTCGAGTCATCGGGACGAGTCTCGATGATCACGGGGCACTTTCCGGCTCCGGCGCGATGCACGACGTCGGTGATGTCGGTGAGATATTCCTTCACGCGCTTGGCGGCGTGTTCGTTGTCGACCACCAACACGATGGTGCCGTCGCGGTGCGCGGGCTTGGCCATTTGAGCAACCGCCCGACGCATGCCCTTCATCTCGTTGATGACCGCGGTCGACCAGTTGGTCACCACGTCGGCCGCACTCATCGTGGTCGCCGTCACCGGCGCATCGGTCGAGGCCGCGGGTGGTGGCGCGACGGACGTCGTCGGTTCCGGCACCGGCGCGGGAGTTTCCGCTCGGGGCGTGGGTGTGCTGGGGTCCTTCACCCGTCCACCCAGAACCGCACGGCCCGTGGACGGATTCACGGGGGCGGGCGCGATGACGGGACGATTCTCGATCTCGCGTTCGAGCCGTTCGATGCGCGCCATCAAGGCTTCGACACCCATCTGCAATTCGCGGTGCACGAGTTTGACCAACGACACTTCGAGCACGACCCGCGGATCGGGCGCACCCTTCATGTCGTTGATGGTCTGACCCAACGTCTCGATGATCTTGACCACGCGGGGCGTTCCCAGCCGTTGGGCTTGATCGCTCACCTCGGCGGAACGACGTTCGGACAACTGCACCAACTCGGGAGCCATCTGCGACAGGAAACAATCCCGTAGATGCGCCACCAGGTCGTCGACGATCGAACGTGGTTCGCGACCCAACGACACGGACTGAGCCACCGCGGCCAGCAAACGACCGGCGTCGTAGGCGACGAGTGCTTCCACGAACTCGTCGACCGGCGTGGCTTCCTCGGCGATGCCACCGACCGCCACGGCCAACTCGAGCGCCGACAACGTGTCGCGCACCGACCCCGCACCCTGTCGCACCACCGCTTCGATGGTCTCGGGTGACACGTCGAGGCCGGCATCGGCCACCACCCAGCGCACGTGCTCTTCCAGTTCGGATTCCTGCAGCAAATGGAACTGCAGATGCTGGGTACGACTGCGAATGGTCTCGCCGACCTTCTGCGGATCGGTGGTGGCCAGCACGAAGACCACGCCCGGCGGAGGCTCTTCGAGCGTCTTCAAGAGAGCCGCTTCGGCACTCTTGGACAGCATGTGCACCTCGTCGAGAATGAAGACCCGGTGTCGACCGGGCGAACCGAGCGACGCCGACGCGATGATTTCGCGGATGTCGGCCACTCCGTTGTTGCTGGCGGCGTCCAGTTCGATGACGTCGAAGCTGTTACCGGTCTGCACCGCCAGACACGACGGACAGGCACAACAGGGCTCGCCGTCGACCGGGCTGTCGCAGTTGAGCACCTTGGCCAGGATGCGCGCCGTGGTGGTCTTGCCCGTGCCACGAGGGCCGGAGAACAGGTAGGCGTGTCCCTCGCGGGAATTGACGATGGAGTTCTTGAGCGCCCGAACGATGTGCTCCTGGCCCTTCAATTCGCTGAAGCGCTGCGGCCGATACCGGCGGTAGAGGGATTGGGCGGCCATCGCCTCCGACTGTAGTGGTGGGGTGCGAGCCCTGCTTGCCCCCGTTCCGGCGGGTCGGGAAACTACCGTGGAGCACGATCATGCCGAACACCATCGACCGTCGAACCACAGGCACCCACGCGCCGTCCCGTCGTCGGGTGTGGCGTCGCTTGGCCGCCGTCGCGTTGGGTCTCGGCTCGGTTCTGTTGATGTCGGCCGCCCCCGCCGCGGCCGAGACGACCCTCGTCACCTCCAGTCCCGCCGACGGCGAAAAACTCATCACCTCTCCCACGCAAATCACCGCCACGTTCAGCGCCGCGGTTCCCAACAACGCCGTTCTCACCGCGGTGTGCGAGGGCAATCCGGCACCGATCGGCACCGTCTCGGTGGGCGCCGACGGCATCTCACTGATCGCCCCGCTCACCGCGGCTCTGCCGGTGGGCACCTGCAACGTCACCTACTCGGTGCCCCAAGCTGACGGCAAGGTGGCAACCGGAGGCTTTTCGTTCGAGGTCCTCGACCCGGACACCGCCGACCCCACCGACGCGGTCACCGACGACACCGACGGCGGAATGTTGGCGACCGACCCGCCACCCGTCAGCGGACCACTCGGTTTGGCTCGGGTGGTGGCTTACGCGTCGCTGGCCGCTTTGTTCGGTGCCGCCGCCTTCATGGTGATGGCCTGGCCCGAGGGTGTCGACTACATCAACGTTCGTCGTTACCTGCGCACGGTGTGGGTCATCGCTCTGGTCAGCAACTACTTCGTGGCCGTCCTGCGCACCTGTCTGCTGAGCGGCAAGAGCGTCACGGCGGCCATCAGCCCCTTCGGCTGGGGTGATTTGTTCGACAACGCCAGCGGTATCTCGGCCTTCGCTCGCGTGGTGTTCGTCGCCGGTGCGTTCATCATCGTGGCCCGCCCCGAGCGTCTGCTCGACCCGCAATCACAACCGCTCGCCGTCGGACTTCCCGCCGCGGCCATGGCCACCTTCGCGTTCACCCGCACCGTCGACGAGTTCTCGTTGTTGGGCGTGGCATCGGGAATCGTGCACACGTTGTCGATCGGTCTCTGGTTCGGCGGTCTGTTGGTGTTGGGGCAAACGGTGCTCGTCGGTCCCGGGGAGGAAGACGTCGCCCAGGCCGTGCGCGGCTACGCACGCTGGATTCGCGTCTTCGTCATGGTCGCGGTCATCTCGGGATTGATCTCGCTCTACAGCCTCGACGGTGGCTCGGTGCTCACCAGTCGTCACGGACGCCTCATCATCTTCAAAGCCATCGGCGTGGCCGGCATGGTGTATCTGGGTGTGGCGTTGCGTCAGTACATCGCGCGCAACGTCGCCAAGCGCCGCGACATCACCGGACGAACCGCCGGCAAGCTTCGTCGTGCGGTGCTGGCCGAGGCCGCCATCGGAGTCTTCGTTCTGGTCGTCACCTCGTGGGCCGTGGCCACGTTGCCACCGAACGTCGACCCGCCCGGAACCGACAAGACCAACTACGCCTTCGTCGGTGAGCGTTCCGGTGGGGCGTTCGACGTGCAGGTCAAGGTCACACCCGCCGTCGTGGGTGCCAACGCGGTGCGTATCGACGTCTTCTCTCCCGAGGAGGGTCTCACCGATCTGACGGTGCAGTTCAACCCACCCACCAACACCACCGCCAGCGTCACGTTGAACGTGCCACTGGATGGCGTCGGTGCCGCCCGGTTGCCGATGAAGGAAGGCGTTCCCTTCGGCGCTCCCGGTCTGTGGACGGTGATCGTCACCGCCAACGGCCCCGAGGGACCGTTGCCCTCGGTGACCTACACCGTCTCGGTGATGAGTGGTTCCGGGGAACCCACCGACACCACGCTGCCCGCGGGAAGCACCACGTTGCCGGCCCAGACCGGCGGAACCGTCGTGGTCCCCTTGGGTTCCACCACCGTGCCGGCGGGCATTCAGCCGGTCACCGCCAGCGTGGCCCCGTAAGCACGGCCAATGAGGCCTTTCCTCCCTGCCAACTGAGTCCCTCTCGGCGGTTGGCGAGTAGCGTTTCCCCCGTGACCAGCAGCAACCCCATGCAGGACAAACTCGACGATCTCCGCACTCGTAAGGACCAGGCACTCCTGGCCGGATCGCCCCGAGCCATCGAACGTCAGCACGAAAAGGGAAAGATGCTCGCCCGCGAGCGTCTGGAGTATCTGCTCGATCCGGGCTCGTTCCAGGAACTCGACATGCTCGCCCGCCATCGTGCCCATGCGGCCGGCCTCGAGGAGCACCCCTACACCGACGGCGTCATCACCGGTTGGGGAACCGTCGACGGTCGCAAGGTGTTCGTGTTCTCGCAGGACTTCACGGTGTTCGGTGGCGCCCTCGGCGAGGTGTTCGCCGAGAAGATCCACAAGTTGATGGATCTGGCCCTGAAGGTGGGCGCACCGGTCATCGGTCTGAACGACGGCGCCGGCGCGCGAATCCAAGAAGGCGTGGTGTCGCTGGCCAGCTACGGCGGCATCTTCTATCGCAACGTGCAGTCCAGCGGTGTCATCCCGCAGATCTCGGTCATCCTCGGACCGTGCGCCGGTGGGGCCGTGTACTCGCCGGCCATGACCGACTTCATCTTCATGGTTCGCGAGAGCAGTCACATGTTCATCACCGGGCCCGACGTGGTCAAGACCGTCACCGGTGAAGAGGTCACCCTCGAGGAACTGGGTGGCGCCATGAGCCATGCGAGCAAGAGCGGTGTGGCCACGTTCGTGTCGGCCGACGAGAAGTCCTGCCTCGACGACGTTCGCTTCTTGCTGTCCTTCATGCCGCAGAACAACATGGAGGAAGCTCCGGTTCTGGACGGTGGCGACGATCCCGAGCGCGAATGTCCGGAACTCCGCGACATCCTGCCCCCCTCACCCAACCAGCCCTACGACATGAAGAAGGTCATCGCCTCGGTGGTCGACGACGGCGAGTACTTCGAGTATTTCCCGCACTGGGCCAAGAGCATCACCTGTGGTTTCGCCCGCGTCGACGGCCACGCCGTCGGTGTGGTCGGCAACCAGCCCATGATCCTGGCCGGCGTGCTCGACATCGAGAGCGCCGAGAAGGCCGCGCGCTTCGTGCGCACGTGCGACGCGTTCAACATTCCGTTGCTCACCTTCGTCGACGTGCCCGGTTTCCTTCCCGGCGTCGACCAGGAGTACGGCGGCATCATCCGCCACGGTGCCAAGTTGCTCTACGCCTACTGCGAGGCGACGGTTCCGCGCATCCAGATCATCACCCGCAAGGCCTACGGCGGTGCGTACGTGGTGATGGACTCCAAGTCCATCGGTTCGGACCTCGCCTACGCGTGGCCCACCGCCGAACTCGCGGTGATGGGGCCGAACGGCGCCGTGGAGATCGTGTACCGCCGCGAACTGCAGCAAGCCGCCGACCCGGTGGCCCGTCGCGCGGAGTTGATCGCCGAGTACACCGAGAAGTACGCGAACCCCTACGCCGCTGCCGAGCGCGGGTACATCGACGACGTCATCGATCCGGCCGAGACCCGCAAGAAGGTCGTCGACGGGTTCCGCATGTTGCGCACCAAGCGCGAGGAACTGCCCCGACGCAAGCACGGCAACATGCCGCTATGAGCACGCGCGTCTCGCCCACCCCGAACGACGAAGAGGCCGTGGCCATCGCCGCGGCCATGGAGGCACTGTGGCCCCGACCCGTCATCGGCGCCGATCCGGTGTCGGCTCGCGAGAACGCCTGGCGCTTCAGCGGTCGTTGGTGGGCTCGCCCGCAGATCGCCCGGCGCTCGCGTCCGTGGTGACGGTGCGCGCTCGCTGACGCCAGGCCCACCACTCCACCAAACCGAACAACAACGCGACGATCGCCAGCACGACGACGGTCGAACCCGTGCCCACGACGTCGGACACTTCATCGGCGACGTAACTGACCCCGTCACCCGGCGACTTGATCTTCTTGCTCGAGATCATCGAACCCACCAGGCCGAGAACCACCAGGCCCGCGGCCACACTCGCGATCCGGACGACCCAACCCGCCAGCGACGACGCGTGGAGCAACTTGAAGACCTTGGCCAGCTTCAGGATCTTGAGGGCCTTCAACAACTTCACCGAACCCAGCAGCGGGAAGACGCCCAGGAGTTCGCGCACACCGGGTAGATCCAGCAGGATCGGGAACGAGGTGACGGTTACGAACAACTCGAACTGATGCCCACGCATCCATTCGCGTGGATCGTCACTGACGTTCAGCATCACCACGACCTCGGTGGCGAACACCAACCAGATGAACCAGCCAATGACGAGGCCAACGTCGTGCATGGTGCCCTTGGACGAATGCCAGTAGGTGGCGGGAACCGACGCGAGGGCCGCCAACAAGACCGCCCACGTCAGGGCCTTTTCCGCGCGATCACCCACGGAATCAAGGTACCAATCGAGAAGCGATAGTTTCGTGCCGATGGACATCACCACCGTGGCCGACGATCTGGTCGTCCTGCACGACGGCACGACGGTGCATCGTTTCGACGGCCTCGACGCCGGAGCCGACCTCGAGTTCTTCGGTCTCGCGGTGCGAACCCTCGATCGTCCCGCCGGCGAGTTGTTGTGTCGATTCGCCACGGTGAACGACGTTCATTTCGGTGAACTCGAATGCGGACGCATCGACGACGATCCTCGCGGACCGATTCGACGCTCGGCCCCCGGCGAGGCCCCGTATCCCGAGACCATGAATCGGGCGGCCGTGCGCGAGATCGCGGCCATCGCTCCCGACGCGGTCCTTGTGAAGGGAGACCTCACCTGCACCGGCACCGAACCCGAGTTCGCCGCCTTCGAGAACTGCTACCGCACGGCTTTCGCCGATCGCCTCCACGTCGTGCGGGGCAATCACGATTCGTACCTCGGCCAGCACGTGTACGACCGGGACGTGTGGATCGAATTGCCCGGCATCGCCATCGCTTTGATGGACACCGCCATCCCCACCGAGACCACCGGGGATCTCGGCGAGTTCCAATTGAAGTGGTTGGACGAGATGGCGGGTTCGACCGACTCTCCCGTGTTGGTGATGGGTCACCATCAACAGTGGACACCGGACACCGCCGGCGACGGCCATCGCAGCGAGGGCTACTTCGGTATCAATCCCGACGCGAGTGATGCGTTGAACGACGTGGTGGCCCGACATCACAACATCATCGGGTACACGGCGGGTCACACGCACCGCCATCGCGTGCGGTCGATGGCCTGCGGCGTGCCCACCGTCGAGGTCGGTTGCGTGAAGGACTTCCCGGGGACCTGGGCCGAGTACCGCGTGTTCGAGGGTGGGGTGATGCAGGTGGTCCACCGCATCTCGGATCCGTCGGCTCTCGACTGGAGCGAACGTTGTCGACACCTCTACGAGGACTTCGGAATCGACTACGAGGCCTACGCCCTCGGTTCGCTTTCCGACCGTTGTTTCGTCTTCCCGGATCGAGCGAGATGACCACTCCCCTTCACGGTCTTCGGGTGCTCGACATTTCGACGGTCATCGCCGGTCCGAACTGCGCACGGTATCTCGCCGATTTCGGCGCCGAGGTCATCAAAGTCGAACGACCCGACACCGGTGACAGCCTGCGCAACATGGCGTGGAAGGATCCCCGCGACGGCGTCGGGCTGTGGTGGAAACTGGCCAACCGAAACAAGCGCACCATCGCCCTCGACCTGAAGTCCGAAGCGGACAAGGACGTGTTCCTGAATCTGGTGAAGGACGCCCACGTGGTGGTGGAGAACTTCCGGCCCGGTGCGCTCGAACGACTGGGGCTCGGGCCCGATCGTTTGCTCCAACTCAATCCGTCACTCGTCGTCACGCGGGTGAGTGGATTCGGTCAAACCGGTCCGTACGCGCAACGACCCGGATTCGCCTCCATCGCCGAATCGATGTCGGGTTTTGCCGCGGTCAACGGCGAAGCCGAGGGACAACCGATGCTGCCGGCCATCGCCCTCACCGACGAACTCACGGGGCTCGTCGGAGCTTTCGCCACCATGGTGGCGTTGCACTCCGGGGTGGGTCAGGTCGTCGACACCAGTTTGTTGGAGAGCGTCTTCCACGTGATGGGTCCGGTGGCATCGCTGTACGCGCTCACCGGCGAATTGCAACCCCGACTCGGATCGGGACTTCCGTACACGGTGCCTCGCGGGACGTATCGCTGCTCCGACGGTTCGTGGGTGGGCATCTCGGCGTCGTCGGATTCGGTCGCCATGCGGGTGATGGGAATCCTCGGGGTGGCCCACGATCCGCGCTTCGGATCGTTCGATGGTCGCACGGCACATCGCGACGAGATCGAAGCCCGCATGCGCGAGTACTGCGCGCGACGTCCTCGAGCCGAGGTGATCGCCGAGTTCGAACGAGCCGAGGCCGCCATCGGTCCCGTGCTCGACATGGCCGACATCGCTCGTGACCCGCACTTCGCGGCCCGCGAGGCCATCACGACCGTCGGCGACACTCCGATGCAGAACCTCATCGCCCGCTTGTCGGCCACGCCGGGCGAACTACGACACGAGGGTCGAGCTCTCGACGCCGACGGGGAATCGATTCGCACCAAGGGATGGGAGACTCTCCAATGAGCACGAAGCCGTACGCCTACATCGCCGGTCCGCTGTTCGACGAGGGAGAACGCTGGTTCATCGAGAAGGTCGATCGCCTCGTGGCCGAGAACGGATTCGAGACGTTCCTTCCGCACCGCGACAATCCGCCCAAGACCCACGAGAACGTGCGCGAGATCTTCCTCAACGACAAAGGCGGCATCGATCGCTGTGACGTGGTGGTGGCGAACCTCAACGGAATCATGACCGACGACGGCACGGCATGGGAGATGGGGTACGCCTACGCCAAGGGCAAACACACCATCGGCTTGTTCACCGACTGGCGCGCGCGCTTTCCCGCGCCCGACGAGGTCGTGAATCTGATGATGCAGTGTTCGATGAACGTGCTGGTGCGGTCACTCGACGAACTGGATGCGGCGCTCAAGAGTTGGACGGCCGGACGCTGACGAGAACGGCGCTCAGGCGCCGGTACCGATGGGGCAGGTCACGCCGGTGCCGCCGATACCGCAATAGCCGTTCGGATTCTTCGCCAGGTACTGCTGGTGATACGGCTCGGCGTAGTACCACTCACCCATCTCGGCGATCTCGGTGGTGATCGACCCGTATCCGGACGCGCGGAGTCGCTCCTGGAAGAGATCACGGGAAGCGAGAGCCTCGGTCATCTGCGCCGCCGACGTGGTGTAAATCGCGCTTCGGTATTGCGAGCCGAGATCGTTGCCCTGGCGCATGCCCTGGGTCGGGTCGTGGTTCTCCCAGAACACGCGCAAGAGATCGGCGTAGGTGACGATGGCGGGGTCGAAGATCACGAAGAACACCTCGGCATGACCGGTGAGACCCGTGCAGTTCTCCTCGTAGGTGCAATTCGGGGTGTAACCGCCGGCGTAACCCACCGCGGTGGAGTGAACACCGGGCAACTGCCAGAACAACCGCTCGGCACCCCAGAAACAACCCATACCGAAAACGGCGGTTTCGGTGCCCGTGGGCCACGGACCCTCGAGCGGTGTGCCCAACACGAAGTGCTTCTCGGGAACCGGCATCGTCTGATCGGTGCGACCCGGCAGCGCGTTCTCGGGAGCGACCATCTCGGTGTTCTTCTTGGCGAACAGCATGGGAGCAGGATAGGCACCCCCGCGTCGCGTCGGCGTCTCGGAGCGAGTTACTTCAGCAACAGCGTCTCGACGCGCCGAGCGGCCACCGACAATCCCACGGTCGCCAAGGCCAACAGGACGCCGACGTGAACGAACATTCCCCACGAGGCCACACCGAGGCTGGCTCCTCTGACCAATGCCACGCCGTGATACAGCGGACTGAGTTGCACGATCCAGGCGAGCCCGCCGTACGACGACAGCGGGTAGAAGGTGGCCGAGAAGAGGAACAGCGGAAGCGTGATGGCGGGCACCCAATCGAAATCGGCCCACGAGCGCATGTAGGTGGTGAGCGCCATACCCACCGAGGCGAACGCGAGACCGATCAGCAAGCACGCGGGCAACGAGGCCAGGATCCACCACGAACCCGCCATGCCGAGCGCGGCCAGACAGACCAGGAACGAGATCGAATAGACGAAGCCGCGCAACATGGCCCACGCGATCTCACCGAGGGCCACGTCGGCCGCACCCAGCGGGCTGGCCAACATCGCGTCGTAGGTCTTGGAGTAACGCAACTTGAAGAAGATGTTCATCGTGCTGTCGTAGACCGCGCCGTTCATGGCCGAACTCGCCATCAGAGCGGGCGCCACGAATTCGGCGTAGTCGATGGACCGACCGGCGAAGTCCACGTCACCGACGAGTGCTCCGAAACCGATGCGAATGGACAACAAGTAGAAGAGGGGCTCGAAGAAACCCGAGATCAGCACCATCGGAGTGCGGCGGTAGACGATGGCGTTGCGCTCGACCACCCGTTGTGGTCGGCGCGCCGATCGCAGAATGGGAGGAGCGACCCGCCACAACAGGGTGTCGTGGCTCATCGGTACAACCTCTTGGCGAAGAGGCGATCACAGACGATCCAACCCGGGATCAACCAGATCGCCAGAACCGCCACGTGACCCAGGGCCTCGGTCATCCCGAGCGTGTGCAGAACGAATCCGCGACACAGTTCGACCCCGTGCCACAACGGCGTCACCCACGCGACCGGACGCAACGCGTCCGGGAGCGAGTCCACCGGGTAGAACGCACCGCCGAACAGGAACAAGGGAGTGATCACGAGTCGCTGCACGTTCGAGAAGGACGTGTCGTATTCACGACTCGCGGCCCAGGCCGTGATCCAGGCCGTGAACACCAGGCCGCACAACAACGCCGCGGGTACCGCCGGCAGGATGCCCCACGACCGCGTGTCGGGATGCACCGCCAGGACGACCGCGACTCCCCCCACGGCGATCCCCATGCGCACGGCGAGCCAGAGGAACTGTCCGCGTACCACTTGGGGGGCGGTGAGCCGAGTGGCCGCCATCGCCTCGTAGCTGCCGTCCCACTTGAACCCCCCGAGGACCGGCCACAACGACTCGCCGGCGGCGGTCAGCATCGCCGTCGTGGCCAACAAGCCCGGTCCGAGGAACGTGGCGTACGAGATGTCTCCCAGTGCTTCGGACGATGATGCTCGGTCGTCCACGAGAGATCCGACCCCCAATCCCATGCCCAGGAAGAAGAGCAGAGGTTGCAGGAAACTGAGCGTGAGGTTCGTCTTCCAGATGCGTTTCAACAGCAGCATCTGCATCTCGAGCACCCGCACCGATGCCGGCGTGGTCACGTCACTCCTCCAGCGAACGGCCGGTGAGACGCAAGAAGACGTCCTCCAAGGAACTACGGCGCACCAAAGAACTCTCGGGTTGGAGACCACGCGTGTGCACCTCGTGAAGAGCGCTTTCACCGTCGTCGGCGTACACGAGAACCCGATCGGCCAGCACTTCGAGGCGATCGCCGACACCGAGAAGTCGACCCTCGTGTTCGGCGTTGCTCCCGGCACCGAAACGCAACTCCAGCACCTCGCGGGTGGAATACCTCGTGATCAATTCCCGAGGAGAGCCTTCGGCGACGATGCGACCAGCGTCCATGACGACCAGTCGATCGCACAGTTGCTCGGCTTCGTCCATGTAGTGGGTGGTCAGCACGAGAGTGACACCCTGTTGCTTCAGTCGGTAGAGGCGATCCCACAGAATGTGTCGGGCCTGGGGGTCGAGGCCGGTGGTGGGCTCATCCAAGAGGAACATCTCGGGGCGATTCATCAAACCGCGCGCGATGGTCAGACGCCGCTTCATGCCGCCGCTCAACGACTCCACTCGTCCCGACGAACGCTCGGAGAGCTGCACGAAGTCCAACAACTCCTTGGCTCGCGCGACGCATTCCGCCCGAGGGATGTCGAAGTACCGCCCGTAGACGATCAGGTTGTCGAGCAAGGTGAGTTCACCGTCGAGGTTGTCCGCTTGAGGAACGACGCCCAGTCGGTTGCGGATCTCGCTTCCGTGCGTGGCCGGATTCAGACCGAAGATCTCCAACGTTCCCGACGTGACCGGGGAAACGCCCGCGATCATGCGCATCGTGCTGGACTTCCCCGCACCGTTGGGTCCGAGGAAGCCGAACGACTCACCGGGGCGAACCTCGACGTCGATACCTCGCACTGCTTCGAAGTCACCGAACTTCTTCGTGAGTGACTTGGCGCGGATCGCCGGTTGTTCGTTCACGGTCACCGGAACACACTACTTCGGGTCCGCTCGACGACGACGGGTAGATTCGACGTCGTGACCGACTCCGGTATCGTCATCCGCGACATGACCATCAATGATCTCGACGTCGTGTACGCCATCAACGAGGAGAACGTTCCCGCGGTCGGGCAGGAGACCCTCGACGATCTGCGCGCCATCTTCGACGTCTGTTCCGTCAACCTGGTGGCCGAAATCGATGGTCGGGTTCGCGGTTTCTGCATGGTGATGCCACCGGGTGTGGACTACGGAAGTCCGAACTATCTGTACTTCTGCGAACGTCACGAGGACTTCGTGTATCTGGATCGGGTGGCGATCACCGCCGACTCACAGGGCCGCGGTATCGGTCCGATGTTGTACCGCGAGGTCGAACGACGGACCACCGCCCCGTGGTTCGCTCTGGAGGTGAACGTGAAACCGCCCAACGAGGGATCGATGCGCTTTCACGTGCGCGAGGGATTCGTCGAGGTGGACCAACTCGAGACTCGCCCGGGCAAGATCGTCAGCCTGATGATGAAGCCCCTCACCACGTGAGGAAGAACCTCAGCGACGGTCCTGCAGAAAACGAAAGCGCTCCCGCACGGCGGTCACCTCGTCGGCCGAGACGTCGGCGTAGAGGATGGTCTCGCCGGCCTCGGTGCCGTCGGCGAGCAGGTCGCCGTTGGGACCGAACACCTTGCTGTCGCCCGCGTACGACAGGCTCCCACCGTCACCGACCCGATTGCACCCGATCACGTAGGCCTGGTTCTCGATGGCTCGCGCGCGCAACAACGCCATCCAGTGTTCGCGTCGCGACACCGGCCAGTTCGCCGGCACCAAGTACACGTCGGTGTCGAGAGCCAGTCGCCAGAACTCGTCGGCGAAACGCAGGTCGTAACACACGAACAAACTGACCCGCAGCCCGTCGACCTCGATGGTCACGAAGTCGTCACCCGGGCGCACGTGTCGATCCTCGCCGCCGTAGGTGAACGGGTGGATCTTGCGATAGCGATCGACACGACCGCCGGGCCGAGCCACCACGAAGGTGTTCGCCGGTCGGTGATCGTCCGTCGGCTCGGCCGCGAGTTCGGGACACGATCCGGCCACGACGACCGAGTGCTCGGATGCCATCTCCCGCAGGAATCGCGACGACGGACCGTCATGGGGCTCGGCGAACCGCGGGTCCTCGACCGCGAAGCCCGTGGAGAAGGTCTCCGAGAGCAGGACGAAATTCGCACCGTGGGATGCCGCCTCGGCGATTCGCGGCTCGAGGCGCGCGAAGTTCGCTTCCCGGTCGCACCAGACGATGTCGTGTTGAACGACGGCGAACCTCACGATGCGACTCCCATCAATCGCTCGACGGCTTCGTCGATGACCTCGTCGCGTTTGCAGAACGCGAAACGAACCAAGTGTCGACCTTCTCGTTCATGGGACCGATCGTAGAAGACCACGTTCGGGATGCCGACCACTCCGCAACGGTCGGGAAGTTCGCGGCAGAAGGCGTAACCGTCTCCGTCGGCACGCAGGGGCCGAATGTCGACGGTCACGAAGTACGTGCCCCGTGGCGTGTACGTCTCGAAGCCCGCCGACACCAGACCCGTGATCAGACGATCACGCTTGCGCGCCAGGTCGGTGGCCAGCTCGATGAAGTAACGATCCGGCAGCCGCAACCCCGCCGCGATGGCGGGCTGGAACGGCCCCGACGACACGTAGGTGAGGAATTGCTTGGCCGCCCGCGCCGCGGCCACCAACGTCGCCGGACCACAGACCCAGCCCACCTTCCAACCGGTGGTGTTGAAGGTCTTGCCTCCGCTGCTGATGACCAACGTGCGTTCCCACATGCCGGGCAACGACGCGATGGACACGTGCTCGGCTCCGTCGTACACCAGGTGTTCGTAGACCTCGTCGGACACCACGATGAGATCGTGTTCGATGGCCACTTCGGCAATGGCTCGCAGTTCGTCACGATCGAGAACGGCGCCGGTGGGATTGTGCGGAGTGTTGAGAAGGATCATCCGCGTCCGCGGTGTGACCGCCGCGCGCAACGCGTCGAGGTCGAGACGATACGACGGGGGGCGCAACGTCACGGGGCGGGTCACCGCACCGGCCAACGCGATGCACGCTTGATAGCTGTCGTACATCGGCTCCAGCAACACCACTTCGTCACCGGTCTCGAGAATGCCGAGCAACGCCCCCGCCAGCGCCTCGGTGGCACCGGCCGTGACGAGGACCTCACCGTCGGGGTCGTATCTCAGACCGTGGAAACGACTCTGGTGTTCGGCGATCGCGAGACGAAGGTCGGCGACGCCGGGTCCGGGTGGGTACTGGTTCTGCCCCGAACGAATCGCCTCCACGGCGGCATCGAGAACCGCCGGTGGTCCGTCGTAGTCGGGGAAACCCTGACCGAGGTTGATGGCCCCCTTTTCGTTGGCCAGAGCCGTCATCTCGGCGAAGATCGTCGAGCCGAAGCCGCGCAAACGACTGGTCAGATACGAGTCGTGTCCCCGGGCCATGAGGCAAGGCTAGGCGAGTTCGGATTCGACGGCGTCGAGCAGTCCACTCGCGCCGAAGCGGAAGGTCTCGGGCGTCACCCAATCGGGTCCCATGATTCGATCGGCGATGGCGAGATATCCGGCGGCCTCGGCGACCGAACGGATTCCGCCCGATGGCTTGATGCCGACACGACGATCGATGCGCGGCGACTCCCGCAGGACCGACAACATCGTCTCCGCCGCTTCCGGCGTGGCCGACACGGGTGTCTTGCCGGTGGACGTCTTGATGAAGTCGGCGCCCGAGGCCACCGCCAATCGCGCGGCGCGTTCCACGAGACCCTGATCGCGCAGTTCACCCGTTTCCAGGATCACTTTCAGGAGGCGACCCGCGGGAAGCGACTCCTTCACCTTGGCCACCAAATGAACCACGGCACGATCACCGTCACCATCGACCTGATCACGCAACTTCTCGTACGGGATCACGAGGTCGATCTCGTCGGCACCTTCGCCGACGCAACGTTCCACCATTCCCAGAACGTCGTCGACGCTGTCGTTGCCCCGAGGAAAGTTGACGACGGTGGCGACTTTGACCCCGGTGTTCGCCAGCTCTCTCACGGCACGTCCGACGAAACGTGGCCACACGCACACCGCGGCGACGGATCCGTGCGCACCATGAGCCCGTGCACACAATTCCGCCACGTCGTTCTCGGTGCAGTCGTCGGACAGATTCGTGAGATCGATCAACCCGAGCACCCGCGCCGCGACGGACGCGGTCACGAGACGAAACCGCTCAGGTTGTCGGGGCCGAACGATGTCGGAAGCAATCCCTCCATCGTGAACACGGCCCGGACTCCGTCGGGGCCACAGGCGTAGATCGGAGTGTCGAGTGCGGCGAACTCACGAACGCGCTGACGACATCCACCGCAACACGTTCCCACTTCGATGCTGTCGCAGATGGTGAGAAGCGCGACGATCTCGGTCTCCCCGGCCGCCACCATGGCCGCGATCGCGCCGGCTTCGGCACAACTTCCGACGGGATACGCCGCGTTCTCCACGTTGCAACCGGCATGGATTCGCCCCGACGGAGAGAGAATCGCGGCGCCGACCGGAAAGTGAGAGTACGGGGCGTAGGCGTTTCGCTGCACGGCCAGAGCCGCCTGGAACAACTCGGGAACTCGATGTGATTCGGGAAATCCACTGACGTTCGACATGACCACTCCTCCGACAGACACCCCGCCGACCGAACTCTAGGTCACGATCACGCGAGCCCGTTCCTCCGTGAATGCTTCCGAACACCTCGACTGTGCGAACATGGATGATGCGCCGCAGTCTGCTGAGCATCTGGAGTTGGTTCGCTCTCGGTGTCATCGTCATCGTCTGGACCCCGTTGGTCGCCGTCGTGCGGATCGTCACGGCTCCGTTCGACAAGGGTCGTTACGCCACCGGATACGTGTTCCGGCGTTTGTGCGTGGTGCATCAGGTGCTCACACCGATGTGGAAATTCCACACCAGCGGGAAACTGCCCGAGAACAAGCGAAACCCCTACGTGATGGTCTCGAACCACGAGAGCTTCGTCGACATGCTCCTCATCAGCCATCTCAAGATCGAGATGAAGTGGCTGAGCAAGAAGTCCATCTTCAACATCCCACTCGTGGGCTGGATGATGAAGATGTCCGGCGACATCTCGCTGGTTCGTGGGGATCGATCGAGCGGCTCGGCGGCGCTGGAGGTGTGCAAATCCTGGTTGGATCGCAAGATGTCCGTGATGATCTTTCCGGAGGGCACGAGAAGCGCCGACGGTGAGATGCGGGCCTTCAAGGACGGCGCGTTCCGCCTGGCCATCGAAACCGGAACGCCGATACTTCCCTTGGTCGTGCACGGCACGCGCTCCGCACTGCGCAAACACGATTGGCGTCTCGGGGACTCCGACGCCGAGGTGCGCGTGCTGGATCCCATCGACACCACCGGCATGACGGAAGCCGACATCCCCGTTCTGCGCGACCGGGTTCGGGAACTCATCGCCAACGAGGTCGCCTCGATGCGCGCGGCGGCCTGATTCGCGACCTCAGCGACCGGAGTGTCCGAACCCTCCGCCGCGGTCGTCGCCTTCCAGCGACCGCACCTCGTACCACACGACTTCCATGACGGCCTGAACCACCAGCTGGGCGATGCGATCACCACGACGAACGTGGTAGTCGTGGGTCGGGTCGGTGTTGAGCAACACCACCTTGATCTCACCGCGGTACGCGCAATCGATGAGTCCCGGACTGTTCACCACCGAGATGCCGTGTTTCAACGCCAGTCCGCTGCGCGGAAGGACGAAACCAGCGAAACCACGCGGCAAAGCCAAGGCGATCCCCGTCGGCACCAACACCCGACCACCCGCCGCGGGGACGACCGCGTCGTGCCGAGCGAGCAGGTCGAGGCCGGCGTCGCCGGGATGGGCGTACACCGGCAGATCGAGGTCGGGGTCGAGACGAACGACCGGCACCGACACGTTCGGTGACGACGGGTTGGATGACGTCTCGTCGCCGGACATGACGCGACCCTAGATCATCACCGCGCACTCGTCCGATTCATGAGATCACGTCGTGCCACACCGATGGCGTAGGGTCTGAGCCGTGCTCGTGTGGATGGATCTGGAGATGACGGGGCTCGATCCCAACCGTGACGTCATCGTCGAGATCGCCACCATCATCACCGACGACGAACTCAACGTCGTTGCCGAAGGTCCCGACATCGTCATCCACCAATCCGACGAGGTGTTGGCGGCGATGGACCCGTTCGTGGTCGACATGCACACCAAGTCGGGTCTCTTGGTCGCGATCAAGGAATCCACCATCGGCCTCGCGGAAGCCGGCGAGCGCACGTTGGCCTTCATCAAGAGCCACGTCCCCGAGGCCCGCACGGTGCCGTTGTGTGGCAACTCCATCGGGACCGACCGTCGGTTCCTGGCCCGCTATCTCCCCGACATCGAGAACCACTTGCATTACCGCAGTGTCGACGTCAGCACCATCAAGGAGTTGGTGAAGCGCTGGTATCCCGGCGCCGACACCAAGCGTCCGTTCAAGGCCGGGAATCATCGAGCCCTCGGTGACGTCCACGAGAGCATCGCCGAATTGCGCTTCTATCGTCAGCGGGTCTTCGTGGGCTCCGATTCCGTCGTCCCGAGCACCGCCCCCTGAACCGTTCCCGCTCGGGTAGGAAGCGTCGGCTCGTCACAACTACCCTCGTCTCGTGACCGACCCCGCGCCCCGCCCTCCGAAGCAGGAGCAGATGCCGGCCAGCGACCAGATCCTCGAGATCGCTCCGGGCGTGTTGCGCACCCAATTGCCCATCTCGATTCCCGGCCTCGGTCACGTGAACATGTACGTGTTGGAGGACGAACGCGGTGTCGCGGTGGTCGATCCGGGCCTGCCCGACAAGAACAGCTACGCCATGGTGAAGCAGCGACTGCACCAAGTGGGCGTACCGCTGAAGAACGTCCACACGGTGATCGTCACCCACAGTCACCCCGATCATTTCGGTGGCGCCTACTGGTTGCGCGCCGACACCGGTTGCGACATCGTTTCCCACGAGCGATTCCGCGTTTTCTGGGATCCGAGCGAGCCCGACGACGTCGACCTCGACGATCCCGCGGCCGTCAGCGAGTTGGCGTCACGTCCCGTGGTCCGACGACCGTGGGACCCCACCCCGTGGGGCGGTCCGCCGATGGATGTGCCGTGGCGACGACGAGCGCGCATGGCCGTGGCCCGACGCATTCCGCGTATGTTGCGCCTGCCCCAACCCACGGTGCGGTTGAAGGACGCCCAGACCTTCCGTTTCGCCCGACGGGATTGGGTCGCGGTCCACACCCCCGGCCACACCGCCGACCACCTGTGCCTGTTCGATCCCGAACACGGCCTGATGTTGTGCGGCGATCACGTTCTGCCCACCATCACCCCGCACATCAGCGGTTTGATGCGCGCTCACGATCCGTTGAAGTTGTTCTTCCAGTCCCTCGACAAGGTGGCCGCGTTCGGTCCCCAGGTGACCAAGGCGCTACCGGCCCACGGTGACGTCTTCACCGATCTGGCCGGTCGCGCTCTCGACATCAAGGAACATCACGTCGGTCGACTGCAGAAGTTGCGCGATGCCGCCATCGCCGAGGGTCGACCGATGACGGTCATGGACATGTCCACGCATCTGTTCTCGCCACGGGCCCAAGGTGGCATGGCCGACAGCGAGACGTTCGCCCATCTGGAGCACCTACGTCTGGCCGGCGAGATGGATCGTCTCGACCACGGTGGTCGTTACGAGTACGTCCTGAAGTGACGACCTCGGTGATGGCGGACTGGTCGCGCGAATGAAACGCCCCAACGTTCTTCTCGTCACCCTCGATCAATTCCGTGCCGATGCCCTGTCGGCGGCGGGGCATCCATTGGTGCGCACCCCGCACCTCGACGAACTGGCCCGCCACGGTGTTCGTTTCGATCGTCATTACACGCAGTCGACTCCGTGCAGTCCCGGTCGCGCCGGCCTGTACACCGGCATGTACCAAATGAATCACCGGGTGGTCGCCAACGGCACACCCCTCGATCGACGCTTCGACAACGTCGCGTTACTGGCCTGGCGGGCCGGATACCGACCCACCTTGTTCGGTTACACCGATCAATCCATCGATCCGCGCGTCGCACTCGGTCCCGACGATCCGCGACTGTCCTCGTACGAGGGGTTGTTGCCGGGCTTCGAATGGGAACTCGACATGAGTGGACCGCATCGACCGTGGGTGGACTTCCTCGCTTCACGGGGATACGACGTCTCGGGCGGTCACCTGAATTTGTTGGCCACGGAACACGAACGTCCGGTCGAGGTCAGCGTGTCCACCTTCACCACCGACCGCGTCATCGACTGGTTGCGGCGCCGCGATTCCGACGAGCCATGGTTCGTCCACGCCAGCTACCTGCGCCCACACCCCCCGTACTCGGCACCCGGCGAGTACGCCACGATGTACGACCCCGCCGACGTCGGGTCACCCATCACGCCGGCCGACACTCGTCATCCGTTCCACGACCTTCTACTCACCGTCGACGGCGTCGCCGCACCCACCGACGAGGCCAGCGTTCGTCATCTGCGGGCGCAGTACTTCGGAATGATCACCGCCGTGGACGCCGAGATGGGACGCCTGTGGCGGGCCTTGCGAGAGTCGGGGGCCTGGGACGACACCATCATCGTCCTCACCACCGACCACGGTGAACAGTTGGGCGATCATGGTCTCGTGCAGAAGGTGGCCTGGTTCGAAGAGAGCCACCACATCCCCCTGATCTGGCGCGACCCCCGACGCAGCACCGCTCACGGCACCGTGGTCGAACGTTTCACCGAGAGCATCGACGTGTTGCCCACGTTGGCCGAATCGTGGGGCCAGGACGTGCCCAGACAATGCGACGGTCTCCCGCTCACTCCCTTCCTCGACGGAGTCGAACCGCCGCAGTGGCGCGACGGTGCTTCGTGGGAATTCGATTGGCGCTACGCACTCATCCCCTTCGACGCGAATCCGTGGCCGTGGGACCGACGCCTCGACGAGTGCAACCTCGCCGTTCATCGCACCCTCGACACGGCCTACGTGCAATTCGGCGACGGTAGTCATCTCTGTTTCGACATCGGGGCCGACCCGACCTGGCGCACGACCGTCGACGATCCCGCGCGCACGTTGAACATGGCCCAACGCATGCTGACGTGGCGCAGTCGTCACCTCGACCGCACCCACACCGGTTTCCTGGTGCAAGATGGCGGCATCGGCGTCTGGCCCCCCGACGCCACGTGACGCGAATCGAGTCGTGACCATGAACAATCCCGCCCGATCGGAACGACACGCTCTGTGCGACCTGTTCCTCGAACTCGGCCCCGACGCCGCGACGCTGTGCGCCGGGTGGACCACGCGTGACCTGGCCGCTCATCTGGTGGTGCGCGAGACCCGGCCCGATGCCGCCGGCGGGATCCTCTTCGCCCGGCTCGCTCCTCATGGCGACCGGGTACGCGACAAAGTGGCCCGCACCGACTGGACCAAACTCGTGGAACGAGTGCGGTCGGGTCCCCCACGACTGTCGCCCATGCGTGTTCCGGCGCTCGATCGACTGACCAACACCCTCGAGTACTTCGTGCACCTGGAGGACGTGCGTCGCGCCCAGCCGGACTGGTCCCCACGCGACCTCCCCGCCGAGCTGGAGGACGCGTTGCTCGGGGCCCTCGAGCGCGGTGCGAGGTTGATGGGGCGGCGGGCCCCGTGTGGTCTCACCATGACCCCGCGCGGGGGAATCGCGATCGTCGCCAAGAAGGGCCAGCCAGTCGTCGACGTTTCCGGTCCCACGGGCGAACTCGTGCTGTTCATCTACGGACGACGGTCGGTGGCGCGGGTGGAACTGACCGGACCCGATGACGCGGTGGCCGCGGTCGAATCGACGCGCTTCGGAGTCTGATGGTCGGGTAACGGAGCACACCGTCTCCAACTGACAAGATCAAACACGTGACCCGTGACATCGACGCCCTTCTCGGACGAATGACCATCGAGGAGAAAGCGTCACTCACCACCGGCGCCACCCTGTGGAGCACCAACGCCGTCGAAGCCCATGACATCCCCGTCATCACCGTCACCGACGGTCCGGCGGGCGCTCGAGGACCGTTCACGCCGGGCATCGGAACCCAGGTGGCCACGCTGTGCATTCCGTGTGGCTCGGCCCTCGGAGCCACCTTCGACACCGACCTTCTGGAGCAGTTGGGGCGCGCGCTCGGACACCAAACGCGCACGAAGAACGCCCGCGTCTTGTTGGCGCCCACCGTCAACCTCCACCGATCACCGCTCTTCGGTCGAGCCTTCGAGTGTTACTCCGAGGATCCGCTCCTGTCCGGTCGGCTGGCCGCGGCCTTCATCCGAGGCGCGCAATCGCACGGAGTGGCCACCACCGTCAAACACTTCGTCGGCAACGACGCCGAGTTCGAGCGCATGACGATCGACAGCGTCATCGACCAACGAACGCTTCGAGAGGTGTACCTGTTGCCCTTCGAGATCGCGGTTCGCGAGGGCGGCTCACTCGGCATCATGACGTCGTACAACCGGATGAACGGAACGTACTGTGCCGAGAACCGTTGGCTGCTGCAGACAGTTCTGCGCGACGAGTGGGGCTTCGAGGGATTCGTGGTGACCGACTGGTTCGCCGGCACCACCACCGAGGGCGCCGCCCGAGCCGGGTTGGACCTCGAGATGCCCGCGCCACCGCGCGCCTACGGACCGGTGCTCGCCGAAGCGGTTCGCGATGGTCGCGTGGACGAGAACGACCTCAACCGTGCCGCGCGGACGTTGTTGTCGGTGTTCGATCGATTGGGAGCCCTCGACGACGAGCCGGTCGAGCCTCACGCCGTGGATCTACCCGAGCACCGCGAACTGGCCCGACAGGCGGCGATCGGATCCATCGTTCTGCTTCGGAACGAGACCGTGCGCGGACGCCGTCAGGATGTCGCCGCGTCGTTGCTTCCGTTGACGTCCACCGGCTCGAAGTCCATCGCGGTCATCGGGCCCAACGCCGAACGAGCACGCATCATGGGCGGAGGTTCGGCCGAGGTGCTCCCCCACCACCGCACGCCGATCATCGACGTCCTGCGTGAGCGACTCGGCACCAAGGTGAAGATCCGTCACGAAACCGGTGGGAACATCGAGAAGACCACGCCGATCGTCGACCCCAACGTGGTGCGCACCCCATCAGGTGAACCGGGATTCGACGTCGTGGTCTACGACGGTGCCGTCGGATCGGGTACGGAGTTGACCCGCATCAATCGGCCCGACGGTCGCATCATGGTGGTCGGTCGTCAGGACGAAGGCGTTCCCAAGTCGGCCTTCCATTTCCGGGCCACCGGTATCGTCACCGTCGAGCACTCCGGTCAGTACGTGTTTTCGCTGGTGGAGGTGAGCCCGTGCCGATTGTTCGTCAATGGTGAGTGCGTCGTCGATGGAGCCAGCACCATCCCCCCGCGCGGTCATTCGTTCTTCGGAATGGGCAGCGTCGAGATCTCCGCGATCGTCGATCTGACGGCGGGCGAAGCCAACGAGATCGTGCTCGAGTGCGACGGCGAGCAGAGACAGTGGATGCACGGGGCCCGAGTGGGCATGCAGTTCATCGAACCCGAGGATCCCATCCGCCGCGCCGTCGAATTGGCCGCCGAGAGCGACATCGCGCTCGTGGTGGTGGGCACCACGGACGAGTGGGAGAGCGAAGGGCACGACCGTGACACGCTCGCCCTGCCGGGACGCCAGGAAGAGTTGATCCGCGAGGTGGTGGCGGCGAATCCCCGCACGGTGGTGCTGGTGAACACCGGCGCCCCCGTCGACATGTCGTGGGCCGACGACGTGCCCGCGGTTCTTCAGGTGTGGTTCGGCGGTCAGGAGATGGGCGCCGCGGTCGTCGACGTCCTGTTCGGCGAGGCCGACCCCGGTGGACGTCTGCCGACCACCATCCCCGAGCGTCTCGAGCACACGCCGGCGTGGGGCAACTTCCCCGGCGAGCACGGGCAGGTGCGTTACGGAGAGGGTGTGCTCATCGGGCACCGCTGGTACGAGTCGCGGCACCTCCCCGTGCGTTACCCCTTCGGTCATGGGCTCTCGTATTCATCCTTCGACGTGGATGCCCCCGACCTCGATCGCGACGTCATCGACTTCGCCGAGAGCGACGACGCGTCCATCACGGTTCGGGTGACCGTCACCAACATCGGTGCTCGCGCGGGAACGCACGTGGTGCAGTTGTACGTCGCACCACTGCAACCCACGGTGACCAGACCGCCCCAGGAACTGAAAGCGTTCGGAAAGGTTCACTTGGCGGCCGGGGCGAGCAAGGTCGTCAGCCTGAGGCTCGGAATGCGCGCCTTCGCTCACTGGGACACCGGTGACAACTATCGCGGTTCGCTGCGACCACAGGTCACCGGGGAACGAGCGATGGTCGAGTCCACGGGCACGGGAGAGTGGCGCGTCGACCCCGGCCTGTACGAGATTCGGGTGGCCAATTCGTCGGCCGATGTCGCGCACAGTGCGGTCGTCACGGTGACCGAGGGATCCACCCACTCCGCCGATGCGAGGGGTCTGTGATGCTGTTGCGTCGACTCGACGATTATCAGAGTTGGCAGGTTCAGTTCTCGGGGAGTTCCGTCCTGATCGATCCGTGGTTGACCGAGCATCCCATCAGCGGCGCCTTCGATCGCCGTCACCCGGCCGGTTTCACCACGCACGGTGACCTCGTGCGCGAGAACGCCGACATCGCCGCCGTGCTTCTGTGCACGTCGGTCAACGACCATCTGCGGCCGGACACCTTGCGTCTCCTCGGCGACGTGCCGGTGCACTCGAACCTGAAAGCGGCCAAGGCGGCTCGGGCCGCGGGAAGTCCCGCCACCCACGTGCGCGCGCCCGGCGAAACGTTCGAGATCACGTGTCGCGAGGGCGGCACGCTTCGTGTGACGTCGACCAAGTGCGGTCTACCGCTCGGATACATCGCGACCGGATGGGTGATCGAAGCCGTCGACGCGAGCGGAGTGGACCGCGGGCGACTCTGGATCGAGCCTCACCAGCCAACCGTCGATGTCGCTCGTGAGGTGGCCGCCCGTGGTCCCGTGGACGTCGCGGTGCTACCCACGCAGTCGGTGTTGGCCGTGGTGCTCCCGGTCACGGCCGGACCCACGCGCAGCGCGGCGGCCACGCGAGCCTGTGGTGCTCGTGCCCTGGTTCCCACCGCCACCGACCCACGACGCGACATGAAATGGTGGCAGAAGGCTCTCTACTTCGTCTCGGGTGGCGATGCTCGGACGGTGAACGAACTGAACGGTGCGGCGGAGTTGATACATCTGCGAACCGGCGACTGGCTCGACGTACGTTCGGGTCGCTGAGCGCGAAAGTCAACCGACACGAAGGGTGAACACCGGCGTGTCGTCGGGGCGCGTGGGCAACACGATCCGGTCGCCCGAACGATGGAGCATCGCTCGATGGCCCACCAGATGCACCTCGCCGGCGGGTAGCCCGTCGATGACGATCGTCGCCGAGTCCGGTCGACCGCACACCATCGCGTAGACCGCGCCGTCGGCACCCGAGGTCAATCGCACGGGCGTCCCGTCATCGGTCTGCAAGCGCGATTGCTCGAACGGACGACTTCCGTAGATCGCCGCACCGTTCACCGCGAGCCACTGCCCCATCGCCAACAACCGCATCTGCTGGGCCCACGGGATCTCCCCACCGGGCATCGCTCCGTAGTTGAGCAAGAGGTTGCCGCCGTCGGCCACGATGTCGACGAACATACGGATCAGATCGGGGATCGCCATGTACGTGTGCTCACCCTCGGACTCGGTGTAACCGAAGCTGGTGCCGATGCCGCGAGTGACCTCGAAGGGGCGCTGGTGATCCACGGGCTTCGTCGTGTATTCCGGAGTGGTGAAATCGGCGTGTGCCGTTCCACCCATCACGCCGAGGAAGTCGAAGCGGTCGTTCACCACGCCATCGGGATTTCCGTTGTAGAAGTCGGCCATCAATTGTGCGGCCCCCGCTCCGAATCCGGGATAGCCGATGTCGTTCCAGAGAACGTCCGGTTGGTACTTGCGAATCAGCTCGCGCCAATGAGCGTCCGCGTACGCGTGATAGGTCTCGTCCTGCGGAATCGCTCCGTACAACTTGCCCCAACCGTCGATGCCCAGACCTTGAAACGTCCAGTCGATACCGCCCGAGTAGTAGACACCGAAACGCAGCCCGGCCCCCCGCGCCGCATCGGCGCATTCCCGAACCAGGTCGCGTTCCGACGACCATGCCGAGCCGCGATGCGGGTTCGGAACCTCGGACGGCCACATGAGAACGCCGTCATGGTGTTTGGTGACCATCACGCAGTACTTGGCTCCCGAGGCGGCCAGCATGCGCTGCCACCGCTGCGGATCCCAGCCCTTGGCCGCGTCCAGGAATCGTCGCACGAAGACGTCGTACTCGCAGTTTCCCCACACCCGAGCGTGATGCTCGGCGGCCGGGGAGTCCGGAATGCTGATGGAATTCCAATACCACTCGGCGTACGGCGTGTGGCTGAACGCCATGCGCTCGCCCTCCTCACGGGCCAAGGTGAAGGGGTCCTTGCCGGTGGGTGCGAACGCCGGCACCGAACCCACGGTCCAGTGGGAGAAGATCCCGAACTTGGCATCCAGGAACCACGAGGGGACCGGGTGCGTCGACAGCGACTCGTAGGTGGGCTGGTACATGGGCACACTTTAGAAGTGGAGCGAACGAGTCCCGAACGACGGGCCGGGCGCGATCAGGAGTCCTGGGCCGACAAGCGCTCCTCGGTGCGGCGTACCAACGTCTCGCGTTCCTCCGCCGTGAGCGGTCGGGTCGTGCGAACTTTCAGCTCCACCTGAGGATTACCCGCCGCCGGTGTGGCCATCAAGATGTCGTCCACCAACATCACTTCGGTCAGATTCGGGCTACCGGCCAGTTCGCGGATGGTTTCGGCGGCCCGACTGGCGGCCTCACCGTGCTCGGTGTTCGCCGGAACTTTGATGGAGAGTTTCGTCTCGACCGGCTCCTGGCTGAGGTTTCGCACCGACAACAGGGCGGTGTGGGGAAGGTGGATGGTGCTGTACCCGTCACGTATGCGCGTCGACACCAGGCCGATGTGCTCGACGATGCCTCGCACGCCGTTCGGGAACGAACCACTCACTTCCACTTCGTCACCCACTCCGTAGCGATCCTCCAACAGGACGGACAAGCCGGTGAGATAGTCGTTCACCTTGTGCTGGCCACCGATGGCCACGGCCGCGCCGATGAAGCCCGCGCTCGACAAGAAGAAGGCGGCATCCAATTCGAGGATGTGGAAGACCGCGATGATGACGCCGAGCCAGAGCACCACGGCGAAAAGATGATGGAGCATCCGGGCGGCGGCATCGATGCGTTGTCGGCGACGGTTCTCCCCCACCTCGCCGTGCTCCAGTTCTTGGTAACGGGTGGGGGTGCGCCACCAACGTGTGGGGTGGGCGATGCTGCGCCGCGCCACGAAGCGCACGACACGACGAAAGATCACGTGGGACAGCCGAGTCGCGATGAACGCACCGATCACCACGAGCACGACGATCAATGGCCGGGACATGGCCTCTTGGGCCGAGATCGGCTGCTCGGGCGAGGGGTTGAGAGTGGACGGTGTCGGGATCAGAAAGAACATGACCCCTCCATTGTGCCGTGAAACGGGAGCGTCGACCGCTCATTCACCACCTTGGCGGACCCAATCGGGAACCTCGGCGATGCTCTCGACCTCTCCGAATCGACCGTGCCCCACGGGATGATCGGCCTTTTCCAGTTCCCACAACACGTGGTACGGCACGTGCACTGCGTGTCCGCCGATCTCCAGCACGGGAAGGATGTCGCTCTTCACCGAGTTGCCCACCATGCAGAAACGGTGTGGCTCCACGTCGAATTCACGAAGCACTCGGGAATACGTCTCCGGATCCTTCTCCAGGACGATCTCCACGTGATCGAAGAGATGATCGACACCACAGGTGGTCACCTTGCGGGTCTGGTGGACCAAGTCGCCCTTGGTGATGACTGCCACGCGATGGTCGCGCGCCAGATCGACGATCACCTCGGCGACGCCGGGCAGCAGACGCACCGGGGCCGACAGCAATTCGCGCACGATGCCGAGCAACTTGTCCATCACGTCGCTCGTCACGCGCCCCTGCGAGACCGACAACGCCGCCTCCAGCATCGACAAACCGAAGGCCTTCACGCCATAGCCGTAGGTGGGCAGGTTCTTGCGTTCGGTCGCGGTGAGGGTCGAACGGAGATCCACACCGTCGGCGACGAAGGGTGACAAGAGATCACAGAACGTGTTCTCCGCGGCGTGGAAACCGTCCTCGCTGTGCCACAAGGTGTCGTCGGCATCGAAGGCCACCACGTCGAACCTCGGGCCCTCACGACCTAGAGTTGCGTCACTCATGGATTCCGTTCTATCCCCTCGTCGCGCGCTTCTCCTTCTCGCGACATGTCTGATCACGACGTCGTGTGCGTCCGATGGCACCGCCGCCACGACGAGCGATGTCGTCGTGACCACCAGTTCCACCCCGTCTCCGACGAGCACCACGACCACCACGTCCACGAGCACCACCACGAGCACCACCACGAGCACCTTGCCACCGTTTCCGAGTTACTCCATCGCACCGGTTCGCACCGCCGACGGCTCCGCCGTGAAGATCTCCAAGGTCGACACCACGGACAAGGTGGTCTTTCTCACCATCGACGACGGCATCGTCAAGGATCCCCGCGTGATGGAGTTCCTGGTCGATCGACGTTGGCCCGCCACACTCTTCTTGGTCTCCGGAGAATTCAAGAAGGATCCGCTGTACTTCGCTCAGATCCTCACCGTGGGTGGAAACATCAGCTCCCACACCCTCAGCCACCCGAAGATGAACGGGATGGACTACGACGAGCAACGACGCCAGATCTGCGGCATGAAAGGGCTCATCGAGCAAACGTTCGGATCCGCCGGACATCTCTTCCGGCCTCCCTACGGATCATGGGACGACACCACACTGAAGGCCGCCGGGAGTTGCGGCATCAACGTCGTCGTCACGTGGAACTCCGAACTCTGGGAAGGCAACGTGGACCTGGCCCACCGACCCGCCCTGCAGCCCGGCGACGTCTTCCTCACGCATTTCCGGAACGATCTGTACGACAATCTGCTGGCCCTCGAAGCGCGCATGGCGGCGGAGGGCTTCACCGTGGGCAACCTCGAGGATTACCTGCCCGATTGATCGTCGGGACGGAACGCGCCCACTCAGCGATGAATGGCGTTCAGATAGTTGTAGACGGTGATGCGCGACACGCCCATGGCGTCGGCCACGTCCTCGACGGCGCGACGAAGGGTGAACGCACCGCGATCGTCGAGCAAACGGATGGCCCGCTGCTTCTGCTCACGATTCATCCCCGGCAACCGAACACCCATCTCCCGTTCGACGGACTCGATTAGGCGGTCGAGGGCTCCGTGAAGTGCCGGCAGACGCACCACCGCGACGATCTCACCTTCGACGGTGATCGGCACGTCGGCGGGCTCGCGGTTCGCGGCTTCGACGATGCTGCAACCCAGAGCATCCATCAGCGGAGCGAGAGCCGACAGCAGAGGATGATCGGTGCGCGACGGTGTCGAGCTCATGCGTCCAACTTCTCGATGTGAATGTTGACGTGCGTCGCACCGTTCGCGTAGGCACTCTCGATCAACGCCGACACGGCGGCGAAAGCCGTGGTCGACTCGGCCTCGAACTCGGAGGCGAAGGGACCGAACTCCACCGACACACCAGCGGTCTCGGCCGCCGACACCGCCGCCAGCACGTGTGGCCCGGGCTGCCCCTCGACGAAGGGCTCGACGGTGAATTCGACGCGGATCACACGCACATCGTAGGGGTTCAGATCACGCCCATCACCCGTCGAAGCTCGTCGGCGCGCACCTGGCACTCGTGTCCCGAGGTGGCGAACGCCTCGGCCAGTCGTTGCAGGGCCACGCGGAAGCCACCGGTCCAATCGGACTCGAAGGCCCGCCGGGCGGGACCGGTCCAGGTGGTGCCGTCGAGTGCCGCCGCCACCGTCGTCAGCACTCCGTCGACGATGTCACGCTGACGTTGCAGGGTGTGACCGAGGTTCGAGAGTTGGTCCGGGTCCGCCCCGATGATTCCGTTGGGATGATTCGACACGTGTTCTCCTTTTCGACACGTGACGGGTGGGCGAAGGGCTCAGTCCGACGGTCGCAACAACGGCCACAAGAGGGCCAGGCTGTCGGGCAGGAAGCTCTCCCGCCGGATCATCGCCTCGACGTCCTCCATGGGCGACCACCAGGCCTCGGTGATCTCGCCATCCGAGAATTGAAACGGACCCGGATGACACACCCGAAAACAGCGGCCGAGCAGACTGACCTGGTCGTCGTCGTACGATCGCGCCCGACCGGCGTCGAGCACCTCGCATTCGGCGTCGGTGACACCCACCTCCTCGGCCACCTCACGTGTCGCCGCCGATTCGTACGACTCGCCGCTGGCGACGACTCCACCCACCGCGATGTCGAACCATCCCGGCCAGACGTCCTTGCCGTCGGAACGTCGATGCACCAGCAATCGACCCTCGCCATCCGTCACGGCCACGAAGACCGCGCGATGCCGCAGCCGATCTCGCCGCATCACACTTCTCGGCACGACCCGCAACACCCGATCGTCGATGTCGACCTCATCGACGAGTTCGCCGTTTGCGTCGTCCACGCTCATCGGTCATTGCCTATCACGTGACGTGTCTACGATGCTCGTATGTCCCAGCCCAACGACATCTCCACGCTGACCGAGGAAAGCCACGATCTGCTCGGTGACGCCATCGCACTGCGTCGGTCGCTCCACGAGTGGCCCGAGCTCGGCAATCATCTGCCCCGTACTCGCGACGAGGTGTTGGCCGCCCTCGAGGGCCTGCCGCTGGGTATCACCCTGCACGAGACGACCTCGGGCATCGTCGCCACCCTGGAGGGGGATCACCCCGGTCCGACGATGTTGTTGCGCGGCGACATGGACGCGCTTCCCATGCCCGAGGACACGGGAGTCGAGTTCAGTTCGCGCGTCGAGAACGCGATGCACGCCTGCGGTCACGACACCCACACCGCCATGCTCGCCGGTGCCGCTCGTCTGCTGACGGCCCACAAGAGTCGCCTGCACGGTCGCGTGCTGTTCATGTTCCAGCCCGGCGAGGAGGGCCACAACGGTGCCGGGCACATGATCGACGAAGGGCTCTTCGACGTCGCACCTTTGTCCAACGGAGAGGCCTCCCCCGTCACCGGGGCGTTCGCCATTCACACCACGTCGTCGCTTCCCACCGGCTTCGTCAGCACCCGACGCGGTCCGTTGATGGCGTCGAGCGACGTGATCTCCATCGTGCTCACCGGAAAGGGTGGTCACGCCAGCGAACCGTTCCGCACGTTGGACCCCGTTCCCGCCGCCTGTGAGATCGTGCAGGCGCTGCAGTCGATGATGACTCGTCGTGTCAACACCTTCAATCCGGGCGTCCTCACCATCACCCAGATCAACGCGGGCACGACCACCAACGTCATCCCCGAGTCGGCGCACATCAAGGGCACGATCCGGGCCATCAGCGAGACGACCCGCCGGTTGATTCACGACGGCGTTCGTCGCGTCGCCGAGGGAATCGCCAGTGCGCACGGACTCGAGGTCGAGGTCGAACTCCGTGACGGCTACGACGTCACGGTGAACGACGACGACTACGCCGGGCGCGCCGCCGCCATCACCAAGGAACTGATCGGCGTCGATCGCTTCATCGAACTACCCACCCCCGTGATGGGGGCCGAGGATTTCGGCTACGTCCTCAATCACGTACCCGGGGCCATGGTGTTCCTCGGGGCGACACCTCTCGACAAGAACCCCGCTCAGGCCGCACCGAACCACTCGAATCGTGTCTTCTACGACGAGAACTGCATGACGACGGGTATCGCGCTGTACGGCGCGATGGCACTGCGTCACCTGTCGCCCGCCTGACGAGCCTCCGGGTCGCGCTCAGCTCGCGGGGCCGGCGGGATAGCGCGCGTCGCCGAGCGTCATCTCCATGAAGGGCTCGATGTTCGGTCCCCGTCGTAGGTGGTGACCACCGTCGACGCTGATGCAGGTTCCGGTGATCCACGAACTCTCGTCGCTGAGCAGGAAGCGCACCAGTCGACCGACGTCCTCGGTGGTGCCCACGCGGCCGAGGGGCATCTGCGCGACGTAGTCGTCGACGACCGGCGGGTAGTTCACCATCGCCTCGGTGGCATCGGTGGGCACCAGACCCGGACGCACCGCGTTGGCCCGAATGTTGCGACAACCGAGTTCATCGGCGGTCTGTCGGATCAACATCTCGAGACCGGCCTTGCTCACGTCGTACGGAGTCATGAATCGATGCGTCACCGGACCGGCGATGGAGGACACCGCCACGATCGAGCCACCACCGTTCGCCGACAAATACGGCACGGAGTGCTTGATGGTGAGGAAAGCCCCGGTGAGGTTGGTGCCGATCACGCCGTTCCAGTCGTCCAACGCGGTGAGGTGGATGGGTCCACCGGTGCCGAAGCCGGCGTTGGCGACCACCAAGGTGAAGTCGCCCGCCTCGGCACTACGAGCGCACGCCGCACTCACGCTGTCCTCGTTCGTCACGTCGCACGCCACGGTCAGTACCTGCGCACCCGACGTCGCCGAGGCCCGAAGTTCCTCGGCGGCTGTTGCGAGTCGATCCGTGTTGCGTGCCGCCAGTACCACCGTCGCTCCGACGGCCACCAGTTCGCGGGCACAACCGAGCCCGATGCCGGATCCACCTCCGGTGACGAGTGCGACACGACCAGCGAGGGACCGAGGATCAGAGGTGGTGCTCATGAACCGATCATGTCACGGTCGACGCGAGCGGGCATCATAGGAACATGACCGAACGCGCGGCCCCGCTGACGGGCATCAGGGTCCTCGATCTCACGCGCGTCCTCGCCGGGCCCCATTGTGGTCGCATGCTGTGCGACCTCGGTGCCGAGGTCATCAAGGTCGAGCCGCCCGACGGTGATCTCACACGGTTCTCCAGTCCCAAGGTTGGCTCCATGGCCACCTATTTCATGCAACAAAACGCCGGCAAGAAGTGCGTCAGCATCGACCTGTCCGTGGCCGAGGGTGCCGACATCTTTCGTCGACTCGTCTCCGTCAGCGACGTGGTCATCGAGAACTACCGGGCCGGGGTGATGGACCGGCTGGGGCTCGGCTGGTCCACTCTGCGCACCATCAACCCTCGGCTCGTGTACGCGTCGATCAGTGGATACGGCGCGGACGGACCATGGGTCGACCGCCGGGCCTACGCCAGCGTCATCGGGGCCGAGAGCGGGATGACCCGGATGCAGGGCGAGTCCCGCGGTGGAGAATTCGCGAACGACCCGTGGTCACACGCCGACGTGTACACGGCCCTCGAGACCTCGTCGGCGGTCCTGGCGGCGTTGTTCCAACGCGAACGCACCGGTCACGGCGAGTACATCGACGTCTCCATGGCCGAGACCATGCTGTACGTGAACGAACACACCCACGATCAACTCTTCGACCGTGACGTCGACCCTCAGTGGGTTCGTTCTTTCCGACCCGGTGACTACCCGGTGATGACGGTGGCCGACGGCTCCACCGTCGTCATGAGCGCTCATCCCGCCGAACGCGGCACTTTCGAGTTGCTGGTGGCGCTGATGGAGCGGCCGCATCTGCTCGACGATCCACGTTTCGCGTCACCACGCGAACGTCTCGGTCATCTCGGTGCACTGCAGGACGAGATGCGCGACTGGGCGGCCACGGTTCCCGATGCCACCGAGTTCGAGCGGCGATGCGACGCGCACGGATTCGCCATGGGAGTCATGCGATCCGTTCGCCAGATCGCCGAGAGCGACTGGGCGAGGTCGCGTGGTGCCATCACCGAGATCGACGACCGCAGCGGAGGGACCATCCGGGTCCCGAACGCACCGTGGCATTTCGAACGGGGCGTCGTCGGTACCTCGGGCACGCCTCGGTTCCGCGGTGAGGACAACCGATCGGTCCTGCGCGATCTGCTCGGCATGACCGACGAGGCCATCGACGAACTCGAGCGCCGTGACGTGATCAGCGCTCGACTACCGCGCTCCTGACGTCACGCATCGAGGGCGGCGGTCTCCCGGACCAACTGCGTGCCCATGAACCGCGCGACGGGTGGCAACGTGCGCGCCAGAACCGGACCGGTGGACACCACGAAGATGATCGTGCCCACACCGATCTGACCGCCGAGCAGGAACCCGATGGTGACGGTGGTGGCTTCGATACCCCAGCGCGCCACCTGCACGCTGACGCCCTTGTCCACCAGGCCGAGCATCAACAATTCCATCGGACCAGTACCGAGGGTGGTGGCCACGCCCACGGAGATCGACACGTACAGGAGGGCCAAGCCGAGGAACATCATGGGGACCCGCGCCAACAGGGAATCAGGATCCGGGATCCGATCGATCACCAGATTGACGACCTGGCCCACCAGCACACCACCGATGAGGGTGCCCCACGACGGTGGTCGTCGAACGAGCAACGCCAGCAAGGTGAAGATCGCTCCACTGATCCAGCCCATCGTGCCCACGCCGATGTCGAGTTGTTTCGCACCACCGGTCGCCAACACGTCGGCCGGCGCGACGCCGAGTCGCGCCGAGACCATCACCGAAATACCGATGCCAACGCCGACGATGGCCGACAACAAAGCCGCGGCCCGGAAAACGAACGGACGCGGTTCCGGTCGGCCACTCGCGTTCACGTCCCCACCCTAGATGGTGACGATTCGTCCGGTTGAGTGCGATTCAGATCTTCTTCGGAGGACGCGGGATGAACGGGCTCGTTCGCGCGATGTAGTCCTCGTAGCCCTCACGACGCTTCTTCAACGACCGCTCCAACAAGGTGACGCCACTGACCCGACGGAGGAACACCGTCATCACCGCCGCACCGACGAGACCCCACGCTCCGGTGCCCGTCTCGACCGCGACGATGGCGATTCCCCACCACACGCAGGCGTCACCGAAGTAGTTCGGGTGGCGCGTGTAACGCCACAGGCCACGGTCCATCACCTTTCCGGCATTGGACGGATCACTCTTGAAACGCGTCAGTTGCGCATCGCCCACGACCTCGAAGAACAGACCGATCAGGTACACGAGAACGCCGATGATCGCCAGAACACCGACGTCGGGAGTGTCGTCGCCCTGTCCCAACTGAACGGGAAGGGACACGATCCACATCAACGTTCCCTGGAGCCCGAACACGGTGACCAGGCTCACGATCGGGAACCGGGCACCCCAGTGCTTGCGCATGTTCTTGTAGCGATAGTCCTCGCCGTGCCCGATGTTGCGCCAGGCGAGATAACCGGCCAGTCGCAATCCCCAGAGCGACACCATCACGGTGAGCAACCACTGTCGCGCCTCCACGCCGTCGCCCACGACCCGCGACACCCACGCCACGACGACGAAGCCAAGCCCCCACACGATGTCGACGATCGACGCATTCTCGATCACGATGCTGATCACCCACGTGGTCAGCATCGTGATCAGGATCGCGATCGCCGAGAACAACATGACGTCACCCATCCGACTACCTCCGTTCTTCGTCTCGCGCCTTCAGCGCCGTGTCGACTTCGTCGTCCATTCGCATCCACTCGTCGTCGAGCCACGCGGTGAATTCACGGTACGACGACGGAACCTCGATTCGGGGGATGCGGCGCAGGACGAATCGGATCGGAGGGATCGGTTCCGACAAGGCCCGCAGAATTCCCGAGAAGGTGTCGAGACCCTCGAAACCCACGTGCCACGCCAACACCACGTCGCAGGTCGCGTTGCCACGCAACATCGCGGCCGCACCGGCCGGGCGCGGGGGTAGCAGGTGTCTCATCGACGAAATTCGGCCGACGCGTTCGGGGTCCACCTCGGAAATCTTGGCGATGGCTTTGGCCCGCTTGCTCGAGTTCGCCCGCGTGCCCTCCGGGAAAATGATGCCCGCGGTGACTTCGTCCATCGACGATGTCAGATCCGCCAGAGCCTCCAACTCCGGCGTCGAGTCGGCGGCGCCCCGATCCAGGAAATGGTTCGGCAGTCGCTGTCCCACCACGTCGAGGCACGGGTCGGCGAGGAGTTCTCGCTTCAACACGTATCGCGGCTTCATGCCGGCCACCGTCGTCACCACGTAGGCCGACACCAACGAATCGGCGAGGCGAGCCTCGACGTTCTCGACGTTCACGCGAACGCCGCACGTGAGTCGTAGAGCCCGCAAGAGGTTGCGGGCCCACCAACGCTGCAACGCGTAATGCCGACGATGATCGCCCGACCGGCCGATCGTCCAGAACGAGGCCGAAACGAGGACCCCGGCCGTCTCGAGCCACGACCACAGAAGGGCGAAGGCCAACAGTCGCACGGTGGGCAGGCGGAAGCGTCCCCGCACGACGTCGGCGACGATGCCGAGCACGAGCCACACCGGACTGGCGAGCAACAGCACGATGGCCGCGAGCAGCAACGCCGGGATCGAGACCAACCGCCTCCTCATGCTTCCGACATTAGATCGCACGCCGAGGGGCCCCTTCCCATGTGCGCTCGCCGGTCGCGGATCGGACAAGATGGATGCATGACGACACCACATGCTTCTCGTTGGACCCGCGGGCGTTCCTTCGCCGTGATCATCGGCCTGTACGTGGTGGCGACGGCAATCGCGGTGATCGTGACCGAGGCGGTGGGCACCGACCATCCGTACCGTGGCCTCGTCCTCGGTTTCGCGGCCTCGGTCGCGTTCCTCTACGTCGCCAGTCAGGTGGTTCAGAACGGATCGACCTTCGACGCATGGTGGAGCGTCATGCCCCCGGCCCTGGCCGTTTGGTTCGCGATCACCGCCGACGGAAGTGGGGCCCGCAATTGGGCCATCGCCGCGTGCGCTTTGTTGTGGGGGATTCGTCTGACCGCCAACTGGGCGATCGGATGGACCGGCCTCGATCACGAGGATTGGCGGTATCGCATGTTGTACGAAACCGCACCCATGCCGCGATGGGCGGTGAGCTTCACCTCCGTGCATCTGTTCCCCCTCGTCGTGGTCACCCTCGGTTCGCTCCCGATCGCCACCGCCGTGGCTCACACCTCCGATTCCACCGGTCGTGAGTTCGGGGCCCTCGACGTGGTGGCCATCGTGCTCGCCGTCATCGGCGTGGCGCTCGAGCACTTCGCCGACGTCGATCTGCGTCGTTTCAACCGCACCAAGAATCCCGGCGACGTTCTGACGGCCGGCCTGTGGAGTCGTTCGCGTCATCCCAACTATCTCGGCGAGATGTTCTGGTGGTGGTCACTGTTCGTGTTCGCTCTGGCCGCCGACACCGGATCATGGTGGACCGGAATCGGCGCCCTCGCCATGACCGTGATGTTCCTGACGGCGTCGATCCCGATCGCCGAAAAACGCAGCGCCGAGCGACGCCCGGGTTGGGAGGCCTACAAGGCCTCCACACCCATGCTCATCCCCAAATTGCGCAAGTAAGCACGATCCGACGTCGCAGCGATCGGCGGCGCTCCCGTGCCGGTGACAGAATGAACCCATGAGCGCCCATGATCTCGTGATCCGCAACGCCTCCGTCGTCGACGGAACGGGTGCCGCGCCTCGAGTGGCCGATGTCGCGGTCACCGACGGAGTCATCACCGAGGTCGAACCCCGCGTGCACGGCCGCGGCCGACGCGAGATCGACGCCGACGACCTGGTGGTCACACCCGGATTCGTCGACATCCACACCCACTTCGACGGGCAAGCCACGTGGGACCCGATTCTCGCGCCCAGCAGCATCCACGGTGTCACGTCGATCGTGATGGGCAACTGCGGCGTCGGCTTCGCGCCCGCCCGCCCCACACCCGAACAGCACGCCTGGCTCATCGGCATGCTCGAGGGAGTCGAGGACATCCCCGGAACGGCGCTGACCGAAGGGTTGACGTGGGACTGGGAAACCTTCCCCGAGTACATGGACGCATTGGGTCGTCGCGACTACGCCATCGACGTGGCGACCCAGGTCGCCCATGCGCCCCTTCGCGCGTACGTCATGGGCGAGCGCGGTGCCGATCCGAACGAAGCACCCACGGCCGACGAACTGGCGAGCATGGCCCGCATGGTTCGAGACGGCATGCGCGCCGGTGCCTTGGGCTTCACCACCAGTCGTACCTACATCCATCGCACCAAGGACGGGGCACCGCTGGGCACGCGCTTCAGCACCGCCGACGAACTGCTCGCCCTCGTCGATGCCATGGCCGCCACCGGTTCCGGTGTCGTGCAACTGATCAGTGACGCGTATCAATCACCCGACGCCGAGTTCGCCCGCGAGGAGATGAACCTCATGGAGTTGGTGGCTCGTTCGTCGGGCCGTCCGCTCAGCATGACCGTGCAACAACCCGCGCCTCTCCCCGACCGCTGGCGCGAGATGGGGGCATGGGTGGACGAAGGCGTCAGCAACGGACTGTCGCTGTCGACGCAGGTCGCCGTGCGACCCATCGGAGTCCTCCAAGGGTTCAGTGCCACCGTGAACCCGCTGGCCATTTGCCCGTCGTTCCAAGAAATCGCCGGTCGTCCGCTACCCGCCATCGTGGCCGCCTTGCGCGACCCCGAACGACGTCGTCGCATCATCGAGGAGCACGCACGTGCGGTCCCCAACCTCAGCGGTCTCCCGGCCGAGATGTTCGGTGATTTCACCAAGCTGTATCCGATGGAGAATCCGGTGAACTACGAGCCCACCGAACGCGACTCGGTCGGGGCGCGGGCCGCCGCCGCCGGTCGTCCGGTGATCGACTTCCTCATCGATCTGTTGAGCGAGGACGACGGCAACCGACTGTTGTACATGCCCCTGTTCAACTTCGCACGGGGCAACCTCGACGACGTGCGCGAAATGTTGCTGCGCGACAACGCGGTGATCGGTCTCAGCGACGCCGGGGCGCACTGCGGGGCGATCTCCGACGGCAGTGCCACCACCACCGCACTCGCGCTGTGGTGCAAGGACCGGCGCCGGGGTGAGAAGCTGCCCCTCGAGTTCATGGTGCACCACATCACCCAGCGCACCGCGCGCCACGTCGGCTTACTCGACCGCGGTGTGATCGCCCCCGGCTATCGCGCCGACCTGAACGTCATCGACATCGCGTCGCTCGGCACGCCACCGCCTCGCATCGTTCACGACCTCCCCGCCAACGGACGTCGACTCATGCAG
>JAJTEQ010000062.1 GCA_021298195.1 Ilumatobacteraceae bacterium
CGCTTTCGACATCACCGACGACACTTTCCGCGTGGCCGTGATTCCGCACACCGCCGAGGTGACCACACTCGGTTTTCGACCCGCCGGCTCCAAGGTGAACCTGGAGATGGACGTTCTGGCCAAGCACATCGAGCGCTTGGTCGTCCCGTACCAGAAGTAATCAGCCGATCGCTGTCGGTGACAGTGCCCGGTTGATTCGAGTCAGAAGGCATGAACGAAAAACTCCTGCGCTTCGACCAGGTCACAGCCAACTATCTCCGCGATCCTCTGCAAATGAGCTAACGATTCGGGCTTCCATGACACTTTGAACCTTCCCGTCTCGATCACCTCTATCGTCGCGGCCCCCAAGAATTCGCGGGGTAAATCATCGTGAACCTCCCAGTCACTGAAGCGGCCTTGCTCGTCGATCCATTCGCTCAGATTCGGTAAGCCGTATGGATATTCCCCGTTCTTGCGAGAAGACTCACGTCCCTCGTCCTCCCACATCTGATCGAGCAATTCCCCGAACTCGATCGTCGCATCGCGATGTCCTCCAACCGCGACCGCAACCTGATCCCATGTCCGGGCTTTGCTGACACGCAGAGCACGTGAAGAGGCGCGACTGAGTGCAGCTGCGTTCGCTGGACTCGCCAAGAACAGTTGCCCCGACACCCCAACGCCGAAGTAGATCTCCGGTCGTCGAAGGTTTCTCGAAGAACGACTCGCCAACTCAAAACTCCTCGCGATCCAACCAACTTGACCTTCGTTCCCAATTGCTACCGCCACGAAAATCCGGTGACCGGTTTCGACTCCACCGACCGCTCACACTGTTTTCGAACGGTCATGTCATCGGCGTCAACCGCGTCACACCCATGGTTTACGATGCGAACATACGTTCGTAGTGAACGAACAACCGACAACGAACAACCGACAACGAACAACCGGCGCTCGGGAAAGGAGCACGCGATGAAGACCAGCACTCTTGCCAGCGGTACCTCGTCCGCTCCCCTTGCCGGCCTCACCTTGGCCGACGCCCGGGCTGAACTGGCCCACCTCAAGCGCGAGCGATCCATCCTCGACGCGCGCATTCTGGCCGTGGTCGCCCACATCGATTCGCTGGCCACTGCCGAACGCCCCGAGTACGCCATCCCCGAACGCGAGCTCATGGCGCACGCCGGCATGTCCGGTCGCGAGGCCCGCGAGGCCGTGGCCCGTTCGCTGGTCTCCGAAAGCGCCCCCGCGTTCGCCGACGCCCTCGCCAAGGGCGACACCACCGCGGCCCACCTCGATGCCGTGGGTCGCGGGCTCAAGATCGCCGGCTCCGATCGCGAGGCTTTCCTCGCGCACATCCCCCACCTCGCCGAGGCCGCCACCAAGCTCACCATCGGCGAGTTCAACACTCTCGTGAAGGAAACCGCCAAGTCCGTGCAGTCCGACGGCGGGCTGGCCACTTTCGAACGTCAACAGCGTGAGACCTACCTCAAGACCTGGACCGACCATGACGGCATGGTTCAGGTTCGCGGCCAGTTCGACCCCATCAACGGTGCCGCCTTCGCCTCGTTGGTCGAACAACAGAAAGAGCGCATGTTCCACTCCGGTGATCGCGATGTTCCCGTGAACGTCGCACCGGGCATCGAGCCCAACGATCACCGCCGGGCCCACGCCCTACTGGCCCTCGTCAACCACGTGCCCTCCACCGACGACGTTGTTCGCCCCCAACGAGCCGAAGTGGTCGTGCACATCGACCTCGCCACGTTGGTCGACGAATTGCACGAGCACGGCGAAAGCCGAACGACCTGGGGAGCCGACATTCCTCCCGAAACAGCCCGACGGTTGGCCTGCGAAGCCGACATCATCCCGGTGGTCTTCGACGGATACGGCGTTCCCATAGATGTGGGTCGGGCGAAACGTCTCGCCACCATTCATCAACGACGAGCACTGGAAGCCACCCACACCACGTGCGCCATCCCCGACTGCGACGTGCCGTTCCACCGTTGCCAGATCCACCACATCGACTACTGGGAGAACGGCGGTCGCACCGACATGGACAATCAGGTTCCGCTGTGCTCCAAGCATCACCATGCCGCCCACGAAGGCGGCTGGAAACTGTCGCTCGACCCCCGCACCCGGGAACTCACCGTCGTGATCCGACAGTGAGCGACCCGACACGCGAGCGTCACGCGGCGGCGGGCGCCTTGCGCTTGCGAATCTTGGCCACGCCCCGCTGACTGGCAAGGGCCACGGCGATGATCAACGTGGTTCCCTGGAACATCGGGTTCACCCAGTACGAGTCGGTGCCGACCACCAGCTGCAAGCCCTTGATGCCGAAGGCCAGAGCGAACAAAGCGATGAAAGTTCCACCCACGTTCGGACGGCCCTTCAACTGCGAAGCACCGAAGAACACCGCGGCGATGGCCGGGAAGAGGTAATTCGGTCCGGTCGCCGAGGTGAACAAGCCCACCTTGGCGCTCAACACCACGCCAGCGATTCCCGCCATGGTCGACGATGCGATCAGCGATCCCCACACGATGCGGTTCGTACGCACACCAGCCAGTCGTGCCGCTTCGGGGTTTCCGCCCGTCGCATAAATGAAGCGACCGACCGGCGTGTGCTCGAGGACGAACCAACAGATCAAGCCGAGTACCGCAAGGTAATAGAAGACCACCGGGATGCCCAACAGATCGCCACGACCGAAACGCTCGAAGGTGCTCGAGAACGTGCCCGTGATCTGACGGTTGAACGACAGCTTCAACACGATCGCACTCACGACTTGGCCGATGCCGAGGGTGGCGATGAACGAGTTCACCTTCAGTTTGACCACCACGAATCCGGAGACCACCCCCACACACATGCACGCCAGCACGGCGATGAGGGCCGCGTACCCCACCGGCATGTTGAAAGACCGACTCTTCTCATCGGAGAGGAAACACGTGATCACCACCGACAACGACATGACCGCTCCGATGGAAAGGTCGAACGTCGAAGCGCAGAACGGGATGAGGAACGCCAACGCCAGGATTCCGACGGCCACGTTCTCGCCCATGATCAACTTCGCGCTGGCCACGCTGAGGAACGTGTCGGTCTTCCAGATTCCGAAGATCACCATGAAGGCGCCCCACAGGTACAAGGCGCTGAAGCGATCCAATCCCAACTTGGCCAGCAACGACTTCTGCGGGGCTCCCGCGGGACGGGCGGCGGCGGTCGCGGTTTCCGTGTTTCCTGACATCTCTTTCCCCTCGCTTTAGATACTTGCGTTCACTTGTGAGCCACGAGGCTCGAACCGGCCAACAACACTTGATCGATGCGCTCGGCCATGGAACCGGCACCGGAACCACCGTTTCGCAACACCGTGTCCACGATGGCGCCCTTGTGCATCACGATCACGCGATCGCACAGTCGAGCCAACTCGGCGGAGTCCGTGGACGCCACCACCACGGCCGAACCCGACGCGGCGGCCGAGTCGACGAAGGTGTGGATTTCTTCCTTGGCCCCGATGTCGACGCCCTGCGTGGGCTCGTCCAACAACAGAACCTTCGGATTCAGACGGAAACTGCGCGACATCATCACTTTTTGCTGATTTCCGCCGGACAGGGTGCTGACGGGCGCCTCACTGCCGGTGGTCACCACCGACAAGCTGCGGATCCACTCGTTGGCCTCGGCCTTTTCCTTCTTGTGGTTCAGCCGCAGCCCGGTCTTGTTGCGCTTCACGTCGGCGATGGTGGTGTTCGAGCGCACGCTCATCATCGAGATGATGCCGTTGCGCAAGCGATCCGCCGGAACGAACGCCAAGCCGGAGGCGATGGAGACACCGGGATCGCCCGATGGCAAGGAGACGCCGTCGATGGTGACGTCGCCGAATCGATCGATGGCCCCCGACAGCGACGGAATCAACGTGTCACGGCCCGAACCGGTCAACCCGGCCACGCCCAGAACCTCGCCCGGGCGCACCTCGAACGACACGTCGTTCAGCCCGAGTCCGGTCAGCCCCGACACCGCGAGGCGCGGGGTCAGACTGCCGTCGATCGTGCGATCGACGGATGCCGCGGTCACCTTGTGTCCGACGATCAATTCGATGAGCGACGACATGTCGAGTTCGGAGGTGTTGCGGGTGGCGACCACGCGCGCGTCACGCAACACGGTCACGCGATCGGCGATCTCGAACACTTCCTCCAGGTGATGCGACACGAACACCACCGAGATGCCGCGGGCCTTCAATCGCCGCACCGCCTCGAACAGGCGGTCAACGTCGGCACCGGGAAGCGACGCGGTGGGCTCGTCGAGAATGAGGATCGAGATGTTGTGTTCGGAGTCCTGCAACGCGCGCGCGATGGCCACTCCGGTGCGCTCGGCACCACTGAGCATGACCACCGGAACACGCACGTTGATGTCGAAGCCCAGATCGAGCAGAGCCTGCTTGGCGCGCGCCGTCTCCTCACGCCACTTGATGCGACGACCGAAACCGGTGCGGTAGCCGAAGCCCAACGCCAGGTTCTCGACGGCACTCACGGCCTCCACCAGACCGAGGTCCTGATGGACGAAACGGATTCCGGCCTCGTGGGCGGCCTGCGTGCTGCCCATGGCGAACAGTTCGTCGCGCATGGTGACGTGATGTCCCGGATCCGGATCGTGGAATCCGGCCAGCACCTTGATGAGGGTCGACTTTCCCGATCCGTTCTGGCCCACCAGGGCGTGAACTTCGCCCTCTTCCACGTCGAACGTGGCGTCGTTCAGGGCCAACTGGCCGGGGAAGGTCTTGGACAGCGACCAGATCTGCAGAATCTTCGACATTCCCGTTCCCCCTACTCCTGTCCCGACGCCCCCGCGCCGGCTCTCGTCCGGTGTCCACGACATTTGTTTCGAACCCAGCCTGACCAGAACCCGGCCTGACCAGAACCCGCCTGAACAAAGCCAGCCTGACCGACCGCGGGACTTTCGTCCAAGTCGTTCGTCACACCCTAATTGATTGTAGAGTTAGTTTGCTTACTGAGGGGGAAGCGTGAGCAGTCTCGTGAACAAGCCCCTGACGTGTGCGCCAACACCAATCAAAGGGGAGAAAATGCGTAAAGGAACCCGTCGGGTAGCCGCAGCCGTTTTCGCTCTCGGTCTCGTGGCCGCCGCCTGTGGTGGCGACGACTCGGGCTCGAGCGAATCCACTGAGGCCCCTTCAACAGAAGCACCGACCAGTGAGGCTCCGTCCACCGAGGCGCCGGCCGGAGGCGACGAAGTCGCCGCCGCTCAGGCCATCGTCGACGAGCTTCGGGTCATCCCGACCGAAATCGGCGTGACCACCGGTCCGTCGGCCGCCGTGCCGACCGGCCTCAAGGTTGCCTGGCTGGCTTGCGAATTGCCCAGCTGCACCGAAGTGGGCGAGGACTGGCCCGCCATCGCCGAGGCGCTCGGTTGGGAACTCAAGGTCATCAACGTCGAGAGCGCGGCTCCCGGCGCGGGCGTCCAGGAAGCCATCGACTGGGGTGCGAACTACATCTCCATCTCGGGCTCGCCGGTTGCCGCCTTCCAGGAGCAGTACGACGCCGCCGTGGCCGCGGGCATCAAGTTCGCCTTCGCCTACAACGGTGAGTCGCCTGCCGACGGCATCTTGACCTCCATCAGCGGCAACGACTCGGTGTACCAAGCTGGCGCGAACATCGCCAACTACATCATCGCCGACAGTGGCGCCGCGGCCAACGTGCTCATGGTGAACATCCAGATGTTCCCCGTGCTCGTGGCCGAGGAAGAGGGCATCCGCGACACGCTGGCTGCCGGTTGCGCGGCCTGCACCTTCGACGTGCTGCCCGTCACCATCCCGGACATTGGTGTGAACGTGCCGAACCTGGTCGCGTCCTACCTCCAGGAGAACCCCGACACCAACTACGTGACCTACGCCTTCTCGGCTCTGCCGATCGGCGTGACCGCTGCTCTCGAGAGCGCCGGTCTGCTCGGTCAGGTCACCCAGGTTGGTGTCGACTTCGACACCACTGGTTTGTCGGAGATCGTGGCGGGAACCCACCGTGGCTGGACCTCGAACCCCAAGGCCTACTCGGCATGGGTCATGGCTCACGCCATGGTGCTCGACGCGGTTGGTGACGAGTTCGCCGAGCGCGAGACCGCCGAGACGCTGCCCACGATGATCGTGGACGACGCCGACACCGCTCAGGGCATCCTGGATGGCAGCCCGCTGCAGAACTGGAAGGGACCGGAAGGCTACGCCGACCAGTTCCTGGCTCTGTGGGGCGTCGCCTGATCCAGACCTGACGATCGAGTCAGCCCGACACGCGGCTGATCACGAGGTACGAACGGGACCGGGTGCCATGCACCCGGTCCTTTTCGTTGTCGGGAAGAAGTCGTCGTGCGCTCGTCGCCCGCTCGACTTGCGTACGTCGTTGCCCGTGAGCGAGCAATCGCAACGGTGTCGACCACCGGGCAAGGAGTACCGTTGAGGTCGTGTCGAGCCATGAACCCGCCGAACCGCAACCGGTGAATCCGACGCTGGGTGATCTCCGCCGGCGGATCGACGAACTCGATCGACGCTTGATCGACGTTCTCGCCGAACGCATCGCCGTGTGTCACGAAGTGGCCCGCATCAAGGAGCACAGCGACACTCCGATCATTCAGCCCGAGCGAGTGCGCAACGTTCTGGAGGGTCGACGTCAGCTGGCCATCGACTCGGATCTCGACCCCGATTTCGTCGAGGACGTGATGCGGGTGGTGCTGGCCGAAACCCACCGCATCGAAGTGGCCGGACGCCGTGTCGATGCCGCACCCGAGAAGTCGGCCGTGCGCGACAATCGCCAAGGAACACCCACCGACATTCACACCGCCCTCGACACCGTGGCCACCCGCATCGATCACGTGGTGGTCACGGTCGACGATCTCGCCTCGGCGGTGAGTCACTTCACCGACAATCTCGGCTTCCACGCCGAGCCCTCCGATCCCGAGCGGCCGGGCATCGCGGTTCTCGTCACCGGCGGTGTGACCATCGTGCTGGTGTCGGCCGCGGCCGGGCCCGCGGTGGCCGACCACATGCGGGTCCACGGACCCGGCATTCATCACGTCGCCATCGAGGTGTTGAACGCGCGCTATGCCCACGACGCGCTTTCCGGCACCGCCGAATTGACCGCGCTCGTCGACGACGTTCACGGACACGAGCAGTTCTTCGCGGTGCGTGATCCCGAGAGCGGCGTGCAGTTGGGCTACATCGCCCGCACCGGCCACCGCGTGGGTGTGGCCACGCAGAACATCCTCGAGGCGTTCACGACCGGTTCGTGAACCCCGCTGGAGTTTCCGGATCCTTCCGTAGTAGAGTTCGTCGTAGCACGACCGCCCGGGGGGCTCGCGGTGACGCGGACTTAACGAGCATGGGGGCTTCGCGGCTCTTTCGCATCCGCGGCACTCCCGTTGTGCGCTGGCAAAAACCGAGTGTCGTCGGGAATCGTTCCCGACGTTGAAGTCCTCGACTTCGATCTCTCCGAAAGGCCGTCCCATGACGCCCCAGCGCAACAGTGTTTACCCGAATTCCGGTAGTTCCCATGATTCCGGTGTTTCCCGCGATCCCGGTGTTTCCCGCGTCCCCGTGAACGTGACATCCCCACGCGTGCACGATGCCCCGGTGCCGAGTGAACACAGCCGGGGTTTGATCGATCTCCCGCTCGACGAGATCATGAGTCGCGCGCGCGCCATCCGCGATGCCCGCACGGGCTGTCGGGTGACGTATTCACCCAAGGTGTTCATCCCACTCACCATGTTGTGCCGCGACAGTTGCGGATACTGCACCTTCGCCCAGCCGCCGGCGCGTCTGCAGAGTCCGTACCTCTCGCCCGACGAAGTGCTGGCCATCGCCAAGCGGGGCGCACGCATGGGATGTCACGAGGCGCTCTTCACCCTGGGCGAGGCCCCCGAGGAGAAGTATCAGGTGGCGCGCGACTGGCTCAGCGAACACGGCTACGCGTCCACGGTCGAGTACCTGGCCGCCATGTGCCGGTTGGTGCTCGACGAGACCGGCCTGCTCCCCCACGCCAACGCCGGAGCGTTGAGCCGCGACGATCTGGCGTCGTTGCGCCCGGTGTCGCCCAGTCAGGGAATGATGGTCGAGACGTTGCGCGACGATCTGGCCTGTCACCGTGGCGCCCCCGACAAGGATCCGGCGCGACGTTTGGCGACGCTGGAATACGCCGGCGAGTTGGGCATTCCGTTCACCACCGGAATCCTGGTGGGGTTGGGCGAGACCCGCGCCGATCGGCTCGCGGCGCTCGAAGCCATCGCCGCGTCGCACGCCCGTCATGGTCACGTGCAGGAAGTCATCGTGCAGAACTTCCTGCCCAAACCGCGCACCGGCATGCAGCACGAGGCGCCGTGCCCCACCGACGAGTTCTTGTGGTCCATCGCCGCGGCCCGCATCGTGTTGCCACCCGAGATCCACCTGCAGGCCCCGCCGAATCTGAGCGACGATTTCGGCGCACTCCTCGACGCGGGCATCGACGACTGGGGCGGCGTCTCGCCGGTCACGGCCGATCACGTGAACCCCGAGCGTCCGTGGCCCGAGTTGGACCGCCTGCGCGAGGTCACCGAGGCCCGCGGCATGGTGCTCGCGCCGCGCCTCACCGTGTATCCCGAATTCGTCGCCAACATCTCCCTGGATCCGGCGCGACAGTTCGACCCCGACCACAACCGTTGGATCGATCCGACGTTGCGTTTCGCGGTGTTGGATCGTTGCGACGCCGAGTCCATGGGCCGTGACGATCCGGGTGCGGTGTGGCCCGAGAAGGTGACCGCGGCCGACGTGGTGCACGACGGCGCCGAGGTGGTTCTGGTGGGGCATCGCTCCACGCCGTGGTACTCGGGTAGCGAGAACAAGCCGCCCGTGATCGTCGACGCGACGAGGCCGCGAGACGCACACCGGCGGCGCCTCTCCGCCGGGTCGCGCGTGCACGAGATCGTCACCGGTCATGCTGGTGGCCAGGAGTTGGGTGTCGAGGAGATCGTGGCGCTGTTCCGGGCGCGGGGTCCCGAGGTGCGCGCCATTGCCGAGTACGCCGACGAACTTCGCCAAAAGGTCTGCGGCGACCAGGTGACCTGGGTGCACAACCGCAACATCAACTACACCAACGTGTGCACGTTCAAGTGCAAGTTCTGCGGCTTCAGCAAGGGTCCGCTCTCGTTGAACCTGCGCGGCACGCCGTATCTGCTCACCCTGGACGACATCGCCAACCGGGCGCGCGAGGCCTGGAACATGGGGGCCACCGAGGTCACGTTGCAAGGCGGCATCCATCCCGACTTCGACGGCGATTACTACCTGCACGTCACCCAAGCGGTGAAGGACGCGGTGCCCGAGATGCACGTGCACGGTTTCACCGCGCTCGAGATCACCGAGGGGGCCAAGCGCAACGGGGAGGATCTGCGCACGTATCTGACGCGCATGAAGGAGGCCGGTCTGGCATCCCTGCCCGGCACCGCCGCCGAGATCCTGGACGACGAGGCCCGTGCGGTGTTGTGCCCCGACAAGGTGAACACCGAGGAGTGGCTGGAATGCCATCGCGTGGCCCACGAGGTGGGACTGCACTCCAACATCACGATCATGTTCGGCAGCATCGAGAACCCCACCCATTGGGCGCGCCACATCGTGCGCACCCGCGATCTGCAGAAGCAGACCGGAGGCTTCACCGAGTTCATCCCGTTGCCGTTCGTGCACATGGCCTCGCCCATCTATCTGCAGAAACGCTCGCGCCGCGGACCGACGTTCCGCGAGACGGTGCTGATGCACGCCATCGGCCGCATCGCCTATCACGGACTCATCGACAACGTGCAGGTCAGTTGGGTCAAGATCGGCGTCGACGGCGCGCGTCAGTTGCTGCGCGCCGGCTGCAACGACATCGGTGGCACCTTGATGGACGAGAACATCAGCCGCGCCGCCGGGGCGAACCACGGCCAGAAGATGACCGAGGACAGCTTCAACGCGCTCGTCTCACCCTTGGGCCGCACCCTCGCCCGACGCAGCACCGGCTACATGATCTATTCGTAGATCCTGCGGCCGTCGAATCTCTATTCCCGGGTCATCTCCGAGTACGTGGCGATCTCGCGGGCCAGATCCAGGGGCTCGATGATGGTGGCGTGTTCCATGTCGCCCCACAGCGACGGCGGCACGGGCCACATGATCTCGAACTCGGCCCCGTCGGGGTCGATCGCGTAGAGGCTCTTGCTCACCCCGTGATCGCTGGCCCCCACCAATGCGCCGGCGTCGATCAGCTTGCATCGCATGTGTTCCAGTTCGGTGATGGATTCCACCTGCCAGGCCACGTGATACAGACCCACCGCTCCACCGCGTCCGGCGGGATTGGCCGCGGCCCGCTCACCGATGGCGAAGAAAGCTATGTCGTGGTGATTGGGGTCGTGGTGATTGGGGTCGTGGTGATTGGGGTCGTGGTGATTGGGGGCGTGGTGATTGGGGTCTGGGGTCGTGGTGATTGGGGTCGTGGTGATTGGGGTCATGGTGATTGGGGTCATGGTGATTCCTCGACGCCGACGCGCGCATGAACAGAAACCGCCCCGTGGGGTCCTCGACGACGGTGGTGAAACCGAGCACCTCGGAATAGAAGGCCTTGGTGACGGCGACGTTGCGGACGTAGAAGACCGCATGGTTCAGACGCGTGATACCCATGTGGGACCTGATTATCTCCCGACTCAACTGGCCCGGTCGAGCGCGGCGCGAGCGGTGGCGATGTCGAGGGTCAACTGCGACTTCAGGGCCTCGAGCCCCTCGAACTTCTGCTCGCCCCGTAGCCGCGCCACGAAACGAACGTGCGCGACCTCGCCGTACAGGTCGAGGTTGCCCGGCTGCGTGTCACCCGGCTCGATCACGTGGGCCTCGATGAGCGACACCGGGGCGTTCTCGTAGAACGTGGGTCGACGACCGATGTTCACGGCGGCGGGCAAGGGAAGTTCATGGCCCGGTCGTCCGTACCACGCGGCGTAGACGCCGTCACCCGGAACGCACATCCACGCGGGCACCTCCACGTTCGCCGTGGGAAAGCCGATCGTGCGACCACGGGCATCACCGTGGGCCACCACACCGCGCAGTTCGAATCGACGTCCCAACATGACATTGGCGTCCTCGATCTGGCCGGCCGTCAGCAAGCGGCGAATCTCGGTGGAACTGGCCGTCACCCCGGTGTGTCCGGCGATCAACGACACCGGTTCGACCGT
>JAJTEQ010000014.1 GCA_021298195.1 Ilumatobacteraceae bacterium
TGGGTGTACTGGCCGATGTCGTTGCTCGGATATCGCTACGGCACGTTCCTGAAGGCCCGACAGTTGAACCTGCTGTACCAGTACTGGATCCACACCGAAGCCATCGATCGTCTGCCGGCGCCCATCGAGAAGATCTTCAACACGCCCTCACACCATCGCGTGCACCACGGAGCCAACAAGCAGTACATCGACAAGAACTACGGCGGCATCCTCATCGTCTGGGACCGCTTCTTCCGGACGTTCGAACCCGAGATCCGGCAGGTGCAATACGGCCTCACGAAGAACATCCGTACCAACAATCCGGTGAAGATGGCCTACGGCGAGTTCGTCAACATCGCCAAGGACGTGGTGTCGGCCGACAATCTGAACGATCGGCTGCGGTACGTGTTCGCCGGGCCGGGCTGGGCGCCCGAGCCGGCGCTGGCCGGCTGAGCCCGACTCAGACCAGCGCCGGAGTCTTGGTGAACTGCATGGCACCGTCGTCGATGGGTGCCTTCACGATGATCTGCTTGTCGCGGGCGATGAGTTGCGGGTTGATCCACGGCTCGTGATCGCCTTGCTTGGGCATGAGGTGCATCACGCGCAACATATAACCGGCGGAGAAGTCGTCGATCCAGGGTCGTTCGGGCATGTTCGCGTCCTCAGGACGAAGTCGCGGAGTGGCCTGCTGCGTACCGGTCTTCGTCATGTGATTCAGCAATCGACACACGTACTTGCTCACCACGTCGGCGCGCAGGGTCCAGGAGGCGTTGATGTAGCCGAAGGTGGACACCAAGTTGGGAACGTCGGAGTAGGCCAGACCCTTGTACGTCCAGGTTCGTGCGAAGTCCACCTCGTGCCCGTCCACCTCGACCGACATCTCGCCGAGGGTGACGAGGTTCAAGCCGGTGGCGGTGACGATGATGTCGGCCTCGAGCACCTCGCCCGAAACCAGTTTGATGCCGTTCTCGACGAAGCGATCGATGTGGTCGGTGACCACACTGGCCTTGCCACTGTTGATGGCTCCGAAGAAGTCGCCGTTCGGCAACAGGCACATGCGCTGATCCCACGGGTTGTACGACGGCGTGAAATGGGTGTCGACGTCGTAGTCGGGACCGAGGGCCTTGCGCACACCACCCAACACCAACTGCTTCACCTTCTCGGGCTGGGTGCGCGTGCGGTTGTAGAAGTACTTCGACAAGAAGATGTTCTTCGCGCGGGTGATCGCGTAGGCCGTCTTGGAGGGAAGGAACTTGCGCAGGGTGTCGGCGACGGCGTCGTGATCGGGACGCGCGACCATGTAGGTGGGGGAGCGTTGAAGCATCGTCACGTGCGCCGCGGCGGTGGCCATGGCCGGCACGATGGTCACCGCGGTGGCACCCGAACCGATGACGACGACCCTCTTGCCGGCGTAGTCCAGGTTCTCGGGCCATTTCTGCGGATGCACGATGGTGCCGCGGAAATCATCACGACCGGCGAACTCGGGGGTGAAACCCTCCTTGTAGGAGTAATAGCCCGAACACATGAACAGGAAGTTGCACGTGAGGGTCACCGTACTGTCGTTGCGCTTGTCGGTGGCCGTGACGGTCCAACGCGAGGTGGCCGTGTCCCAGGACGCGTTGGTGACCCAGTGGTCGAATCGGATGTGACGATCGATCCCGTGTTCGGCCACCGTCTCGCGGAGATACTTCATGATCGACGGGCCGTCGGCGATCGACTTGGCCTCGGTCCAGGGCTTGAAGCTGAATCCGAGCGTGTGCATGTCACTGTCGCTGCGAACACCCGGGTAACGGAAGAGATCCCAGGTGCCGCCGATGTCGGAGCGACCCTCGAGGATGGTGAACGTGCGATCGGGGCACAACGTCTGCAAGTGGTACGCCGCACCGATACCGGAGATACCGGCACCGACGATCAGCACGTCGACGTGTTGGTCCGAATGTGTCGCTGCCATGAAACGACCCTAGTACCGCTCCGATCGCATCGGCTCGGTCAGGAGACGACGGTTCCTCCGTCGCACGTGATCACCGCGCCGACGGTGAAGCCGCAGGCGCGCGAACTCAGGAAGATGGCGAGCCCCGAGATGTCCTCGGGAGTACCGACACGTTTGCGGGGGTTCAGTCGGCCCACGGCGTCCCAGTCGGTGTTCTCCACGTCACCGCCCGTGCCCACGCCGGTGCTCAACATCCACGTGGGGAACGGTCCCGGAGCGATGGCGTTGGCGATGATGTTGCGCTTGGCCAACTTGCCGGCAAGTTGTTGGGTGAGCGTGTGTAGAGCCGCTTTCGACGGCCCGTAACTCTGGGTGTCGAACGACGCCGAACGAAGTCCGTCGATCGAACCGATGTTGATCACGTACGACGGCTCCTCCTTGGTCGCGCGCGCCTCGAGCAAGGGAAGCAGACGTTGGGTGAGGAAGAACACACCCTTCACGTTGGTGTCGAAGACCTTGTCCCAACCGATCTCGGGGAACTCGTCGAGGGGCGCACCCCACGAGACGCCGGCATTGTTCACCAGGATGTCGATGTGATCCTCGCGGGACTTCAGTTCGGCGACGAGCGCATCGATGCCCGCCAGATCCGAAAGGTTGGCCGGGATGGAGATGCACTCGACTCCGTAGCGCTCGGAGAGGCGCTTCGCGGTCGCGTCGCACTGTTCTTTCTTACGGGAGCTGATGTACACCTTGGCCCCGTTCTCCAGGTAGCCGGCGGCGATCATCTCGCCGATGCCACGAGACCCGCCGGTCACCAACGCCACCTTGCCCTTCACCGAGAACAGTTCTTCGATCTTCATGGCCGCCCCCTTTTTTCTGCGAACGTCACCCTAATCGGCGAGCCACTGACCGCTTTGGTGCCAGACTTCCGCCATGGCGAGAAACGGAATGCTCGAACGGTCAGCGGCGTTGGTGGACGGAACCAGTGCGGATGTCCTGAAACTCTCGGTGTCCACCTCGGCCACCGAGATCGAGGAGTTCGACCATGGTGTCGGGCTGATCGAGTCGTTCAGCAACGTGGTGAGTTTCGACACCGAGGACGGGCACGTGCTGTTCGACGTGTCGCACGCGCTGTCGGCACCCAGCGTCGTCGAACAATTCCGTCGCTATTCCGATGCACCGGTGAACACCGCCGTCTACACGCACGGTCACACCGACCATGTGGGGGGAGCCGGGGCGTTCGACGCCGACGCCGAGGGTCGCGGACATCGACGCATCACCTACGTCGGCCACGAGGCCATCCCCGCGCGTTTCGATCGCTACAAGACGACGAACGGATACAACGGCCACATCAACATGCGCCAGTTCCGACTGCCGGCACCCTCGTTCCCGCGTAAGTTCGTCTATCCCGACGTGACGTACCGCGAATCCACCACCCTCGACGTGGGTGGACGCGTCTTCGAACTGCACCACGCGCGTGGCGAGACCGACGACCACACCTGGGCCTGGATTCCTGACGCCAAGGCGATCGCCGTTGGTGACTTTTTCATCTGGCAGTTCCCCAACGCGGGCAACCCGCAAAAGGTGCAGCGTTACGCATTGGACTGGGCGGTGGCATTGCGCGCGATGGCGGCTCTCGGACCCGAGTTGATGCTGCCCGCCCACGGCCCGGCCATCGGGGGACGCGAACGGGTGGCGATGGTGCTGAACGACACCGCCAGCGCGTTGGAACACCTGCACGACGCCACCCTGGCGCTCATGAACGCCGGGGCCCGACTGGACGAGATCATCCACACCGTGACATTGCCCGAGGAGTTGGCCGACAAGCCCTACTTGCGCGCCACCTACGACGAACCCGAGTTCGTGGTGCGCAACATCTGGCGCTTGTACGGCGGTTGGTACGACGGGAATCCGGCGAACCTGAAGCCGGCGCGCGAGGTCGAGTTGGCGCGAGAGATGGCGACCCTCGTCGGGGGCGCCGAGGCATTGGCGCGACGTGGCGAAGAATTGGCGGCCCGCGGCGACCTGCGACTCGCCTGTCACTTCGTCGAGATGGCGGCGTTGGCCGAACCCGAGTCGCGAACCATCCACGCCATCCGGGCCGCGGTGTACGAACAACGGCGCCGAAGCGAGACCAGCATGATGGCCACCGGCATCTACCGCGCGGCGGCGCACGACTCGAAGAAGATCACCGACGCCTGATCGCGGTCAGATTTCGCTAAGATCCAGCGGCGAAGAGGGAGGGCTTCCATGAACGTGTCTCGGAAACTTCGACGAATCGCCTTGGGTTTCGCCTCGGTGGGTTTGTTGGCTGCGTGTGGCGGAGGATCCGCCTCTGATGGATCCAGTGGCGACGATGGGTCATCTGCCGATGGAGACATGTCCGTGGTCACCATGGTCGACATCCCCGGGGTCGACGACTCCTGCGAGAAGGTCGTCAACATGATCGGGGCGCTAGGGCAAGTCATGGCCGGTCAGATCTCGACCGAGGACGCCCGAGCCATTGTCGACGATTTCGTGGCCGCGGTTCCCGATGAGATCCGTGGCGATGCCGAGGTACTCGTCGCGGCTTTCACGGGCTACATCGACGTGCTCGCCAAGTACGACGGCGACGTGACTACGGCGATGTCTGATCCCGAGGTGATGACTGCGCTCGACAAGATCAGTGCCGCCGAAACCAACGCTTCGACCGACCGGATCAGCGCCTACCTGACCGACAAGTGCGGTTGGGCCGGCTGATCGCCGGATGTTCCCGAGGAACGTTCGCGAACGTTCCCCGGAGAAAACGATCCGCAAAGAACACTGGTGGGCGAGGGGGGACTTGAACCCCCACGTTCTTACGAACACTGGCACCTGAAGCCAGCGCGTCTGCCATTCCGCCACTCGCCCGAGCAACAGGCTTCACAGGGTACCGAGCACCCCGCACCCGCCCCAACCTGCCCCGCGAGCCGTCCCTCGCCGATACCCTTCACGCCTATGGTCGGAGGTGTGTTCAGCCGTGCGTTCCGCGGAAACGTCCGCCCCATCGAGATCGGCCGTCGTCTCGTCAAGGAGATCGATGCCAATCGAAGTGTGGACTCCAAGAACCGCCGCGTCGTTCCCAACCACTTTCTCGTTCACCTCTCACCCGCGGACCTCGAGGCCCTCGAGTCGGTCCGTCGTGATCTTCTCGCCGAGTTGGTCGAAGCCGTCAAGGAATACGCCGAGGACGAGGGATACCACCTGAAGGGATCGGTGTCGGTGGCCATCGACGCCGACGACTCGTTGAAGGTCGGCCGCATCAAGGTCTCCTGCGAGATCCGCGCCACCGGCACGACCGCGGTCACCGCGGCAGTCATCCTGCCCGACGATCGTCGCCTCACGTTGGGGTCCGAAACGTTGGTCATCGGTCGTTCGGCGGACAATGCCATCGTTTTCGATGATCCCAACGTCAGTCGACGACACGCCGAGATCTCGGCAACCGGCGGAGGATGGGTCGTGAAGGACCTGGGATCGACCAACGGGACCAAGGTCAACGGAACGATCATCGCCGGTGAACGCGCTCTGCGCGACGGGGACATCGTCTCGTTCGCGAGCCACTCCATCCGCTACGAGGCTCGTCAGGCCTGACCCCGATGATCACCGATCAGCTTCTCGGGCTCCTGAAGATCGTCCTGTTGCTCGCCCTGTACGCGTTCTTCGCCCGCGTGCTGTGGGCCGTGTGGAACGAGATCCGGGTTCCCGCTGTCAGCCGAGTCACGATCAACGTCGCGAACCCCGAGGCACGACCCGAAGTGATCTCCGCGACCGCTCCCAAGGTCTCCCGCCAGCATCGGGTCGGATCTCTGCGCATCATCGCACCCGCCGACATGAAAGGGATCGTCGTCGATCTCGGAAGCGATGACGTCATCATCGGGCGCGACGAGACCTGCGCACTGCAGTTGGCCCCCGACACCGGAGTGAGCGCTCGCCACGCCGTCATCCGGCGGATCGACGGCTACGTGACGATCGAGGATCTCGGATCCACGAACCACACCTCCGTGAACGGCAAACAGATCTCCAGCCCGACACGTCTGCGCGTGGGCGATCGTGTTCACCTCGGGCTCGTCACCCTCGGGGTGGAGAAATGATCCGCACTCGGGTCGGAGCCTGCACCGATGTCGGACGCATCCGGGACGGCAACGAGGACTCCTTCGTGGCCATCGACGGTTTGTATTTCGTGGCCGACGGAATGGGTGGTCACAGCGCCGGCGAGGTGGCCAGTGCCATCGCCGTCGGCACCCTCTCCGACTTGCACACCTCGGCCGACGGAGGACTCGCCGACGAAGACCAGGTGGCCGACGCGGTGTCGACGGCGAACCTCGCCATCTTCATGGAAGCCATCGAGGATCCGAGCAAAGCGGGCATGGGAACCACGCTCACCGGTCTCGTCGTCACCGATCCCTCCGCTCACAAGATCGTCGTGGCCAACGTCGGTGATTCGCGCACCTATCTGTGGCGCCATGGCGAGCTTCGTCAGGTCACCAAGGACCACTCGCACGTGCAGTCCTTGGTCGATCGCGGTGCCATCACGCGCGCCGAGGCTCGCGTGCATTTCCAGCGCAACATCGTGTTGCGGGCGATGGGGATCGAGTCGTACGTCGACGTGGACACCTTCCCGCTCGCCGTGGAGGACGGTGATCGCTTCATCATGTGCAGCGACGGACTCGTGGACGAAGCGGCCGACGACGAGATCGAGGTCGAGATTCGCGAGGCCACCGACGTTCAGGACCTCGCCGATCGCCTGGTGAACCTGGCAAACCGCAACGGTGGTCGGGACAACATCACGGTGGTCGTGGTCGACTTCGAGGCCGTCGACGAACGTGTCGACGTCGAACCGGTGGTCGTCGCACCCGAGTCCGAGGGCGACGGCCCGGTGATCCGCACTCGTGCGAACGACGACACGTCGCGGCCGTCGCGTTGGTTCGCCGTGGGTGCGTGGAGCATGTTCGTCCTGTCGGCGGCGATCGCCATCACCGTCGTGGTTTCCGCATTGGTGTCGTGAGCTTCGTCGCCGACCGTCGGCGGGCCACCGAACTACGTCTGGTGATCTTCGCCGGACTGATCACCGCCGGCGCCTACACGTTGGCCTCACTCGGCAAGAACTCGGTCATTCCGCCGCGCATTCTTCCGTTCCTCGCCGTGTTGCTGTTGGTCCTGGTGTCGGCCCACATCGCCGTTCGTCTGCTGGCGCCCGGGGCCGACTCCACGCTCTTGCCGGTGGCCGCCCTACTCAACGGTCTCGGTTACGTGATGATCGCGCGGCTCTCCGAGCGCTTGGCTGGTCTGCAGACGACGTGGACGTTCGTCGGCATCATCGCGTTCACCACCACGCTGATCGTCGTTCGACGGGTGAACGATCTGGCCCGCTTCAAATGGAGTTTCTTCGTCGTGGGCGCCGGTCTGCTCCTGCTGCCGATGGTGCCCGGATTGGGGTTCTCCTCCGGAGGTGCTCGCATCTGGGTGAACATCGGACCCGTCAACTTCCAGCCGGGTGAGTTCGCCAAGATCGCCCTCGCCCTCTTCTTCGCCGCCTACTTGGCCGAAAGTCGTGAGTTGATCAAGAACGGAACGTGGCGAGTCGGTCGGTTCCTGCTGCCCGAACCTCGTGACCTCCTGCCGCTTCTGGGCGCCTGGGGCTTCAGCGTGGTCTTGATGGTCGGTCAGAAGGATCTGGGCTCCAGTTTGTTGTTCTTCACCCTTTTCATCGTGATGGTGTGGATCGCCACCGAGAAGGCGGCCTTCATGACGATCGGGTTGGGTCTGTTCGCGCTCAGTGCCACCACCGCCTATTTCGTCTTCGATCACGTCCAGACGCGGGTGTCCATCTGGCTCGATCCGTGGCAGAGCTATCGCGGGCGCGGTTACCAGATCGCCCAGTCGATGTTCGCTCTCGGCAGCGGAGGTGTCGGAGGGACCGGCCTCGGTCTCGGAGATCCCACTCGTATTCCCGAGGCCAAGAACGACTTCATCTTCGCCGCCATCGGCGAGGAACTCGGACTCTTCGGGGCCACGGCGCTACTCATCGCGTTCTTGTTGATCATCGGCGCCGGACTGCGCACGGCGATACGGGCCAAGAGGGACTTCGCGAAGTTGTTGGCCATCGGTCTGACGACCATCGTGGGAATGCAGGCCTTCATCATCATCGGAGGCGTCATCCGCGTCGTTCCTCTGACCGGTATCACCTTGCCCTTCGTCAGTTACGGCGGTTCGAGTCTGGTCGCCAATTACGTGCTGCTGGCGTTGCTGTTGCGCATCAGTGACAACACCGCCAAGCGTCTCGGTGAAGCGCCCGATCAGATGAGCGCGGTCGAGCGATTCGAAGCGGCACGGGCTCGACGCCGGATCGCGCGTTCGGGAGTGACCGAATGAACCGACGCATCGGAAAACTCGCAATGGCGTTCTTCGCGCTCTACGTCGTTTTGTTCGCGCAACTGAACCTCATTCAGGTGGGTCGGAAGTCGACACTCGACGGCGACATCCGAAACACCCGGCAGACGGTGAAGAACTTCAACGATCCTCGGGGTGACATCGTCACCTCTGATGGCGTCGTGATCGCGACGAGCCTTCGCAGCGAGCCCGAAGATCGGTTCGACTGGCAACGCACGTACCCGGAGGGGGACACCTACACCGCCATCACCGGCTACTACACCTTCGACTTCGGGGCGACCGGCGTGGAGAAGGTGGAGAACGACGTGTTGGCCGGGCGCACGACGGCCCAACAGATCTCCGGCATCGGTGCCCTGTTCAGTGGTCGCGACGTCACCGGTGACGTGGAGGTCACCATCGATTCGCGCATCCAAGAAGCGGCCAAGACCGCGTTGGCTGGTCGCGAGGGAACCGTGGTGGTGTTGGAGCCGGCAACGGGTGCGGTGAGGGCGATGTATTCGTGGCCGACCTACGAAACGAACGTGGTGGCCACTCACGATGCCGACGAGGCCGAGGCCGTCTTCGGGTACCTCGACGCGGCTCCCGGCAAGCCGTTGCTCGTCAATGCCTACCAAGAGCGTTACATGCCCGGTTCGACGTTCAAGATCATCACCACCGCGGCGGCCCTCGATGCGGGCCTGGTCGATGACACCACCATCTGGTCCGAAGAGTCCGAGTTCCTGCCCCCGCAGACGATCGATCCCATCCAGAACTACGGCGGCAAGGTGTGTGGTGGTGACCTGGTCGAGGTGTTTCGTCGCTCCTGCAACACGCCGTTCGCGCGAATGGCCATCGATCTCGGACCCGACGTCATGGTGGACGCTGCCGAACGATTCGGCATCGGCGCGAAGATACCCATCGATCTTCCGGCACCGGCGGCGAGTGAGTTCGGTGACGTCGACTACTTCGAACAAAACCTTCCACTGTTGGGTATCGGTGGCTTCGGCCAGGGGAACACGACCATGGTGCCGTTGCACATGGCGATGGTGGCGGCCTCGGTCGCCAATGGTGGCGTGATGATGAAGCCGTACGTGGTGGCCACCACCTCCGACCAGGACGGTCGCGTCCTTCGTCGCACCGCCCCCACGGCGTGGCGCACCCCGATGTCACCCGCCACGGCCGATCGCCTCACGAACCTCATGGTCGAAGTGGTGAACAGCGGAACCGCGTCGTGTTGTTTGCGTCTGTCGAACGGAGTTCAGGCCGCGGCCAAGACCGGCACGGCGCAATTGAACATGGCCGGCGAACCCGAACGGAGCCACGCGTGGATCGTCGCCTTCGCCCCCGCCCAGGCTCCGCGCTACGCGATCGTGGTCATGTTGAAGGGCACCAATGCCGAGATCAGCGAGGGAACCGGTGGCACGCTGGCCGGACCCATCGCCAGTCGCGTGCTCGACGTGGCACTGAGTCGGTGATTCGACCGATCGCGAGCCTCCGACCCCACTGAGCAGGGGCGACTCGGCCCTGTGAACCCTCGTCGGTAGCCTTGACCCACCTATGTCCGAGGCCGGCCCGACCACCATGAGCGACCGCTACGAGATGCAACACCGCATCGGACGTGGCGGTATGGCCGACGTCTATCTGGCTCGGGACCTCCTGCTCGACCGACTGGTCGCGATCAAGATCCTGTTCCCCGAGTACGCCACCGACCCGGCTTTCGTCGAGCGTTTTCGGCGCGAGGCCCAAGCGGCGGCGAACCTCAACCATCCCAACATCGTGAGCGTCTACGACTGGGGGCGCAGCAACAACACGTATTTCATCGCCATGGAATACGTCCCCGGCCGAACCATGGCCGAGGCCCTACGCGACGTCGGTCCGGTGAGCCCCGACAAGGCGGCCGAAGTGGGAATCGAGATCGCCTCGGGCCTCGAGTTCGCTCATCGCAACAACGTCATTCACCGCGACATCAAGCCCGGCAACATCCTGGTCGGCAACAGCGGATCCTTGAAGGTGGCCGACTTCGGTATCGCCCGCGCCTTGGGAAGCGCGGCGGACAGTTCGCTCACTCAGGTTGGCGCGGTCATGGGAACCGCCGCGTACTTCTCACCCGAACAGGCCCAAGGTGGTCAACCCGATCCGCGCAGCGACCTCTATTCGCTCGGAGTGGTGTTGTACGAGTTGATCGCCGGTCGACCGCCCTTCACGGGCGACACACCGATGGCCATCGCGTACAAGCAGGTGCACGATCAGCCGCAACCGCTTCACGAGATTCGGGGCGACGTACCCCGCGCTTTCGAGGCGATCGTGGCCCGCCTTCTGGCCAAGGATCCCGCCAACCGTTACCCCAACGCGCAAGCGGTTCGCGACGATCTGCGTCGGTTCCGCGAGGGTTTGCCCGTGCAGGCGTTGGTGGCACTCATCAACCGTCGTGATGGTGATCTCACGCCGACGGCCTTGGACGCACCCACCACGGTGATCACGGACACCCCGCTCATCGGTCCCGATGACGGAGTGGACCCTCTGCCGCCGTCATCGAGCACCGCCACCCGCGCCGTCGATGCCGGGACCACCATGCCCCTGCCGCGAACCATCATCGTTGCGAACCCCGAGTTGGCCCCCGGATACACGCCCGGTGGTGGCGTGACCCCGCCGATCGACCTGCAACGTCGCCGCCGCAACATCGTGATCGCCGCCGTGTCGTCCGTTGTCGTTCTCTTGATCGCGGCCGTGGTGGCCGTGGTGGCCGTGTCCGGTGGCGGGCCGACCAACACCACGTTCGCCATCCAAAGTGTCACCGGCCTGACGCTCGAAGAAGCCGTCACCACACTCGAAAATGCTGGACTCGACGTGATTCCGGTGGCCGAGGAAACCTCGACCGTCGATGCGAACGTGGTCTGGAAGCAAATTCCGGCGCCGGGCGAACAGGTGAGCGAGGGTGACACCGTTCAGGTCATCTACAACCCGTCGAACGATCCGGTGCCGGTCCCCAACCTGGCCGGACTCACCGTCGAGCAGGCCCGTCTCGCACTCCTCGACCTCGGTCTCACCATCGGAACCATCACGATGCAGAACGACGCCAACGTGCCCGAGAACACGATCATCGCCACCACTCCCGCCGAAGGGGAGCAGGTGTTGGGCGGCGCGACGATCGACCTGATCGTCAGCCAAGGCAGTGGGATCGTGCAGATTCCCAATGTTCAGGGACAAACGAGCGAAGCCGCGCGGTCGGTGTTGGAAGGTGAACCCTTCGACTTCATCGTTTCGATCGTGCCCGAAGCCAGCGACACCGTCGAGTCCGGTCGGGTCACCCGCACGAGCCCGAACATCTCCAGTCAGACGACCAAGGGTTCCGCCATCACCCTGTACGTCTCGACCGGTCAGGCCACCGTTGCGGTTCCGCCGGTCACCGGAATCACCGAAGCCGAAGCGCGATCGGCGCTTCGTGGATTCGTCATCCGCGTCGAGTACATCGACGTCCCCACGGGCAGCACCAACGACGGATTGGTGATCGCTCAGGACCCGAGTGCCGGCGTGCAGATCGCCCCCGCCGGACGCATTCTCTTGAAGGTCGGCAAGGCGGCCACGCCGGCCACGACCACCACGGTGCCGAGCACCACCACCGTCACCCCGACGACGACAACGACGACACCCTGACGTCTCGACCGTTCAGCGAGCGCACCCGTTCAAGAAGTTGCCCAACATCGCGTGTCCCGAACCGGTGAGGATGCTCTCGGGGTGGAACTGCACTCCCTCCACCGGCAACGAACGGTGACGAACACCCATCAGAATGCCGTCAGCGGTGTCCGCGGTGACCTCCAAACACTCGGGCAAACTCTCGGGGTCGATCACCAAAGAGTGATAACGCGTGGCGGTGACCGGGTTCTCGACGCCAGCGAACACTCCGAGGTCACGGTGACGAACCGGGCTCGTCTTTCCATGCATCAAGTGGGGGGCGCGCACCACTCGACCACCGAAGACGTGGCCGATGGCCTGATGCCCGAGGCACACGCCGAGCACCGGAATTCCGCGTTCGGCGAACGGGATGATCGCCTCGCAGATGATGCCGGCGTCCTCGGGTCGACCCGGACCCGGCGACAACAGCACCCCGTCCACGTCCAGGGCCAACGCCTGGTCGACCGTCAGGTCGTCGTTGCGGTGAACCAGCGGTTCGGCCCCCAACTCCCCCAGGTACTGGACGAGGTTGTAGACGAAGCTGTCGTAACTATCGAGCACCAGCACACGGGTCACCGTCCCAGCCTGCCACTACACTTCACGTCGTGGCACCCCCGAAAAGGAAAACAGGCGGACGCACGACCCCCAAGGGCACCAAGCCCGGGGAAGCACGACCGACAAATCCCACCCACAACGAACACGGTGTGGCAGCGTCGACCCGTTACACCCCGCCCATCCCGTCGTACGTGAAGGAGAGTCCGCGCTGGGTGCCGATCCTGATGTTCGCCCTGTTCATCGTGGGTGCGCTCATCATCTTGCTCTACTACTTGGGCGCGGTTCCCGGGGGACGAAGCAACTATTACCTCGTGGCCGGTTTGGCGTTCATCCTCGGCGGTCTGTACACAGCGACCAAGTACCACTAGCGCCCTGAACAGGCATTTAGCGTGAAAACGCTATCCCCAGCCTGTGGATAAACTGGGGGATAGTCACATCGATGTAACTCGTCGTTCACTCGACGGGAGCCACCAAATCCATGTCTTCCAGGCAGTGTCGCGGGGGCTCGGGGTCCTCCTCGGGGGCCAGCATCGTCTTGATCTCGAGACCGCACACGCTGCACCGGAACTTCACGTTCACCTTGCGGAGTTCACCCTCGGGCGGAGGCGGGGGCAGCGGTGTGGTCATGCTGCGCAGCATGCCGACCCCGACCCGCCAGAGGAACACGAACAACAGTGCGGCCCCGATCAACCAGATGACGCGGGCCAGATCCATGGCTCAGAGCCGCTCGATGATGGTGGCGTTGGCCATGCCGCCACCTTCGCACATGGTCTGCAGGCCGTAGCGACCGTTGGTGCGCTCCAGTTCGTGCAACAACGTCGTCATCAAGCGCGCACCCGAGCAACCGAGCGGGTGACCGAGGGCGATCGCTCCACCGTTCGGGTTCACCTTCTCCATGTCGGGACGGAACTCCTTCTCCCAGGCCAACACCACCGACGCAAAGGCTTCGTTGATTTCGACGACGTCCATGTCGTGGATGCTCAGGCCGGTCCGCTCGAGAATCTTGCGGGTGGCCGGAATCGGTGCGGTCAGCATGTAGCGAGGATCGTCGCCCGCCAGGCTGAAGTTGACGAAACGAGCGCGAGGCGTCAGCCCGAGAGCCTTGGCCTTGGCCTCACTCATGATGAGCAACGCCGCGGCGCCGTCGGTGATCTGCGACGAGTTGCCCGCCGTGACACGACCACCGTCCTCTTCGCTGCGGAACGAGGGCTTCAACTTGCCCAGACTCTCCATGCTGGTGTCGCGAATACCCTCGTCGCGCGTCATCAGATTTCCTTCGGCATCCCGCACGGGCAGGATCTCGCGCTCGAACCGACCTTCGGCGGTGGCGCGAGCGGCGCGAGTTTGCGACTGCACTCCGAATCGGTCCATGTCGTCACGCGTGATGTTCCACTTGTCCGCGATCATCTCGGCCGACACTCCCTGGGGCACGAGCCCACCCACATCCTGATAACGCGCCACGGCTCGGGGGCCAAACGGCCAGCCGTACTTTCCGTCGGCCATCGCCGAGCCCATGGGCACACGTGTCATCACTTCGACACCGGCGGCCACCACGATGTCGTAGGCGCCCGCCATCACGCCCTGTGCGGCGAAGTGCGCGGCCTGCTGCGATGATCCGCACTGACGATCGATCGTGGTACCGGGGACGCCCTCGGGCCAACCCGCTGCGAGCACGGCGTTGCGCGCCACGTTCGTCGACTGCTCACCGACCTGCATCACGCAACCCATCACGACGTCGTCGATGAGACCGGGATCGAATCCGTTGCGCTCGACCATGGCACCCATGGCCTCGGCCATGAGGTCGACCGGGTGCCACTCCTTCAATTTGCCGTTGCGCTTGCCCAACGGTGTGCGAATGGCGTCGACGATCACTGCGGTGTTCATGGAAGGCTCCTCGTTTCGAATTGGCGACAGTCTGCTGTGTGTCGCCCGCTCGTCGCCAATCAGGAGCGAAACGGAGCGATCTTGGCCAGCGCACGCGCCATCGCGGCCACGTCGGCTTCGGAGAGGTCGCTGGCGAATGCCCGCTGTATGGCGCGGCGATACAGGATGTTCGCGTCGCGCCACACCAGTCGACCCATGCGGGTGAGACGAACCATGACGGCTCGGTTGTCGTCCTCGGTGGGGGCCGGCTCACGGGTGACGTATCCCCGCTCGACCAACGAATCGATACGACGCGAGAGGCTGCTCGGAACCGCCGCCAGCAATTCGCACAACTCCTTCACACGGAGCTGTTCGTCGTTCGCCGCCAGAACGGCCAGCAGATCGAATTGGGGGAGCGACAAATGGAACTCGTCGGCCATCTCGGCCTCGATCATGCGCGACACGACTTCGCCGGCCACCTGGAAGTTGCGCCACAGCGCCACGCGTTCCGCATCGAGTCTGGGCATCGCTCACCTCCCCGGGTGAATCTTCCCAGAAGATCGTTCAGGTTGCAACAAACGAGCGCACCAACTCCATTGCTTGTTCCATGGTGGCCCGCTCTCCGATGAGCTTGCGGAAAGGCATCAGTTGTCGCGGACGACTGACACCGAGAGCGGCCACCAGTCGTCCCTCCCTCTCGTACAGAGCGACGAACTGACGCTCCTCCGGTGAGCCCACGACAATGGTGGCGTTCTCGCCGCCCTCGGATCGACCGACGAACTGGATGCGCGCCGTGAACTGATCGCTCCAGAAAAACGGGACGTCGACGAAGGGCTTGGGTTCCTCGCCTCGCGCCACGGCGAGCAGATTGCGGGCCGCGGCCGCCCCTTGTTCGGAAGCGGTGGTCCAATGCTCCACGCGCATCTCACGGTCGTACAGGTCATTGTGCCAACGGCACACGTCACCAGCGGCGTACACCCCGCGCACGCCGGCATTGAGCGTGCGATCACACACGACACCGTCGCGGATCGTCAGACCCGAGGTCGTCAACCAATCCGTCGAAGGCGCGACGCCGATTCCGACCAGAACCACGTCAGCCGGCACCACCTCACCGGTCTCCAACGCCACGCCGGCGACGACTCCCGGTTCGCCCTCCACCAGTCCGCTCACGCGCACACCGAAACGCAGACCGACGCCGTTGTCCTCGTGCACCAATGCGGCATTGCGCCCCATCTCGGCCCCGAGGCCACGGATCATCGGAGCCTCCAGCCCTTCGAGCACCGTCACCTCGCACCCACGACCACGGGCCGTGGCCGCCACTTCCAACCCGATGAATCCGGCACCGATCACCACCACTCGTCGGCCGTCAGCCAGTTCCTCGCGCAAGGCGAGCGAATCGTCGAGGGATCGCAAAGTGTGGACGCCTCGCCACGTCGGTTGGTTCGGGAGTCGCTTCACGATTCCACCCGTGGCGATGATCAGACCGTCGAAAGCGATGGTTTCACCCGAGGCCAGGGTGACCGTTCGCTCGCTGGTGTTCAGGTCGACCGCTGGTGACCCCAGTTTCCACTCCAGGTTCAATGTCGCGAGGTCGTCGGGTTTGCGCAACGTCACACGGTCCGCGTCCCATTCCCCCGACAACACCTTCTTCGACAACGGCGGACGGTCGTAGGGTGCCCGATCCTCGGCACCGATCATCACGATGCGACCGTCGAATTTCTCCTGACGGAGGGTTTCGGCGGCTCGCAGGCCGGCCAACGACGATCCGACGATGACGATGGTGTTCATGCGGGCCTCATGTTACGTGGGTGTGGAATACCCCCATAATGTCCGGGTGAACGGAGACATTTTCTCGATCACGGATCCGCTCGATCCCCGACTGGCCGACTACCGACACCTGCGCGACGCCGACATTCGCCGATCCGTCGAGGGTGACGAGTTCCTGATCGCCGAAGGAGTAGCGGTGGTGCAGCGACTGGCCGTGTCGTCGCTGGAGATCCGTTCCGTTCTCCTCACTCCCAAGCGATGGGAGTCGATGGGGGCCTCGCTGTCGCACCTGAACTGTCCGATCTACGTGGCCGAGCCCGAGATCGTGGCCGGGACGGCGGGGTTCAACCTGCATCGAGGCGTCATCGCCTCCGCCCGACGGCCAACGACGTTGAGCCTCGACACGGTGCTCGGACGGCCTCCGAAGAATGGCACTCGACATCGGCTGGCGGTGCTGGAGGGCGTGAACGATCACGAGAACCTGGGTGCGATCGCGCGGGCCGCCCGTGCCTTCGGCATCGACGCCCTCGTTCTGAACCCCACGTGCGCCGATCCGTATTACCGGCGCGCGGTGCGGGTGTCGATGGGCGAGATGCTGTTCCTGCCCGTGGTGCGCGCCGAGGTGCACGAGGTCGTCGACGCGTGCACCGCGAGAGGTGGTGAGAGTTGGGCCCTCACCCCTCGCCCCGATGCCGAGAACATCATGAGCATCGGGTCTGGGTCGTTCGGCCCATTGGCACTGTTGTTCGGTGCCGAAGGACCGGGTCTGAGCGAGGCATCGTTGCAGGCAGCGACACGACGCGTTCGCATCCCGATCGTCTCCGATGTCGATTCGTTGAACGTGGGTCACGCCACCGCGGTGGCATTCGCGATCACGGCCTGAAGAATGCGCTCATGAGGAAGTTGTTGGCGTCCCTCGTCGTCGTTGTCGCGGGGCTCGGCAATGCCAGCGCCGCCATGGCGAACGATGGCGGACTCGACACGTCGTGGGGCGGCACCGGAATCGTGCGCATCGGACGCAGCGACTACGACTTCGTCCCTCACGTGTCGCCGTACGGACCGAGCGGTGTGCAGGTCATCGGCAACTTCGATTCCGCCGGTTCGGGTGGACCGTACGACGCGACGGTGCTGATGAGGTTCACCGTCGATGGCGGCCCCGACCCCAGCTGTGGAGGTACGGGCCGTGTGTCTTTCGCCGGTGTCGATCCTGTCAGCGCGTCGGACATGGTCGTGCTCGACGACGGTTCCACGATCGTTGTCGGGACGATCGAGAGCTCCCAGCCGCAGGGGCTCATCTTGAAGTACACACCCACTTGCCAATTGGACCCCACTTTTGGGTCCGGTGGGGTCGTGTCCTTCATCAGTCGACGAGGCGTCCGATTCTCCTCCGTCGACATCCGTGATCATGATCGGATCGTGGTCGGTGGTCTCACCTTGTTTGCACCGGTCGACGGCGGGGACTCACGATTGACCGTCGCTCGATTCACATCATCGGGACAACTGGACACGTCCTTTGGTGCACAAAATGACGGGGTGTTCGTCTCCGACGGCACCCGCGAGGGAAGAGTCTCCGATCTGAAGGTGGACTCCCTGGGGCGCGTTCTTTTCGTGGGCATCCAGAACCTCGGCACGGATGATGACGCCGTGGTTGGACGACTGACGAACGCCGGCCGACTCGACTCCTCCTTCGCCTCGGCTGGTTGGTTCACTCGCACCGGAGTGAACACCGATTGGTTCAACTCGATAGCGATGCGCGCCAACGACGGGTTGATCGCCGTCGGAGTTCACGAAAGCACGGGGTTTGTCGCCACTCTCGTCTGTCTGGATGCGCTGGGCGCCATCGACAACACGTGTGGCACACCCGGTGTGGTCAATCAACTGGCGCTTCCTTCGGGTGTGGTCGACTTCCGATTCTGGACCGTGGTTGTCGACGACATGGGGCGATTCGTCATCAGTGGCATCTACGACGATCCCTACGCCTCGGGTTCCGGGGTCACTCCCATGGTCGTCCGGTTGCTCGCCGATGGTTCACCTGACCCGACATTCGGATCCGGTGGTCTCATCTCGGCGCAGTTCACCCCGGGACACGCGAGTCACGTCGCCCTCGACCAACTCGGTCGCATACTCGTCAGTGGTCACGAGTTCGTGCCGAACGGGATTCATGGTCCCATCGTCCGTCTGACGGCGTCGACCACCACGAGCACGACGACGAGCACGACCACGACGACCATCGCGAGCGTGCCGGACACATCGACCATCGCGCCACAACTTCTTCCGGCCACGGGTGACGATGCCTCAGGCTCCTGGGCCGTCGTCGTGATGGCCCTCGGCCTCGGTCTGGTGTGCAAGGTCCATCCGGTCACGTGTCGCCCGTCGATGTTGCACGACCATTGGGCCCACGCCACCGAGTCCTCGGTGGCGATGTCGCCCACACGAACCGAACCGCCCGGCAGTGGCGACCAGCTCGTCTCGCGATCCCGCCAAAAATTCCGCACCGCTTGGTCGGCCGAGCCCCGCCGATCGGTCCCTTTGGGGACCGCGGCCGCGGCCGCGGCATTCGGACGACGATCGGGACGGATGCGTCCGTACGCCACCGGGTCCACGTAGTCGGCGACGAAGCACACCTTGCCGTCACGCAAGCGGTACAGGCTCTGACCCGGGATCGGGTGCTTGGTGTCGCCCACCGGAACGACCATCTCCCACCGTGACCACCCGGTGTGCGAATCGGCGCGGGTCTCCCAATTCGAGAAGTACACACCCATGGCCGGAATCACGCGCTCCATCTCGGACATGAACTCGTGGATCGCCGCCCGCCCCACCTGGGGTCCGGCGAAGGGGTCGTAGTACACCGCGTCGTCGGTGAACAGTTCCACCAGGCGCGTGTACTTCTGGTCGTCCTCGACCGAGCCGAACATGGTGATGATTTCCGATGCGTTCATGACATGACCCCCCGATCCGCGTCACGCGTGGTGGAGACGATGGGAATCGAACCCACGACCCCCTGCTTGCAAAGCAGGTGCTCTGCCAACTGAGCTACGTCCCCTCGTCGGCTCCCCGAGGCTACCTCGTACAGTGTTGCCATGACCCGTCTGCAGTTCGGAACGTTCCTCGCCCCGCACCACCCGGTCGGTGAGAACCCCACGCTCCAGTTCCAGAGTGATCTGGACTTCGCCGCACACCTGGACCGTCTGGGATTCGACGAGTTCTGGTGCGGTGAACACCACTCCAGCGGCTGGGAGATGATCGCCTCGCCCGAAATGTTCCTCGCTGCCGCCGGACAACGTACCCACAACATCCGTTTGGGAACCGGTGTGGTGTCGCTTCCCTATCACCATCCGTTCAACGTCGCCCAGCGCATCGTTCAACTGGACCACATGACCAAGGGTCGCGCCATGTTCGGAACCGGACCCGGCGCGCTTCCGAGCGACGCCTGGACCCTGGGTATCGATCCGTTGGTGCAACGCGATCGTCAGGACGAGGCCATGGGAGTGATCACCCGACTGTTGCGGGGCGAGGATCGCTTCAGCCACGAGAGCGACTGGTTCACCCTGCGCGACGCCCAGTTGCAATTGTTGCCGGTGCAGGAAAACATCCCGATGGCCACGGCCTCCACGTTGTCACCCTCGGGCATGCAGCTGGCCGGCAAGTACGGCTGCGGTGTGTTGTCGATCGCGTCCAACAGCACCGCCGGGTTGGCCGCTCTTCCCACACAATGGTCGTTCGCCGAGGAGTCCGCGGCCAAGCACGGACAAACCGTCGATCGACGTCACTGGCGGGTGTTGCTCAGTTTCCACATCGCCGAGACCCGCGACGAGGCGCGCCGGCAGTCCGTCGACGGATTGCAGCGTTGGCACAACGAATACAACGTCTGGACTCTCGGTCGACCCGGTGCCCAACACGTCGACGACAAGTGGGAACTGATGGACATGATGAGCAGTGGTGGCGCGGTCATCGGCACACCCGATGATCTGGTGGCCGCCATTCGCAACCTGCAGGAGATCACCGGTGGTTTCGGTGTGGTCCTCGGCTTCGCTCACGACTGGGCGAATCGCGAGAACACCCTTCGATCATGGGACATGGTGGCGCGCTACGTCATCCCCGAGATCAACGGCTCCACCACGCGGATGCGCGACTCGCAGAAGTTCCTCAACGACAATCAGGCCGCGCTCATGGCCGGAGCCGGTGCGGCCGTGATGCAGAAGATCCTCGGCGACGAACGCGCCTCACAGGAACTGGGTGTGATGATGCAACAAATGCAGGACAAAGCCGATGACCGATCCAGCACCTTTCGGCCCGGTGGCGGGGTGCGCGAGGATCAGTTGCCGACCACCTGAGCGAATCGCTCAGATCACGTTGATGGCGTCGAGAACGGCGACCGTGTCGGCGTTCTCCCCTTCCAGTCGTGTGCTCGCGCGCCACGAGGCGCGCTTGGTGCCCCACGAGATGAAGTCGTGCACGTTGCTGATGGCGCTGGGCGCGGACGAGTCACGGCCCGCGGTGACCGTCCAGAGGTCCGCACCGGGGGCCAGGATCCACGAACCTCCGGCCGGGCCCTCGAACACCAGGTTCACCGACTGACGAGGAGCGGTGCGCAGTTGCGGTTCGCACATCTGCGGGATGCCGGCCAACATCCACTCGAGCGTGGCGGCCAGTGCCGCTTCGTCACGGGGCAACGAGGCGGCCGCGGGCACCGAGTGCCCCACGTCGTGTCGCAAGTGACAGTAGTGATCGAACACGATGGCGTTGGCCAACAGGTGCATCGGGTGCGAACCCAGGTTCGACAACGGAATCACGGTGTCGGCCATCTCGGGGCTGTTCATGAACGTGAGAGCACCGATGCCCTTCTCGCTCCACTCCGTGTATTCGGCGATCACCTGTGCGCGCGTCCAGGACTTGCGCGCCTGCACCGGCACCTCGGCGTTCTGTTCGACGTCCGGGCTGTCGCCACCATCGATCGACGACGGGTCGGCGATGGAGTGAAAGACGCTGGCCATGTGACAGAACACGTCCTGCACGCGCCAACCGACACACCCCGACGGAGCGGACCACTCAGCGTCGGACAATTCGTTCATCAACCGCACCGCATGAGCGTGCTCGCTCCGAAGTGCCGTCACCGCGACCTGGCTCATCATCTCCCCCTTCGTCGACACGACTCCGCCCGACATGGCTTTTCTAGTCCACCCCGTGACCTACTCTGCGATCGTGCATGTCGACGTGATGATCACCCCGCAACCGTTGGTGAAAACCGGGCCCCTCGCCCGCCGCGCGCTGGATGCGGGATACTCCGGAATGCTGTTCACTGAAGCCGGTCGCACGGCGTTCCTCAACGTGGCCGCCGCCGCGTTGGCCGCGCCGGGACTGGAACTTTCGACGGGGGTGGCGGTGGCGTTTCCCCGCTCCCCGTTCGTGACGGCCTCGACGGCCTGGGAGTTGCAAGAGGCGAGCGGGGGCCTCTTTCGACTGGGGCTCGGCACGCAGGTGAAGGCCCACATCGAACGGCGATACGGAATGGAGTTCAGCCGGCCGGGTCCGCGCATGCGCGACTACATCCTGGCGGTGAAGGCATGCTTCGCCGCCTTCCGGGGTGCGCCCCTCGATCATCACGGAGACTTCTACGATCTCTCGTTCATCACTCCCCAATGGAGTCCGGGTCGGATCGACGCACCGGATCCCAAGGTCGACGTGGCGGCGGTGAATCCGTGGATGCTGCGCATGGCCGGAGAGGTGGCCGACGGAGTGCACGTTCACCCCATCGGTGAACCCGGCTATCTGCGACGGCACGTGGTGACCAACGTGGCCGAGGGCGCGCGTTCGGCTGGTCGTGATCCGTCGACGATCGACCTCATCGTCCCCGTCATGACCATCGTCGGCGACACCGACGCCGAACGTCATGCTGAACGCGAACATGCCCGCACCATGTTGAGTTTCTACGGATCCACGCCGAACTATGCCTTCGTGTGGGACGAGGCCGGATTCGACGGGACGACGTCACGAATTCGTGAGAAGCAAAAGGCGGGTGACTTCTCCGGCATGGCGGCCCAGATCACCGACGAACACCTCGCCGTTTTCGCGGTCGAATCGACCTGGGACGGACTGGCCGGTGCGCTCCGCGATCGATATCACGGGCTGGCCTCGCGGATCGTTCTCTACAACGCGGCCCGCGATCCCGAGCGGTTCGAGCGGTACGGCTCGGTGGCCCGCTCCGTCTCCGCCACCTCGTCCTGACCTCACCGGTAGCCTGCCACCATGGCCGGCGACCTGATCTACGCATTCCGAATCACGCGCCTGCCGTTGCTCGATGCGGGCGGTGCCAACATCGGCCGGCTCGACGACGTCGTGGTGGTGCCGGGCCATGCCGGAAGCACCCCGCGGGTGGTGGGCTTCACCGCCACCAGCCAGCGGCGCCGCATTTTCGTGAACGCCGGGCGGGTCGCCGAATTGGGTGCCGACGGCGCGCGACTGCGCAGTTGGGACATCGACCTGAATCCGTTCAAGGTCAAGCCCGGCGAAAAACTGTTGGGGCGCGACATCATCGATCGGCGAGTCGGCGACGAATTCGTCAGCGACGTCGCCTTGCGCGAGCGCGTGGATTCGCGTTCGGGCGGCTGGGAGGTCGCTCAGGTTCGCTTGGCCAAGCGCACCGCGTTGCGCCGCCGCCCCAGTCATCGTCTGGTCGATTGGCGCGAGGTCGCCCACCTCTTCGCCGCCACCACCGAGATGGCCGCCGAGGCCGCGCGTCTGCATGACATGCACCCCACCGACGTGGCCGCGGTCGTTCGCTCCCTGCCCGTGGCGCAACGTCGGCAGCTAGCCGAGGCCATGGACGACGACCGCTTGGCCGACGTGTTGGAGGAATTGCCCGAGGCCGAACAGGTGGGTCTGATCGAGGGCCTCGATCTCGACCGTTTGCTCGACGTGCTCGACGAGATGGAGGTCGACGACCTCGCCGACCTCCTGGCCGAGATGCCCGGTGAACAACGAACGCGCATCCTCGAGGCCATGGACGACGAGGACGCCGCCATGATGCGTCGACTACTCGCGTACGAAGAGGGCACCGCGGGCGGAATGATGACCCCGGAGATCATCGTGCTCGGCGCCAACTCCACCGTGGCCGAGGCGTTGGCCCAGATTCGTGATCCCGAACGCGGGGTCTCCATCGCCGCACAGGTCTTCGTCTGCCGTCCTCCCTACAAAGCACCCACCGGCAAGTACCTCGGTGTGGTTCACTTTCAGCGGCTCCTACGCGAGCCACCCAGTATGGAATTGGGCCGTTGTCTCGAGAACGAGCCCACCGTCAAGCCCGACATCAGCGACCGCGAGGTCGCCGAGCGTTTGGCCTCGTACAACATGCTCGCCGTGGGCGTGTGTGACGAAGCCGATCGTCTGCTCGGGGCCATCACGGTCGACGACGTGCTCGACCGAACGTTGCCCGCCGGTTGGCGGCAGCGCCGACGCCAAGAAACACCAGCTCGATAGGAAAGGGGGTCCGCCATGAACAGACGAGATGACCTGGCCGTCCCCCGTCAACGACGTCGGTTCGGCCCTCACTACGACAACGACGCTTTCGGCCAATTCTCCGAATCCATCGCTCGCACCCTGGGAACCGCGCGCTTCCTCGTGTGGCAGTCGTTCACCATCATCGCGTGGATTCTCTACAACGTGTCGGTGCCCGACTCCTTCCGCTTCGACCCTTGGGGTCGTGGGTTGGTGTTGCTCACCTTGGTGCTGTCGTTGCAGGCCTCGTACGCCGCGCCGTTGATCCTGCTCGCCCAGAATCGTCAAGAGGCTCGTGACCGCGCGCAAGCCGAGGTCGATCGGCGCGTGGCCGAACGCACCCAAGCCGACACCGAATTCCTGGCTCGCGAGATCGCCAGTGTCCGCGTGTCATTGACCGACATGGTCACCACCCAGGATCTCCGGGACCATCTCGACGTCGAGGAATTGAGCGAGCAGATCGAGCGGCTCACCAAGGTTCTGGAATCACTCTCGGCTCGACTCGATCGACTCGAGAACTCACCGGCATTGAGCACAGCGACCGAGTAAGTCGAGGCGATGCCCGGTGAGCACGAACCCGGCGTGGGCCGCGGTGGGCGCCAGACTTTCGTCCAGCAACCGTTCCACCTTCTCCGGGATGGCGATGTCGAGCACCTGACCACACGAGACGCACACCAGATGGTGATGATGTCCCTTCAGTTCCTCGGCCAACTCGAACGCGGCGTGATCTCCGTTGGTGAGCACCTTCACCACGACCCCGGCCGATTCCAGAACCGCGAGATTTCGGTACACGCTGCTCTGGGGTAGGTCACGCGCGGCGTCGACGATCTCGGGGGCGATCATCGGATGAGCGGAATCCCGCAGAACCTCGACCAGTTGGCGGCGCCCGTCGGAGTAGCGCTGATCGACCGCGGCCAGTCGACGATGGGCGATCTCGTGAACGTCGACGGTCGACACGTTCAGACACCCGATCCGACGTACTCGAAGATGGTGATGCCGCGCTTGATTACATCGTCCAGGATCGCACCGTTGGGCACGCCCGGAGCACCCAACACCACGACGCCGACGGGCAACGCCGACGACAACGCCGACACCGCCGCCGCCGAAGCCATCGCGCCGCTGATGATGCCGGTGCGTTCGGCCGTGCCGGCGACTTCGGTGCGCCGCTCCCCGCCCCGCGAACCACGTATCTCGACGCGCACCCCACCGATGCCACCTTCGGCGTGGGGTGGCGACATCATCGGCAGGCGCGCGGTCAGACGATCGCGCCGTGTGGCCGACATGCGCGCACTGATTCGCGACGCCGACGGGAACGCGCGTTGCAACGTGAGCGGGTCGGCCAATTCCGCGCGATAACAATCGCGGCCGCCGATTGGTTCGGGGAACCACAACAATTCGCGTCCGCTTCCGCCGGGTCGAGAGATCCATTCACCGTCGTGCCATCCGGGTGCGTCGCCGGCCAGGGCGCGGTGGTGTTGACGAGCGCAGGCCGGACCACCCGTTCCGTGCACTCCGACGTGGATTTCGTCGATGACGTCGACGCGCGACGCCAACTCGGCCACCAACAAGCCTGACAGACCGGGGCTCGCGGCGGCTCCGACGACGATCGACACGTTGTTGGCCCGAGCGACGCCGTCCAGTTCGAGCAAGTCCCGCACGTCCTCCACGTCGTCACTGGTGCACACGACGTTCAGTCCGCGCTCGACGAGCCGACGAGTCAGAGTTCCTTGGCGCGACGGGGTGGCCAACACCACCACCGACGTTTCACCCGGATGCAGGTCGATCGCGCTGTCGATTTCTCCGGCCTTCAGGGCCCGAGCCGTGACGTTTTGCAGGTCCGCGCGTCGATCGTGAACGAGCACGGGGATGGACGACGACGTGAGTTGTCGGGCGACCCTCGCGCCGACGACACCGAGGCCCACCACCGCGACCGACGTGTCGCTCATGACGGAGGTCGAGTGAGTTCGCGCCAACCACCACGTTCGGGGGGTACGCCACCCTTGCCGCGAATGCGCAGAACGGCCGCGGCGATTCCGGTGAGGGTGATGGCCGCGATGGCTCGACGGAGCATCTTCATGAGGACAATCTACCCCCCGTCCCCCTCTCCCCTCGGTGGGGTGTAATACCGTGGGTCGCCATGGATTGGATCTCCGACCCCACCGCATGGAGTGCCTTGGCGGCACTGCTCACCCTCGAGATCGTGCTCGGCGTCGACAACGTCGTGTTCATCTCGATTCTGGCCTCGAAGTTGCCGCCCGAGGAGCAAGACAAGGCCCGCAAGGTGGGCTTGCTGGCCGCGGGAGGCATGCGCGTGTTGCTGCTGTTGGCCGTGGGCTGGGTCATCACCCTGAAGAAGGAACTCTTCGCCGTCGGCACGATCGGTTTCAGTGGCAAGGAGTTGATCCTGCTGGCTGGTGGACTCTTCCTCATCTACAAAGCGACCAAGGAAATTCACCACAAGTTGGAGGGCGACGAAGGCGAGACCTCGGGCAAGGTGGCACCCACGATCGGTGCGGTCATCGGCCAGGTCATGTTGCTCGACCTGGTGTTCTCCATCGACTCGGTGATCACCGCGGTGGGCATGACCACCTACGTCTGGGTGATGGTGATCGCCATCGTGTCGGCCGTCGTCGTGATGTTGGCCGCGTCGAAGGCGATCTACACCTTCGTCAACGCGCACCCGTCGGTGAAGATGTTGGCGCTGGCTTTCCTGTTGCTCATCGGCACCACCCTCATCGCCGAGGGCTTCGGTCAGAAGATCCCCAAGGGTTACATCTACGCCGCGATGACGTTCTCGGTGTTCGTCGAGGTCCTCAACATCGGTGCGCGCCGCAAGAAGAAAGCGGTCGAGCCGTTGCACCTGCGTGAACCGGTGGTCGCCGACAAGTGACCGGCGGGCTGGGTTGGTGGGGCTAACAAGAATCGAACTTGTGACCTCATCCTTATCAGGGATGCGCTCTAACCGACTGAGCTATAGCCCCAGCGGTTTGCCACCCTATCGGCGCACGATCCGAACCCTCAACCGCGCGTGCGGGGCTTCTTGGGCGTCGGATCCGGCTTCTCTTCCAACACGGTCACCCGCACCCCACCCACCAGGTCGGTGATGAGGTTGAAGGTGGTCACCATCAGGACCGCCAGACCGGTCAGGCCCACCACGAGGAACAGCCCGAGGATCCATGCCTGATGAAAGAGCTCGCCCCCCTTGAACTCGAAGGACTCCCATCCGAAACTCTCGAGGAAGCGCTCCACGTTGTCGACCGTGCCGGTGGCATTGGCCACGTTCCACAACAGCACACCGGCGAGGAGCAACGTGAAGTACAGCACGACATGAAAAACGAGTGCCACCTTGAAGACGCTCCAGGCGTCGACGTGCCGGATGACGCGGGTGGTTCGCCGCACGGGTCGACGCTCGAACACCACCGCGCGGGGCGGAGGGGTTTGCGGACGCACCGTCGTTCGAACGGTCGCGGCCTGGACGGGCCGAACTGGTTCGTCGTCGGGGAGCACCGCCGGCACGATGAAGAAGGGGTCGTCACGTCGCGGATCGTCGACATCGGGTCGAGAGTCGTCGGTGCCCACACGCTCAGCGTAGAACACGGTCGGGTCGCGTCGGTGTCGCGTCAACCACCGATGGCGTCGGAACGGAAGGTCCCATCACCGTCGACGAGAACTTCGACGGTCACGGTGGACGACCTTTCGGCGCCCGACCAGTCGATCGACACGAGCGTCGACGCGTTCCGGCGTGCGACCTCCGTGGCCGCATCCACTCCGCCAACGACTCCGGCCAAGGCCACCGCGTCGGCAATGGCTTGTCCGCGTCGCGTCGCGACGTCGTGCCCGTTGACCATCGTCAATCCTCCCAGGGTCGCCACCGCGAGAGCGATGGCCATCAGGGTGGACGGGATCACTCGTCCTCGGAGGCCAGAATCAGCGCCACCGAGGTGACCTGCTGACCGGGCTCGACCGTCATCACCTTCACGCCCGATGCGGCTCGGCCTTGAGACGAGATCGTGCGCACGTCGGTACGGATGGTGGTGCCACCCGACGAGACCGCCACGATTTCGTCGTCGATGCCCGCCATGAACGCGGCCACGACGTATCCCTTCTTTTCGCGCACCTGGATGCCACGCACACCGATGCCACCACGCGATTGGCGTCGGAACTTGTCCAGTTGCGTGCGCTTGCCGTAGCCCGCTTCGGTGACCATGAGGATGGCGGCGTCATCTCGGGCCAGGTCGGCGGACACCACCTGATCACCGGGACGCAACTTCATTCCTCGAACACCGGCGGCGGCACGTCCCATCGCGCGCACCTCGGTTTCCGAGAATCGGATGGTCATACCGGACTTGCTCACCATGAAGATGTCATCGTTGCCCGTGGTGACGATGACACGCATCAGCTCGTCGCCCTCGCGCAGATTGAGGGCGATCAGTCCGTCGCGACGGCCGTTGTCGTACTCGTCGAAGGCGGTCTTCTTCACCACACCCTCGCGGGTGGCGAAGAACAAGAAGCGCTCGGCGTCGAACGAGCGCGTGTCGATGATGGCCTCGATGGTCTCGCCGATCTGCAGTGGAAGCAAGTTGACGATGGGGACGCCCTTGGCGGCGCGTTCGCGTTCGGGGAGGTCGTGAGCGCGCAGGCGATACACGCGACCGCGATTCGAGAAGAACAACAGATAGGCGTGGGCGGTGGTGAAGATGACGTGCTTCACCACGTCCTCGCTCTTCAACCGGGCGCCCGACACGCCCTTTCCGCCACGTTGCTGGTTGCGGAAGTTGCTGGCGGCCACGGACTTCACGTACTGCGCCTCGGTCATGATGACGACGAGCTCGGTGTCGTCCACCAGATCCTCGAGGCTCATCTCGCCGGCTTCGAACGTGATGGGGCACACGCGCGGCGTGGCGAACTCGTTCTTGATCTCCAGCATCTCGTCGGTGATCACGCCGCGCAACTTCTTGTCGTCGGCCAGGATCGACTGGAATTCGGCGATCTTCTCGTTCAGCTGGGCGATCTCGGCCTCGAGGTCGATGCGCGACAAACGTGTGAGTTGACGCAGCTGCATGTCGAGGATGTCGATGGCCTGGACTTCGCTGAACTCGTAGGGCTTGGCCATGAGTGCGGCCTTGGCCGCTCCGGCGTCTTCGCTCTCACGGATCAACTTGATGATGGCGTCGATGACGTTGAGGGCCTTGATGCGTCCCTCGAGCAGGTGCAGGCGGCGTTGGGCTTTGTCGAGTCGGTACTCGGTGCGACGGGTGAGCACCTCGATTTGATGGCGGATGTAGCCGTTGATGGCATCGATCAACGTCAGTTGGCGCGGTACTCCGTCGACCAGCGCCACCATGTTCACACCGAAGCTGGTTTGCAGTTGGGTCTGCTTGAAGAGGTTGTTCAACACCACGTTGGCATTGGCGTCGCGCTTCAGGGTGATGGTGAGGTTGGTCTTTCCGCCGGATGATCCGTCGTTCACGTCGGCGATGCCGTCGAGTTCGCCGTTGTCAACCAGTTCCTGGATACGGCCGGCGATCGCCGAGCAACTGGTCTGATACGGAAGTTCGGTGACGACGATCTGCATGCCGCCGCGCTTGGTTTCCTCGATGGCCGCCGTCGCGCGCATCTTGATGCTTCCGCGACCGGTGCGGTACGCGTCGTTGATGCCGGACTTGCCCAAGATGACTCCACCGGTCGGGAAGTCGGGTCCCTTCACGATGCCCATCACGTCGTCGTTGGACGCGTCGGGGTTGGCCAACACGTGCACGCACGCGTCGATGACCTCGCCCAGGTTGTGCGGTGGAATGTTGGTGGCCATGCCCACCGCGATGCCCTGGCTGCCGTTCACCAAAAGGTTCGGGAAGCGCGAGGGAAGGACCGTGGGTTCCTCGCGCGAGCCGTCGTACGTGGCCACCATGTCGACGGTGTTCTCGTCGATGTCGGCCAACAGATGCATGGCCAACGGGTGCAAGCGACATTCGGTGTAACGGCTGGCGGCCGGACCGAAGTCGGGTGAGCCATAGTTGCCGTGGAAGTCGATGAGCGGGTGACGCAACGAGAACGGTTGTGCCATGCGGACCAACGCGTCGTAAATGGCGCTGTCACCGTGCGGGTGGTACTTGGCCATGGTGTCGCCGCTGACGCGGGCCGACTTCACGAACGGGCGATCGGGTCGGAAACCCTGTTCGTCCATGTCCCAGATGATGCGGCGGTGTACCGGCTTCAGTCCGTCGCGCACGTCGGGTAGAGCGCGAGCCATGATGACCGACATCGCGTAGTCCAGGAACGAACGCTCCATCTCGTCCTGCAACGCCACGGGCTGCACGGGGATGACGGGTTCTTCGGGGGTCGAACCCTCGTCGGGGGTGGTCGGGGGTGTCTTCTTGCTGGCCATCAGATATCGAGGAACCTCACGTCTTTGGCGTTGGTCTGGATGAAGTGTTTGCGGCTCTCGACGTCGTCGCCCATGAGCACGCCCATCACTTCATCGGCCAAGGCCGCTTCTTCGACCGTCACTTGCAGCAGCGTTCGGGTGACGTCGGACATGGTGGTGCTGCGCAGCTCCTCCCAGTCCATTTCGCCCAGACCCTTCAGTCGCTGGAACTCTTTCTTGTGGTTCGGGTGCTCCTCGAGGAACCGGTTCTTGGCCAGGTCGTCCTTGAGATAGATCTTCTCCTTGCCGATTTCGGTCGAATACAACGGCGGTTGCGCGATGTACACGTACCCGGCCTCCACCAGTGGGCGCATCTGGCGGAAGAAGAAGGTCAGCAACAACGTGCGGATGTGGCTGCCGTCCACGTCGGCGTCGGCGAGGATGATGATCTTGTGGTAGCGGGCTTTGGCCGCGTCGAACTCGTCGCCCACGCCGCCGCCGATGGCCGTGACCAACGCGGTGACCTCGTTGTTCTTCAACATCTTGTCGAGACGAGCGCGCTCGACGTTCAGGATCTTTCCGCGAATGGGCAGGATCGCCTGCGTGCGCGGGTCGCGCGCGTCGAGCGCGGTGCCACCGGCGGAGTCGCCTTCGACGATGAAGATCTCGCTCTCGTCGGGATTACCGCTGGTGCAATCCTTCAACTTGTCGGGCATGCCGGCACCGGCCAAGGCGGTTTTGCGGCGCACGGCGTTGCGGGCGTTCTTGGCCGCCACGCGCGCCTGCGCCGCCGCCTGGGCCTTCTTCACGATCTTGTTGGCTTCGGTGGGATTCTCGTCGAGCCATTCGGCGAGCCGTTCGTTGGTGACCTTCTGCACGAACGACCGCATGGAGACGTTGCCGAGTTTGGCCTTGGTCTGACCCTCGAACTGGGGCTCGGACAACTTCACCGAGATGATGGCGGTGATGCCCTCGCGGATGTCCTCGCCCAGGAGGTTGTCGTCCTTCTCCTTCAGCAAGCCGCGGTTCTTGGCGTACTTGTTCACCACACTGGTGAGGGCGGTCTTGAAACCCTCCACGTGCATTCCGCCTTCGATGGTGCTGATGCCGTTGGCGTAACCGTGGATGCCCTCGTGGTAGCCGGTGTTCCACTGCAAGGCGATGTCGAGCATCTGCCCCTCGTCCTCGTCCTCGTAGTGCGCGACCTTGCTGAACAAGGCCTCCTTGGACTGGTTCAGGTGCTTCACGAAGTCGACGATGCCGCCCTTGTACTGGAACGTGACCTCTTGTTCCTTGCCGGGTCGCTCGTCCTTGAAGACGATCTCGAGACCGCGGTTGAGGAAGGCCATGGTTTGCAGGCGTTCCAACACCGTACGAGCCACGAACTCGGTTCCTTCGGAGGCGAAGATCGTCGGATCGGGAAGGAACGTGACGGTGGTGCCGTTCTTGCGCCCGCGTGCCGGTGTGTCGCCGGTGGCCGACAGTTTGCCCGTCGGCTTTCCGCCGTCGACGAATTCCATCTCGTGGCGCTTTCCGCCGCGGTCGATCTGCAGGTGCACCCGCTTGGACAATGCGTTCACCACGGACACGCCGACGCCGTGCAGACCGCCGGAGACCTTGTAGCCCTCACCACCGAATTTTCCGCCCGCGTGCAGCACCGTGAGCACCACTTCGGCCGCGCTCTTGCCCTTGTGCGGGCCCGATGGGTACGGGTCGACGGGGATGCCGCGGCCGTTGTCGTCGACGCGACACGAGCCGTCGGCCAGCAGCGACACCCCGATGCGATCGCAGTGCCCGGCCATGGCCTCGTCGACCGAGTTGTCCACGACTTCCCAGATCAAGTGATGGAGACCAGCGAGGCCGGTGGAGCCGATGTACATGCCCGGGCGCTTGCGAACCGGGTCCAGGCCTTCGAGTACTTGGATGTCTTTGGCGCCGTAATCAGCGGTGGCGGTGGTGGAGCTCTTGGTGGACACGGATTCCTCTGTTGGACGGGCAAAAGTCGGGTGGGTGGGCGGGCCACGAACCGACGTGACACAACAGAAAAACCTTAGTCGCTGGGTGTGCTACGGACGTGGCAATTCAACCCATTTATGCTGGGAAAACGTGGGTTTTCACCGGCGTCGACGGACCCGAATTTCGAGGCGTTCCACCGGTCCACTTCCCGCCGTTCGGAGCCGCTCCAGGAGGTCGCTTTCGAGGAACTTCATCTGGGTGGCCCACGCGGGGTCGTCCACCTCGACGACCAACACTCCGGCGTCCAACTTGAGGGGTCGCACGTGCTGGGCCACGGGCTCGCCCACCAACTCCGCCCACCGGGAAAAGACCGTCACCGTGGTCTCGCGGTCGCCCTGACGAAACGAACGCAGCAGTCGTTCGATGCCCGCCGCCAACGGTCGCGGTTCGGTGCTCATGGGCCCGGAGCCTCGGTTCCCACGGCGCCAACCATGGCGCCTCCTTCGATCCGCAACACCCGGTCGGGCCGGGCCGCGGGGGGCAGGGTGCTGGCGGTGGTGATGACCACCTGACCCGCCGGGAGGTGGCCCAGCAACGCCGTGCATCGCTCGGGATCCAGTTCGCTCAGGACGTCGTCCAGGACCAAGAGCGGTGTCATGCCGGTGGTTTGCGAGATCAGACGATGGGCGGCCAAACGCAGCGACAGCGCCAGACAACGCATCTCGCCCTGACTGGCGTGGGTTCGCGCGGGCAAGGCCCCCAGATGAAAGTCCACGTCGTCGCGGTGCGGACCCACGGTGGACACCCCGCGGCGTACGTCATCGGTGCGGGCGGCCGCCAACGCCGCCGCCAACCCGGTTCGACGCCACGACGGTTCGTACACCAGGGACACCGCCAGGGGCGCGCCGGCCAGATGCTGATACGCCTCTTCCACCACCGGTTGCATCTGGGCCACCAGGGTGGCCCGGTCCTGACCGATCTGGTCCCCCACCTCGGCGAGTTTCTGGTCCCACACGTCGAGGGTGAACGCCACGTCGTCGGACAGACGCCCACCGGCTTGTCGCAACAGCGTGTTGCGTTGTTTGACGATGCGGTCCAGTTCGAGTCGTCGCGCGTCGTTTTTCACGGCCAGCGACGCGAGGGTTTCGTCCACGAGTCGTCGTCGTTCGCCCGGGCCCCCCTTCACCAACTCCAGATCGTCGGGAGAGAACACCGTGACGCGCAGTACCCCGAGCAGATCACGGGTGCGGGCCAAGCGTTGTCGATTCACTTGCACGTTCACGCGACCCTGCCGTTGTATCTGCACTTCGACCAACATGTCGCGCCCGTCGGCGTGTCTCACCGTGGCGCGAATGGTGGCGAACTCGGCGCCCTCGCGAACGAGAGCCGCGGTGGGACTCTGACGAAAACTGTCGAGGGTGGCGAGGAAGGCCATGGCTTCGGCCACGTTCGTCTTGCCTTGCGCGTTGCGTCCGACGATGGCGGTCACGCCCGGCGTCAGGTCGAACGCGGCCGATGTGTAGTTGCGGAAGTCGACGAGCTGAAGTTGCTCGACGATCATCACGACTTCAGTGGCATCAACAGATACGTGAAGTTCGGCTGACCCACACCCTTGATGACCGCGAGTTTGCTGGGCTCGCTCGTCTGAATGGTGACATCGTCGGTGCCACAGGCCTCGAGGCCCTGCGTCAACATTTCGTTGTTGAAGCGGATCTCGATGTCGTTGCCGGCGTGCGTGGCGTCGATCTGCTCGGTGGCCTCGCCGTTGTCGGGGGTGATCATGCGCAAGGTCACCGCGATACCCGAAATCTGCATGCGCAGCGGCGTACCAATGGGATCACGAGCCACCAGTTTCACGCGACGAATGGCCTCGGTGAGCGGTTCGCGCGCCACGGTGAGGGTGTTGGGAAGATTCGGTGGAATCAACCGCTGATAGTCGGCGAACGAACCGGTGAGCAAGCGGGTCACCAAACGGGTGCTACCGGCCTCGAAGGTCACATCGTTCTCGGTGATGTTCATCGAGACACGCTCCTGGCGATCCAACAAGCGCAAAAGTTCGCTGAGGGCGCGGGCCGGCACGACCACGCTCTTGCCGTCGGGAATGACACTGGCGTCGATGTCACGGATGGCCATGCGGTACGAGTCGGTGGCGACCATGCGCAACTTGCCGTCGACCCCGGTCATGAAGACACCCGTGTAGACCCCCCGCGCGTCGTCGGTACTGGCGGCGCGCACCACCTGACGCAACGCCTCGGCGAATTCGGGCGCCGACATCGGTGCCCCTTCACCAACGGTGCCGGACCATTTCGGGAAATCGTCACCGGCACCGATGGGGACGTTGAAATTGACCCGCCCGGCCGAGATCTCGACTTTGTCTTCGACCACCTCGAAATCGACTGCTCCCGACGGCAACGACTTCACGACGTCCGCGATGAGTTTTCCCGGAACCAATACCACGCCGTCCTTGCCATTGGAGACGGTGATGGACGAGTCGATGGTGAGATCGCCGTCGGTTCCGGTGACGCGCAATGACTCACCGGCCAACACCAATCGCACGCACGACAACGTCGGGTTGGTGCCTCGATTGCTCGCGGCACGACTGGTGGCGTTGAAGGCTTCGTTCAGCACCTCGCGTTCGCAACGAAACTTCACGACTGGGCTCCTTGTGCTCGATGGGCTCGGTGGGTTGTTGTCATCGTTCGGTGATGCTTCAAGATAGTTCTAGTAATAAGCGCTGTGGATTGTGGACAAACACGCGTCCGTCCAGCGTAGAACATGGTTCGGGGTGTGTCGGCTTGTACACAGCCGCGCACAGCCACATGGTGACAGCGGGGTGTGTCGGGGGATAACCCGGCCCCGTGCACAGGCGCATCAACACGATGCGCACACGATGTCCACACGCGGCTCATCAGTCGGATCCCCTCAGTCCAACTTCAGGTTCTTGACCAACATGGTCACCTGGTCGAAGGTTTGCGTGCGTTCCATCATCAATCGTTGGATCTTCTCCACCGCGTGAATGACGGTGGTGTGATCACGGCCTCCGAAGAGGCGCGCGATGGCGGGATAGGACAAGTCGGTGAGTTCGCGGAAGACGTACATCGCTTCCTGACGAGCGGCCACCAAGGGTCGCTGGCGACTCTTGCCTTTCAGGGCTTCCACGCTGTGCCCGAGGAGCCGGGCGATTTCGGCCAACAACTCCTCGTCGGTCCGGTGCTTGGGTGCCGAATCCGGAAGAAGGTCCTCGAGCAACCGCTCGGCTTGGCCCACGGTCATGTCGACACGGTTCAAACTGGCGTAGGCACTCACACGGATGAGGGCGCCCTCCAGTTCACGAATGTTGCTGGTGACGCGCGAGGCGATGAAGTTCAGGACGTCGGCGGGAACGTGGGTGCCCTCCCGCTCGGTCTTGTTGCGCAGAATCGCGAGGCGGGTCTCGAGATCCGGGGGCTGCACGTCGGTGATCAAACCCCAACGGAAGCGGCCGATCAGGCGCTCTTCCAGGTTCGGGATGGCGTCGGGGACGCGGTCCGAGGAGATGACGATCTGCTTGTTGGCGCCGTGGAGGGCGTTGAAGGTGTGGAAGAACTCCTCTTGCAACCCCTCCTTGCCCTCCATGAACTGGATGTCGTCGATGAGCAGAACGTCGATGTCGCGGTAGCGACGCTTGAAATTGGCGATCGAGTTGTTTCGGATGCCGTCGACGTATTCGTTGAGGAAGGTCTCCGTCGAGATGTATCGCACCTGATAGTGGCTGTAGTTCTGGAGGACGTAGTGCCCGATGGCGTGCAACAGGTGCGTCTTGCCCAGACCAGCCGATCCGTAAATGAACAGCGGGTTGTAGGAACGGGCCGGGGTCTCGGCCACCCGTTGCGCGGCGGCCAGGGCGAAGCTGTTCGATGCTCCGCGCACGAAGGTTTCGAAGGTGTAACGCGGGTTCAATCCGGCTCGGTCGGCGATCGACGAACCGTCGGGCTCGGGTCCCTTGACCACGACCGTTTCGGTGGGTCGCACCGCCAAGGTGGGGGTGACGTCGATGACCGCGGTGTCGGGGGCCACGATCTCGACGACCAGGTTGCGGGACCCGGCGCCGGCCTCGGCCATGGCATCGAGCACGATCGGGTAGTAACGAGACAGGATCTTGTCGCGCACCGTTCCGCTCGGCACCGCCAATCGCAGGGTGTCCTCGGTGACCCCCAAGGCGTGCACGTCGTTGAACGTCGAGTACCAGACGGCGTCGGACACCTGGGCGCGCAGGGAGAGGGACACCGCTGTCCACATGTTCTCTGCCTCTTCCACCAGCGACTCCGTGCCTTTCGTACTTCCCCATCCACAACCGTGTCCACATGGTGTGGACAACCCCCGGCTGTGGTGTGTGTGACCGTGTCGGCACCAAATCCACAGGGTGTGGCACCGGAATCGGAGACCCTAGCACCCTGTGGATAGTGAGCGAAAAGTCGGGATTGGGGGACCATGTTGCCCTCGGCGACCTCGTCCCCTTAGCCTTGCCGTTTGCACCCGAAATCGGGGTCGGTCCCGTCGGGCCGCCGCCGACCTCGGGAGGGCTAAATAGTGGCCACTACCTGGTGTTTCTCGCCTGCATTGGTCGTCACCAGGAATCGAGGAGTCTGTCGTGAAGCGTACGTATCAACCCAACAAGAAGCGCCGGTCGGTCAAGCACGGCTTCCGCGCGCGCATGTCCACCCGCGCCGGGCGAGCGGTTCTCAAGGCTCGGCGCCTGAAGGGTCGCAAGCGGCTGTCGGCTTGATCGGTCGTCTCCACAGCCGCGACGAGTTCGCTCGACTTCGTCGAGAGGGAACTCGCCTTCGCAGTGGAGTCCTCTGGTGCACCATGGTCGTGGACCCCTCACTTGATGGGCCCCGGGTGGCCTTCGCGATCGGTCGGCAGTCCGGAATCGCCGTCGAACGCAATCGGGCCCGTCGGCGATGTCGCGAAGCTCTGCGAAGCACGACACTCCCGCCGGGTCTCTACGTGTTCGGTCTCACCCGGCCCGCCCACGAGGTGTCCTTTGCCCGCCTGCGCACCAGCGTCGCTGATCTCCAAGCTCGAATCTCGTTATGAAATCTTTCCTGCTCAAATCCATTGATTGGTATCAAAAAAGCCGTGAGGGCCGTCCGTCCCCGTGTCGGTTCACGCCGTCGTGTTCCGAATACGCCAAGCAGGCCGTCACGCAATACGGTGCGGGTCGGGGCACCTGGCTCAGTGTGCGCCGTTTGAGCCGTTGTCGACCCTTCGGTCCGTCAGGCTTTGACCCCGTTCCCGAGCCACACGACCATCACTCTCGTTCGCATCACATCCATCAGAAACAAGGGGCGTCCTGACATGTTCCAAGCCGCGGCCTGGCTGATCAGCCAGTTCTACGAACTCACCAGCAACCACATCTTCTCGATTTCGTTGGTCGCCCTGGTGATCATGATGTTGATCTTCCCGTTGACCCTGAAGAGCACCAAGTCGATGCTCGAGATGCAACGCGTTCAACCCGAAATGCGTCGTTTGCAGCAGCAATATCGCAACGATCGACAGAAGTTGAACGAAGAGATGATGAAGCTCTACCAAGAGCACAAAGTCAATCCACTGGCATCTTGTCTGCCACTACTTGCGCAAATGCCCATCTTCATCATCATGTTCCGAGTGCTTCATGGGCTCACGAACAAGGATGCCATGGGTCTGATCGACCCCGATTACATCAGCAAATCCAGCAAGTTGTACGAGAGCCTCGCGGGTCAGAAAGAGATGCTGTCGTTCGGCCTCGACCTGTCACTCACCCCGGTGAAGGCCATTCAGGACAACGCGGCCACCGGCGTGATCTATGCCCTGTTGGTGGCCGCCCTCATGGGTCTGTACTTCCTGCAGCAGCGCATGATCGCCTCGCGCACGGTCTCGCCCACCATGTCGGCGACTCAGCAAAAAGTGATGCAGTACCTGCCGGTTTTCTTCGGCGTCTTTCAGCTGTTTTTCCCTGTTGCGCTGGTGTTTTACTACATCGCCCAGACCCTCGTGCGCATCGCCCAGCAGAGCTACATCACTCGGCGCTTTTACCGCGGAGACGAATCCTTGGGCAAGCAGGCTCAGGCCGCCAGCGTCAAGGCCCGCGAAATGGCCGAGAAGGACGGTGGCGGAACCGGCCTGTTCAGCCAACTGAAGCAGGACGCCGCACGGGGCAAAGAACAACCCAAGTCGGCACCCAAGCCCACCTCCAGCAAGCGAGTGACCCCGCCCAAGTCGGGCTCGACCCCGGGCAAAGGCAAGCCCACTCCCCCGAATCGTCCCAAGCCGTCAGCGGGCAAGTCCCGGCACCCCAAGCCCCCGCGCCCCTGACCCAACCGAGAAAAGAGTGACCCATGGAATGGGTGGAAACCACCGGAAAAACCGTCGAAGAGGCCAAGAGCATCGCCTTGGACCGCTTGGGCGTTGCTGACGAAGACGCCGAGTTCGAGATCCTCGAGGAGCCCAAGCCGGGCCTCTTCGGCCGTGTTCGCGGCGAGGCTCGTGTGCGGGCGCGCGTGAAGCCCAAGTCGCCACGAGCCAAGAATGACCGCCGGGATCGGGGTCGCCGTCGTGAGGGGGCGCCCCGCGAGGAGGGCTCCAACGAGCGATCGGGCGACAACCGTTCGCCCCGCCAGAAGCCTCAGAAGCAGGAGAAGAAGATGACCGACAACACCGATCGCCCCCGCCGTGAGCGCCCCGAAGGCCCTCCCGCCGACCCCGCCGAGGTGGCAGCCCAAGCCGAGAAGTTCCTGTTGGGACTGGCCTCGGCACTCGGCGCATCAGCCACCACCAATTCGGTGATCGACGGCGACGACATCGAAGTCCATCTGAACGGCAACGACTTGGGTCTGTTGGTCGGCCCGCGGGGGAGCACCCTGCAGGCGGTTCAGGACATCACCCGCGTGGTGGCCCAACGCCGTATGGGCGATCATGACACCCGGTTGCGAATCGACGTGGGTGGCTATCGAGCCAAGCGCAAGGAGGCCTTGGGACGTTTCGTGAATCAGGTGGCCGACGACGTGGTGTCGACGGGTACCGCGCGAGCGTTGGAAGCCATGCCGTCGTCCGACCGCAAGATCGTGCACGACGCCCTGAACGGTCGCACCGACATCGCCACCCATTCCGAGGGCGAGGACCCCAACCGCCGCGTGGTCATCACCCCGGCGGCCGCCAACGAAGGCTGATGTCGGCTCTTTCCTCCGACAATCGAGCACGACTGATCGATGCGCTGGGCGAGGCCCAGCGCATCGGCATGTTGGGGGACCGACCACTCGAGGAGGTCGTGGACCACTCCTTGGGCTTCGTCCAGGCTCTGCCGCCGCAGGTACGGACGGTGATTGATGTGGGCTCGGGTGGCGGCGACCCCGGGCTGGTGATCGCGATGGCCCGGCCGGACATCGCCCTCACCTTGGTCGATCGCCGCGCCAAGCGCACGGATCTCCTGGTGCGCTTGGTGGGCCGGCTGGGGCTTCGTGACCGCGTTGAGGTCGTGGAAGCCGACGTGGAGGACCTACCCATTCAAGCTGCGGGCCGCACCTGGGACGCCGTCACCAGTCGCGGTTTTGGTCCACCGGAGTACACCGCCCGCTTGGGGGCACCCCTTCTTGCCCCCACCGGACTGCTGTTGGTGAGCGAACCCCCAGGGTCCGACGGTGCGCGGTGGCGGGGAATGCCCGGGTGGGAACTTCGGGAGATTGTGGCCGGCGTCGCGATTCTCGAACGCCGCTGAGAATGTTCCACGTGGAACACGGAGTCCGTGGGACTCCCCCGATGTTCTACGTGGAACACATCACACCGATCCGGTACTGTGAGACGCATGGCCGCTGATTCGACATCCACGCGCCCGTTGCCGCGAATCTTGGCCGTGGCGAATCAAAAGGGCGGGGTTGGCAAGACCACCACGTCGGTCAACCTCAGTGCCTGTTTGGCCGAAGCCGGCTATCGGGTCCTGCTGGTGGACCTGGACCCGCAGGGAAATGCCTCCTCCGGGGTGGGAATCGATACCCGGGGGATCGAGACGTCCATGTACGACGTGATCCTGCACGACGCCCCCATGGACGACTGCATCGAACCGGCCTCGGTCAAGAACCTCTTCGTCGCCCCCTCGAACCTCGATCTGGCGGGCGCCGAGATCGAGCTGGTCCCCCAATTCGCCCGCGAAGGTCGCCTCAAACGAGCCATCGAATCAGTCATCGACGATTACGACTTCGTTCTCATCGACTGCCCGCCGTCGCTGGGTTTGTTGACCGTCAACGCCTTGGTGGCGGCCCGCGAGGTGCTGGTTCCCATCCAGTGCGAGTACTACGCCCTCGAAGGCCTGGGGCAACTTCTGCGCAACGTCGACCTGGTCAAGCGGAACCTGAACCCCGATCTGGAGGTCAGCACGATCCTGCTGGTCATGTTCGATGCGCGGACCCAATTGTCGTCCGACGTGGAGAGCGAGGTTCGGGAACACTTCGGGGACAAGGTTCTGCCGACGCGGATCCCCCGCAACGTCAAGTTGTCCGAAGCCCCCAGTCATCATCAACCCATCAACGTGTACGACCCCTCGTCGAAGGGCGCCATCGCCTATCGACTGTCCGCCAAGGAGGTGGCCGGTGGCGCGACGCCCAGGTCTCGGTAGAGGACTCGATTCCCTGATTCCCTCGGGTGAGGGACGGGCCGCGCCGCCGACGGGCGGTGGAGGACCGACCTTGTTGGAGATTCCGGTGGGTGACCTGAGCACCAACCCGAACCAGCCCCGACTGCATTTCGACGAGGATGCGCTGGCTGAACTGAGTGCGTCCGTTCGCGAGATCGGCGTTCTTCAGCCCCTGCTCGTGCGGGCCTTGCCCGACGGGAATTACCAGATCATCGCGGGTGAGCGGCGCTGGCGAGCGGCCCAGCGGGCCGGCCTGGCCACGGTTCCGGCGGTGGTCAAGACCACCGATGACATGTCGTCGGTGGAGCAGGCCCTGGTCGAGAACCTCCATCGTCAGGATTTGTTGCCGCTCGAGGAAGCCGCGGCGTACCAGCAACTCATCGACGACTTCGGTCTCACCCACGACGCGGTCGCCAAGCGCGTGGGCAAGAGCCGAGCGTCCATCTCCAACTCGCTACGTCTCTTGACCCTTCCCCCGTCGATTCAGGGATTGCTGGCCGACGGAAAGTTGACCGCGGGGCACGCCAAAGCCCTGTTGGGGTCGCCGGATCGGGCCTATCAGGAGCAGATCGCCCGTCGGGCGGCCGACGAGGGTTGGTCCGTGCGGGCCGTGGAGGAGGCCATCCGTGATCGGGGTCTCGAGCACGCCGGTCTCGATGGTGGGGGATCGACCTCGACAAACAGTGGTGGCACCACGCGACCGGTCAGTCGTTTGCGTCAGCCCGCGGTCCTGGAGTTGGAGCAGCGCTTCTCGGACTATCTGGGGACCAAGGTCGAGGTGAAGATGACCGGGGTCAACAAGAAGGGTTCGGTCACCATCACCTTCGCGGGGCTGGAAGACCTGGAGCGGATCTACCTGCTCATGATGGGTGCCGGTGATCTCGACCCCGAGGAGTGAGGGTCAAGAAACCCTCAACCTGTACACGAAGGTTCTGCACAGACTGTGCACAAACCTGTGGATAACTAGGGCGCCCAAACGGTGAGGGCCAAAAAGATGGCATCAGCGATCCGTTGACTGCGCCAGGTCATGACATCAGCTGGTCCCAAGGTGACTAACACCGCGGGCATCTTGGTTTCGCGAAGAATCGGCAGACGCATGCCCTGAACGGTCATTCGTGGAACCACATCACGCAGATGGCGCTCGATCAAGTGGGCCAGGGCGCGGCCCCCCGCTGATTCGAAGGCCGGAACCGCGTAATACGCGACGCGGGACGACGGTTCCTCACTGGCCTCCACCCCGACGTACACATCGGCTCCGAACAGGTTGGCCGTGGCTCCTTGCTGGGTCGGCTCGTCGTCTTGTGTGTCGATCAACATCGCGCCGTGTTCGCGCAGGTCGGCACTCACGGATTCCACCACCGCGGACAGGCCACCGAACGACCCCACCGCCACGCGTCGACCAGCCAACGGCTGGCCGGTTCGCGCCTGCTCGGAGTCTCGGACGGCGGCGATACCGGGTCCGTCGCCGGTCATCTTCGACAAGCGACGCAACACGGCCACCGTGTCCGCGGTGCAGACGCCGTCGATGTCGAGACCGGCGTTTTCCTGGAATTGTCGCGTGGCCCGCGCCGCCAAGGATCCGAAGATGCCGTCGATGCGTCCGACGTCGAAGCCGAGACGCGACAGGATTCGTTGCAGTTCGGCCACGTCGTCACCGCGAAGGTTGGGTGAACGCAACATGAGAGGACGATCACCGAGGCTCCACCACGCTTCGACGAGGGTGGTCCAGGTTCCTTCGTCGCAGATTCCGGTGACGGCCAGACCCCGATCGAGTTGGAAGTCAGCGATCGCCTGACGGGTGCCGGCGCAGTAGGTCCCGGGTATCACCCCAGCGTCGGACAGATATCCGGCGGCACCGAGGCGACGTTGCAGCTGTCGAACGGCCTCGCCCGTGTCGTCGGGCGACAGGGCCATCAGTCGAGGAATTCCCCCAGGTCGGCCAGCAGTTGCCCCTTGCCCTTGGCGCCCACCATGGTCTTTTTCAACTCACCGTTGTGGAACACCAGCAGAGTCGGGATGCTCATGACTCCGTACCGCTGGGCGATGTCGCCGTGATCATCGACGTTCAGCTTGGCGATGGTCACCTGTCCGGCCTTCTCGGCGGCGATCTCACCGAGAATCGGGGCGATCATCTTGCAGGGTCCGCACCATTCCGCCCAGAAGTCGACGACCACGGGCGTGGACGACGAGTTCACGACTTCGTCGAAGGTTCCAGAGGTGAGAGTGACGATTCCATCGGCCATGACGGCCATAGTAACGCAGCCTCGTCAGTGCTGCTGTTCCAACCAACGTTCGGCGTCGATGGCCGCCATGCATCCCGACCCGGCGGCGGTGATGGCCTGACGATAGGTGTGGTCCTTGACGTCTCCACACGCGAAGACTCCGGGGATGTTGGTGTACGTGGAGTCCGGGCGGGTGATGAGGTAGCCCGAATCCTCCATGTCGAGAATGCCCTTGAACACGTCGGTGTTGGGGCGGTGGCCGATGGCGATGAACAAGCCGGCGATGTCGAGCGTGCTCTGTGCGCCGGTGACCGTGTCCAACAACTTCACGCCCTGCAGTTGGTCGTCACCGATGATCTCGGACACCGCGGTGTTCCAACGCACCTCGATCTTGGGATTGTTGAGCGCGCGGTCCTGCATGATCTTGCTGGCGCGGAACGAATCGCGTCGGTGAATCAACGTGACCTTGCTGGCGAACTTCGTGAGGAACGACGCCTCCTCGATGGCCGAGTCTCCGCCGCCCACAACCGCGATTTCCTTGCCGCGGAAGAAGAACCCGTCGCACGTGGCGCACGTCGACAAGCCGTGACCGATCAGGCGCTCTTCGTCGTGCAGTCCCAACATCAAGCTTTGGGCACCGGTGGAGACGATCACCGAATCGGCGGTGAAGACCTCGTCGCGCACGTGAACGCGCAACGGCTTCTCACCGAACTCCACCTTGGTGGCCTTGGCGGTCAGGAAGGTGGCACCGAACTTGGCGGCCTGGTCGCGAAAGCGCATCATCAATTCGGGACCCATGATTCCCTCGGGGAAACCGGGGAAATTCTCCACCTCGGTCGTGAGCATCAGTTGACCACCGGGTTGATCGGACGTGCTGGACGGTTCACCTTCGATGACGAACGGGGCGAGGTTCGCGCGCGCGGTGTAGATCGCCGCGGTGAGACCGGCGGGACCCGATCCGATGATGATGACCCGATGATGTTGCGACATCAGACGCCTTCCTTGCCGTGACGCCTGATCATGAACATGGTGCCGATCAGGCAGAAAACCGAACCGAGAACGAGATGCGACACCCACACTGAGGTGTCGTGATCGAGGGGCCACTCGAGAAGATTGATGAGCCCCCGACTGACACCGATCAACAGCAGGGCCACGGCCATCAGTCCGAGAAACGCGACGAGGATTCCGAAGACCAATCCGCGGGCCGCCATCACGATGGGCTTGGTGGTGCGATCACGCACCTTGTCGATGGTCTCGACGATCGTTTCGGTGACGTCGGATGCCCAGTTCGGATCGGAAAGCGGATTGCCGGCCATGACGGCGAGGCTAGCGATGAACCGGGCTAAGGCGTCGTGGCGAGGACGACCGAACAGTCCGAGATCCGGTACACCACGACCCCGTTCACGGCCGACCAGTGAATTTCCACGGCTTCGTTGTCGATGTACGCGAGGGGGATGATGGTGGGGCGCAGGTCGTCGGGACACGCGTCACCGACGGAGAAGTCCATTGCCGTGGGTGCTTGCCCAGCGGCCGGTGCTTCGGTTGCCGGCGCTGGTTCGTCCGCGGCGATCTTGGTCTGCGTAGCGTTCTCCGCGACCGTGGACGGCTCGCGGGAATCTCCCGTCGACGACACGGCCACGCCGACGATGGTGGCCACCACGGCCGCGGCCGCCAGACTCGCGACGTACGGTCCGACCCGCCGATGTCGAGGCGAGGTCGCCAGAACCCGTGTCACGACGGCGCTGGTGTTCGCCGGAGTGTCGTCACGCGTTCGTCGGAGCGCGTCGCGCATCACCCGAAACTGCTCGGCGCGCTCCATGACCGCATCGCGCGACGTCGGATCGATGTCGTCGAGGACGATGTCGTCGTCGATCAACCGGCTGGCCCAGTCGTCGATTCGCGCGGACTTCTCGGGAGTGTTCATGTGTCTCGACCTCGGGTGTGACGTTCCCGGTCATCGGTCTGGTTCCCGAGAAGTTCGGCCAGTCGGGTCCGACCCCGCGCGATGCGGGAGCGAACGGTTCCACCGGGCACGCCCAGGATGCGGGCGATCTCGTCGTAATCCAGATCCATCACGTCTCGAAGCACGACCGCCATTCGGAAATCCTCGGGGAGTCGTCGCAAGAGCGGCCCCAGTTGGTCGGCGTCGTCCACCTGGTCCTGGATCGCCGTTCCCGCGGGGTCCGCGACGTCGGTTTCGTCGTGAACGATCCGCGACCGTCGTCGACGACGTCGCCGACCCTCGTCGATGGCGGCGTTCGTCGCGATCCGGTACACCCACGTGGTGAACGACGATCGCCCGTCGAACCGGTCGATGTTGCGTACGACGTTGATGAGCGCGTTCTGTGTGGCGTCCTCGGCGTCGGCTTCGTCGTTCAACATTCCGCGACAGACGTTGCGCACGAGGGGATGGATCGCGCGCAGGATCGCATCGATCGCCGCTGGATCTCCGCTCTTGCCGCGTTCCACCCACTCCGACGAGATGGGGGGCGTGTTCGTCATGGCGCGGCTTGCACCCGAATCTCGTTGATGCTCCCGCGGTACGGGTTGACATCACTGCAGAACCCACTGCGCCCCGCTTCGGTGATGTACACCAGTGCGTACTGCGCCGGAGACGTGAACGTGGCCGTGATGGTCGATCCTTGCTCGTGGTTGCCGTCCCAGATGGGAGTTCCCCAGTCGCTCAACTGTTCGCCGGCGACGTCGGAGGCGTAGACCCGCACCTGCCATGTCGGAACGTTCATGTCCACCTGAACTTGCGCCAACACGGCGGCGTTCATCTGCAGAACCAATCCGACGCCGGACTTGCTTCCGAACGTCGAGGACTTGTAACACGCGGTCGACCACGATGTGCCCGAATCGCCGTCGGTGACGTTGGAGATTTCGTCGTCGTTCTCCACTTTGTCGTCGCTCTCGGGATCGAACGAACGCACACCGGTCAACTGCACCGGTCCGCTGTACAAGGTGGTCGTCACACCGGGATCCGGTGGGGCGACGGTGACGGCGGGTGAATCGTCGCCCGTGAAAGAGGCGATGATCACACCAATGACCAGGAGCCCGACGACGGCACCGGCGAGCCACGCCGGCTTCACGGGGAAGGTCGACGTCTTGGCGCTCGGTGTCGAGGGTGTCCGGTCTCGGACGGTTCCCGACGACGGGGTGCCACCGGTCTTGGTGCGGATGACCTTGTTCGGAGGCGGCGTCGGATCCTTCGTGCGCGGAGTCTCGGTGGGTGTGCCACTGGCGGTGATTCCCCCCGCGGCCCGCAACGCGCGACTCGCCTCGGCTCCGGTGGCGTAACGCCTCTCGGGTTCGCGTTCCAACATGCGATGAATCACCCGTAGCACCGCCGGGTCGAGGTCGGGCTTCATGGTGTGCAGTGGCGTGGGGTCCTTCTTCAGTCGCGCCAGAGCGGTCTCGGTGTCACTGGCCCCCATGAACGGGACTTTGCCCGCCAGGCATTCGTACAGAACGAGACCCAACGAGTACACATCGGCCGCGGGTCCGAGTTCGTCGCCCAGAACCTGCTCGGGTGACAGGTACTTCGCGGTGCCCATCATGATGTTCTCGTTCGTGAGATCCTGATCGCCGCTGAGGGCCTTGGCGATACCGAAGTCGGTGAGCATCACCCGACCGTTCTCGGTGAGCAGGATGTTGCCGGGCTTCACGTCACGGTGGATGATGCCGGCGCGGTGAGCGGCATCGAGAGCGGCACACACCGCGACTCCGATGTGGACAGTCAGCTTGAGGCTGAGCGTGCCCTTCTTGTCGAGGGTCTCGCGCAAGGACTTGCCATCGACGAACTCCATGATGACGGCCTGTCGGCCGTTGTCCTCGACCGCGTCATGAACGGTGACGACGTGGGGATCGTTCAGGCCGGCGGCCACCAGCGCCTCGCGACGGAACCTCTCGGCGACGGTCCCCTCGGTGGCCAGATGCGGCTTGAGGAGCTTCACGGCCACCGTGCGATTGAGGGACAGGTCCGTGGCCTTCCACACGTCGGCCATCCCACCGTGCGCGCGGTGCTCGTCGAGTCGATAGCGACCGGCGATGACGGTGTTCGCTCGAGGCGCGGGGTGGTTCGACGAATCCGACATGGCTACGCCATGACGCTAGTTGTCGCCCTGTCGTGACCGGGGGAATGTCACTCGGTGAACCGTCGTCGGGATCGAGCGTTCAGTTCTCGAAGAACGCCACACCGATGGTGCCGCGTCCGGCGTGTGCGCCGACGACCGCCCCGATCTCGCCGACGAGGATCTCGCCGGGATACACCTCGCGCAACTGGGCGAGGAAGGTGTCGACGTCGTCGCAGTCGGCGTGCATGACACTCAACTGACTGATGCCCCGGCCGGCGACCGCTTCGCGAACCTTGTCGACGACGAAGGCCACCGCTTTGGCTCGCGTGCGCTGCTTGCCGCCTTCCTGCACGACGCCATCGCGCACCTCGATGATCGGTTTGATGGAGAGAACCGACGCCAACATGGCCTTGGCCCCACCGATTCGACCACCCTTCTTCAAGTTCTCCAAGGTGTCGAGAGCTCCCCACACCTTGCATCGTCCCGAGAGATCGCGAGCCAGGGCTTCCACCTCGTCGAGCGACGCGCCATCGCGAGCGGCCCGGGCGCACGCGACGACGATGGAACCCAGTCCCATGGTGACCGTGCGGCTGTCGACCACGCGCACGGGGATGTCGCCCGTCAAGCGATCGGCGGCCACCTCGGCACTCTGCAGGGTTCCCGACAAGTCTCCGGAGAGGTCGATGATCACGACACCGGTGGCCCCTTGGGCCGCCAGGGCTCGGATCGACTGCTCGAACCGACCCGGGGACGGAGCCGCGGTGGAGGGCAGGTCGGGTTCGCTGGCACAACGGGCCCAGAACTGGGCGGTCGTCAGTTGTTCACGGTCGATCAACTCGTCCTCACCGAAGCGGATGAACAGCGGGACGACCTCGATCCCGAGTTCTCGGACGACGGACTCCGGCAGGTCACAGGCACTGTCGGTGATGATGCGAACGGATGATGTCACGAGGGCAGATTAGTGGTTGAGGCTCGGATGCCGAGTGGCGGTCTGGTCCACCTCGGTCGACCGACGACGCCGCTCGCGCCGCAAATGGCTGGCCCACCACGAGAGCAAGAGCAAGAGCGCGACACCGGTGACCAACTGCCCGAGCCCGGCCAAGGCATTCACCCGGGCGGTGAACGTGACCGGCACCCCGAGTGCCTCGGTGCCATCGGGAGTGAAAAGCTGCAGGACCACGGGGAATCGACCGTTCGAACGGGCCTCCACGGGCACCTCGATCGAGGTGGTGGTACCTGCGGGGAGGACCACGGCGTCGTTTTGTGCACCGAAACGCAACTTGGAACTCGAGAGTCGGATGTTCACCCGGAGGTCCGAGTCGTTGTCGTTGCGCAGGGTGATGCGAATCGAACTGTCACGACCGCCGAGCGTGAAGGTGGTCGACGAGGGAAGCGAGATCGACCCGGCGAGGGAAGCCATCTCGGTGCTCACGGCCCCGATGTAGGACTCGCGGTCGGCGTCGGAGAGCGCGGAGTCGGGCAGAACCTCCAAGATGCCGCGCCACATCTCCGCGCGGACGTCCCCGGTGGGCAACATGGCCGTGAAGGACCCGATGCGCCCGCGCAACGCCGCGTCGATGTCGGCGAGTCGGCGCGCCCGCGCATCACCGGCCTCGGTGGTGGGCAACTCCAGAACCACGGGGCCGGTCTCGGTGAGATTCAGATCCGTGGAACGCAGGGCGTCATCCAGGGTGACCGACACGATGTCGGGCTCGGTGGACAGCGACGACATGAGGGCGGCCAAGAACTCCGCCGACGGCGGTGATCCATCCATCGTCGTCATCACGACCGTTCGACCGGCGGTGTCCTCGTCGTTGGCGAGCAGTTCCTCGCGCAGAACGCGCAGTTCCGCGAAGAGGTGCTGGGAGGCGAGATAGGCGTCGGCGCCCGCTCGGGACCCCTCGGTCATGGTGAGCGACAGCGCGGGATCGGCCAAGGCGACGTCGATCGATCCCGCCCCGAAACCCAATCGAATCAATCGGGTGGGGTCGGCGAGAAACGAGGCCCCCTGCGCTGTGTCGGCTTGGGAGCGTGGCGTGAGAACCAACGAACGGAATCCCATGTCGCGCAACAAAGTGACCGAACCAGCCGAGACCCCGTGCGTCGCCAGGTACGTGTCGCGCGTCGTACCCGACGAGGGAATGGCGGCGAGCAACACGTCCTCACCGCGACGCAACTGCTCGAGGAAGATCGCGGGAGCGCCGACGGAGACCAACTCGTCGGGATCGGCATCGACGTACGGCGCCGACAGCATCTGAACCGATTGCAGGCCGTCGATCCGGCCCAGAAGTTCGACCGATTCGTCGCCCAATCGTCGAATGGCGTCGATCCAAGCCGGTCGGGCCAACACGGTCAGCGGGGTCATGTCGAGACCCTCGATCGCCGAGACCAATTGTTCGGTGCGCTCCAGAGCCGACGTGTCGACGACCGTCGAGCCATCGGACCGAAGAGCGAGTGGTCCCGTGAGCCCGGCCACCACGGCCACCTGGAGCGTGGCCCGACCAGATGGTGCGGAGGAGCCTTCGGGTAGCCGTTCGACGAAAGTGACGATCTGGTCGACGACCTGTTTGTCGACCACGATCCCCACGGTGACGGGGTGAATCCCGACGGCCGACATCTGCAGACTGTCCCGCGTGCGCACGCCGATCTCGATGGGCACCTGGATGTCGAGATAGCCGGCACCGTCACGGGGGATGTCGGCGGCGGGCAACAAGACGGTGTCGACCACGCTCGGAAGGTCACCCGCCATCGCCTCGCGTACCGCGACTCGGGTTCGCACCGGTCGATACGAGGTGATGGCGATGGACGCCGTTCCGTCGAGCGGCAGGTCACGCGCCGAGATGCTGAACCGCACGAGCGAACCCTCGACCCCGGCCACGTATTGGTCCTGGCTGATCAACACCCCGAGCGAGGGGCCGACCGCGGGCAGTGCCGACACGGATGATCCGAAACCACCCCCGATCACACCGGAGATCACGACGGCCGCGAGCAGGAGACGCTTCATCGTTCCTCGCGGGTTCGTGGGACCACCGACGCTTCGAGCACCGAGAGATTCTCGTCCATGTCGACGAAGCCAAGGCGTCGGTACAGGTCGAGGGCACGGTCATTGTCGCGACGGGTGTTGATGAGCACGTCGCTCACCCCGTGTCGTCGGAGCCAACGGAGTCCGTCGATGAGCAACGATGTGGCCACCCCTTGCCCCTCGTGGCCGGGTTCGACGGCCAGCCGCTGGATGAACCCCGCGGAACCGTTGCGACCGGTGATCATGTAGCCCGCCGGCTCGTCGGCGGTGGTGAGTGCGAGCCGGATGCGGTGCGTCGGCGTCGCCTCACAGGCGTCGCGGATTCCGCCGGCGTCGAGTTCCCATCCATCGTCGAAGGCTTTGCGGTCGATGCGGGCGGCGGTCTCGAAGGCCCGATTCGTGCGCAGTGGTCGGGTGCGGTGATGGGGCTCACCGATGATCACGGCGCTCAGGTCGAGCCGCAAGAGCGCCAGATGTTGGATCTCGACGAATCCATGGTCGAGAAAGACGCCGGCGGCCTCGGGGGAGAGCGCGCCGGTGCGAATGGTGGCGTAGCCGTCGCGGGCGACGAGGTTCATCCAGTCGCGCACGGTGGTGGAACGTGGTGCCACGGTGTGATCGGTGAGCACCAGATGTGCGACGTCGACCTCACGGGGCCACGGACGCAGGCGAGCGCGCACCGTTCCGTCGTCCAACACCCTCGCGGTCACCCTCCTGACGGTAGCGGCGACGGTTATCGTGCGCCCTGATGTCGTTGCTGTTCTTGACCCACGAGGCCTACCTGGATCACGTGAACGGTCCGACGCATCACGAGCGACCGGCCCGTCTGGGAGCGGTCATCGACGGTGCCCGTGACGCCGACATCGCCGAGGCCTTGGTGCCCCTCGAGCCTCGTGCGGCCACCCGCGAGCAGGTGTTACGGGTGCACTCCGCTGATCACCTCGAACGCATCGAGGAAGTGGTGCGTGCCGGGGGCGGACGCTTGGACCCCGACACCCGAGCGTCGAGCGGATCGTTGACCGCGGCCCTGTTGGCCGCGGGAGCGGGCTTGACGGCCATCGACGCATTGGAGGCCGGACGGGCCGACGCGGCGTTCTGTGCGGTGCGCCCTCCGGGTCATCACGCCACCCGAACCGAGACCATGGGTTTCTGTCTGATTTCCAACGTCGCCGTGGCCGCGGCTCATCTGGCCGACCGCGGAGAACGGGTGTTGGTGGTCGACTTCGACGCGCACCACGGCAACGGAACCCAGGACGTCTTCGAGGATGATCCGCGCGTGATGTTCGTGTCGTTGCATCAGTGGCCCTTGTACCCGGGCACGGGTTGGTTCGACGAGATCGGTGTCGGTGCCGGCTTTGGCTACACGATGAACGTGCCCCTGCCTCCCGGAACGACGGGAGACTCGTATCGACGGGCCTTCGACGAACTGGTGATTCCTCGGGCCCGAACCTTCGATCCGACGTGGTTGATCGTCTCGGCGGGATTCGACGCGCATCGCAACGACCCCATCACCCAGATGGGTTTGTCGGCGGGCGACTATCCGGCCATGATCACCGCTCTCCTGGAGTTGGTGCCCGCGGGCCGACGATTGGTGATGCTCGAGGGCGGCTACGACTTGGATGCGTTGCGCATGAGCACCGCGTCCACGTTGGCGGCTCTTCTCGGAATCGCGCATCGGCCCGAATCCGCGACGTCCGGCGGTTCCACCGAAGCGACCGCGCGCATCGAAGAGATCGGCGACTTTTGGAATGCCGCGGGTCATAACCTGACACCGTGATCCCCGATCGTTTCGCTCCGGTTCTGGAGGAGTTGTCCGAGATCGGCGACCTGTTTCGCGCGGCGGGGCACCGTTTGTACCTGGTCGGAGGCACTGTCCGGGACCTCTTGAGTGGTCACACGGACACGAATCTCGACTTCGACGCCACCACCGACGCCCGCCCCGACGAGATCAAGCGGTTGATGTCGGGTTGGTCCGACGCTTTGTGGACCCAAGGCGAACGCTTCGGAACGATCGGGGCCCGCAAGGGTGATCGGGTCTACGAGATCACCACGCATCGCGCCGAGGCGTATCACGCCGACACCCGCAAACCCGACGTCGAGTTCTCCGACGACATCGAGGCCGACCTGTCGCGACGCGACTTCACGATCAATGCCATGGCCCTCGAGGTCACCTCTGATTCGCCGACGTTGGTCGATCCTTTCGGTGGCGCGGCCGACCTGTTGACGCGAACACTGCGCACGCCCCTCGATCCCGAGATCAGTTTCAGCGACGACCCGCTGCGCATGATGCGGGCCGCGCGTTTCATCGCGCGCTTGGGCATGGAGCCCGTGCCCGAACTGGTCGACGCCGTGAGGAACATGCGCGACCGCTTGACGATCGTGTCGGCCGAGAGAATTCGCGACGAACTGGACAAGTTGATCGTCGTCGATTCGCCCACGGCGGGTCTGTGGTTCCTGGTCGAGACCGGTTTGGCCGATCACTTCCTCCCCGAGTTGCCCGCGATGCGCTTGGAGAACGATCCGATCCACCGTCACAAGGACGTGCTCACGCACACGCTCGCCGTCATCGAGAACGTGCGACCGAACGCCCATCCCGACTTCGACTTCCGCATCACCCGATTGGCGGCTTTGTTCCATGACGTCGGCAAGCCGGCCACCCGCGGATTCGTGGAAGGCAAGGGCACCACGTTCCACATGCACGACATCAAGGGCGCCAAGATGACGCGCAAGCGCCTCGTCGCCCTGAAGTACTCCAACGACGACAACGACGCCATCACGGAATTGGTGCGACTGCATCTGCGGTTCCACACCTACGAGATGGGGTGGACCGATGCCGCCGTGCGCCGCTACGTGAACGATGCCGGGCCCCTGCTTCCCGAACTCAACGTGCTCACCCGGTGCGACTGCACCACCCGTAACGAGCGCAAAGCCGCCCGTCTGGCGCGCCGCATGGACGAACTCGAGGAGCGCATCGTCGAATTGGCCGCTCGCGAGGAGCTCGAGGCCATCCGACCGGAAATGGACGGCACGGCGGTGATGGAGCATCTGGGTATCCCGGCCGGGCCGGCGGTCGGCCGGGCGATGAAGTTCCTTCTCGAGATCCGACTGGACGAGGGGATCATCGGCGACGACGAGATCCGGCGACGTTTGGATGCGTGGTGGGCGAGCAATCGCGCCGATCTCGGCCACTGATCGGCGACGAGTAGTCTCTCGTTCCAATGGCCAGGTCGCGGGACACGTTCGACAGCGGATCGTTCCGCGGTGTCGCGTCCTTCCGCTCGGGTCTCGTTGATCACCGCATGGCGCGGCGACATCTGATCAACGAGTATCACCGCGGTCGGCTCGGTCGCGAGGAGGTGTGCGATGCGCACCCCGAACTGATGCGGGCGGCGCGCGGTGTCGGCAAGCAGACCGAAACGCGTTGTCCGATCTGCGTGGAAGCGAACTTGGTGCTCGTGACCTACGTGTTCGGCCCACGTTTGGCCGCGCACGGCAAGGTGGTGGCCGACAACAACGAGTTGGCGCAGTTCCACCGACGCCCCGAGGAATACACGGCGTACGTGGTGGAGGCGTGCTGTTCGTGCCGCTGGCACCATCTGGTTCGGGTGTTGCCCATTGGCGGTCAACGAGCGAATCGCCGGGTCGGATAGCGGATGTGGAGTGAACGATGACGAAGCTCGGAGGCAAGACCCGCGGCGCGATCCGACGCAACAACTGGTTGCCCCACGAAGCCAGTCGCCGCTTGCAACGCGACGCGATGACCGGCCTGGTGATGGTGTTGCTCGGATGTGTCGCGCTGTTGATTCTCGGAACGATGTCGGACGCGTTCACCGTGAAGTTCGTCGACGGCTTGCCGCAGATGACCGACGGGACTCCGTGTCAGCTGTTGCAGGTCACTCCCTACGACGACCCGACGATGCCGATGCGCGCCATGGTCGACTGCGGAGACTTCGGGGGTCTCGGGGTGTCGGGTGTCCTGCAACACCTGTTCCTCGCGCTGTCGGCGGTCGGCGTCATGTTGCTCCTGAGCGCGGTGTTCTCGTTGGTGCTGGCCTCGCGGATGCCGCGCGAGACGCTGGCGGTCCCCATCTGTGTGGCCGCGGCCATCATCGGCATCATCTCGGTGTGGTGGGGACTGCAGGGCGGCGGACCGGCCCTGGTGTTCCAGGGACCTCGTGACGTTCCGGTGGCCGGAGTCCTGCGTGTCGGGGGTTCGGTGTCCACGCGCGAAGGCGCGGTGTCGTGGGGCGCGGGCCTGCTGGCGGCATCTTTCATGCGTTTGACGCGCCCCTGAACGACCACCCCGTCACACCCCCGTATCCCCGTCACACCCCCGTGTCATGGTGGGCCCCGTGAGGTTCTTTGCTCGTCCCCGATACACTCCCCGTGTCCATATCTCTGCCCCGTCCGGGGCCTCGGACCTCTCGGGGTCCGCGTCCGAAGGGAGTCACACGCCACATGCGTGCCTATGAATTGATGATCATTCTCGACGGTTCGCTCGAAGAGCCCGTCGCCCAGCAGTGGGTCGCCACCGTCACCAAGGGTGTCGCGGCCGCGGGCGGGTCCGTCCACGGTAAGGCCGATTGGTGGGGCAAGCGCCGTCTGGCCTACCCGATCAACAAGAAGGAAGACGGCTACTACATCGTCTTCAATCTCACCGCCCCCGGTGGGGCCCTCGACGAACTCGAGCGTTCCATGCGAATCGCCGACGACGTCCTTCGCCACAAGCTGCTCCGTCTTCCCGACGCCGAAGCCGCTCG
>JAJTEQ010000063.1 GCA_021298195.1 Ilumatobacteraceae bacterium
GTGGCCGTGGCCGGCGACAGTCCGGCCCAGAGCGTGGCCGATCTGCCCCAGGGCGTGCGGGTCAGCACCGAGTACCCGTCGCTCACGCGTCGCTACTTCGCCGAGCGCGGTATTCAGGCCGACGTGCGACTGTCGTACGGCGCGTCCGAGGCCAAGATCCCCGACATCGCCGACTGCATCGTCGACATCACCGAGACCGGTCGTGCCCTGCGGGCCGCGGGACTTCGCGTCATCGACACCATGCTCATCAGCTACACCGAGATGGCGGTGAACAAGGCGTCGCACGCCGATCAGGCCAAGCGTCACGCGATGAACCAGTTGATGACCCTGTTGCTCGGAACACTCGACGCGCGCGGCAAGGTGCTGGTGAAGTTGAACGTGGGTGCCGACGACCTACAGAAGGTGTTGGCCGTTCTTCCGTCGGCGAAGTCGCCCACCATCAGCGAACTGGCCGGCGGCGGGTTCGCCGTCGAGAGCGTGGTCGAGAAGCGTTCCATCAACACGCTCATCCCCGCGTTGAAGGACGCTGGCGCTTCCGACTTGTTGGAACTGCCGATCTCCAAGATCGTGGCCTGACCATGGGCACGGTCGTCGAATTCGACGCCCACGTCGGACTGGGTCGCGTGCGCGCCGACGACGGCGCCGAGTACATGTTCCACTGCGCCGAGATCGCCGACGGTTCGCGCGACATCGCCGTGGGCGCCCGGGTGTCGTTCCGTGTCGTCACGAAGTTCGGTCGTGAAGAAGCCGCCGCCGTCACCCCCGTCTGACGACCGACGATTCCACGACCTCGTCGCCGTGTTGCTGTCCGTCCCCGAGGGAACCGTGGTGACCTACGGCGACGTGGCCCGCGACGCCGGACACCCCCGCCAGTCCCGATTGGTGGGTCGTGTTCTGTCGCAGTGGTCCGACGATCTCGACCTGCCGTGGTGGCGGGTGGTGAACGCCTCGGGGCGGCTGGTGCCCGGTCACGAGGTCGAGCAGGCCCGCCTGCTGGCGGCCGAGGGCGTGGCGTGCCGTGACGGTCGGGTGGTTCGCGGTCGTCGCGTCGGTGGCTGAGCGTCCGCTACAGCGTGTTCTTCACCTGTACGAAAGCCAAACGGATGTTCTCCAGGGCGTCGCGCAGCACCTCGTGGTTCTCGCCCAGTCGTTCGCCCAGACCGTCCACCAGACAGCCGAGGGCGTCGATGGCCAGAGCCGCCTCGACCAGATTCGGGGGAGCGGCGGTCAGGTGAATGGCGGCCAGTTCGTACAGACCCATGGCGTGGTTGGACACCACCAGATCGGCGGGAGCCTCGGCCAGGCGCTGGCGGGCCTCGGCCAGAACCTCGGCGGCGGCGTCGACGTCTGCGTCGATGTCCGGGTCGTCGATACCGGAGTGGTCGGGGGCGGAATTGTCGGTCATCGGGGGTCCATCGGAGGTTTTTGCTGGTCGGAGCGGTTACCCTACCGGTCACAACTGAGGCGAAGTGGGGCGTTGCTCCCACCCGACCACCACCGGTTCTCCGGCACCGTGCGTTCGGGTCACTGCGAGAAAGTCACTGCCACGTGCGGTGCTGACCCGTGATGACGTCGCGTCGTCATGTATCCACACACCATGGGAGGTCAGCCCATTGCACAGGAGTGAACAGCCATAGCACCGCCGACGAACGAACCTCGCTACAACGAGCGCATCCGCGCCAAGGAAGTGAGGGTGATCGGTCCCGATGGATCCCAGTTGGGGATCAAGGCTGTCCCCGACGCCTTGGCCCTGGCCCGGGAACTCGACCTCGACTTGGTCGAAGTGGCCCCCATGGCCACGCCACCGGTGTGCCGCATCATGGACTACGGCAAGTTCCGTTATGAGGAGTCGCAACGTGCGCGCGAAGCGCGCAAGAAGACGGCTCACATCACGGTCAAGGAAGTCAAGTTCCGACCCAAGATCGGAAAGGGTGACTTCGACACCAAGGTGCGACACGTCCAGGAGTTCCTCGCCGACGGCCACAAGGTCAAGGTGACGCTCCAGTTCCGCGGACGCGAAATGGCTCACCCCGAGCTCGGAAGCAAGATTCTGGACGAGGTCATCGAGGCGATCACGGCGGTCGGCAAAGTGGAGACACAGGCCCGACTCGAAGGTCGCAGCATGACGATGGTGCTCGTTCCCGACAAGAAGCCCGTCAAGAAGAAAGAGGAGTCCGGAGAGGCCGTCGCAGCCGAACCCGTGGCTCCCGAGTGATTCACCACATCCGGACGCCCCGCGTCGAAAGAAAAGGATCAGAGCAATGCCCAAGATGAAGACCAGCAAGACCGCCGCCAAGCGTTTCCGCAAGACCGGCACCGGCAAGCTGCGCCGCCTGCAGCAGAACCGTCAGCACCTCTTCGAGAAGAAGCCGTCCACCCGTACCCGTCGTCTCGACGGCATGGTTGACGTCCACTCCGGCGACGAGAAGAAGATCAAGCGCCTGCTCGCCGAGCGCTGATCGACCGGTTACTCACACAGGATCAAGGAAAGAAAGAGAAGAGTCATGGCAAGAGTCAAGCGTGCAGTGAATGCCAAGAAGAGCCGCCGTCAGGTTCTCGAGCGCGCCAAGGGTTACTACGGCAACAAGAGCCGTTCCGTCCGTGCCGCCAACGAGCAGGTGATGAAGTCCGGTCAGTACGCGTTCCGTGACCGTCGCGCCAAGAAGGGCGAGTTCCGTCGTCTCTGGATCCAGCGCATCAACGCGGCCTGCCGTCTGAACGACATCAGCTACAGCCGCTTCATCGCCGGCCTCAACGCCGCCGGTATCGAAGTCGACCGCAAGATCCTCGCCGATCTGGCCGTCACCGACCTCGCCGCGTTCGGTCGTCTCTGTGAGGCGGCCAAGGCGGCGCTCGCCTGAGCGAGTTCATCTGAACCACGAACTGGTTCTCAGCAATCCAGCGGTTCAACGGGTGCGGCGCCTCGCGGGGCGCCGCACTTCGCGTTCCGAAGAGGGTGCCTTCATCGTGGAAGGCGCCGTGCTGGTGTCCGAAGCCGTCGACGCCGGGTGGCACGTGATCGAACAGTTCGTGGCCCCTGGCGCGGATCCCATCTCCGGCGCGGGTGCGGTTCGGCATCTGGCGCCCGGGGTGATGGACAAGATCGCCACCACTGAGACCCCCCAACCCGTGCTGGCCGTCGTCGAGCGCGCGTTCGCCGGTCGCGAGATTCTGGACACCGCCGGATTCGTGGTGGTGGCCGACGGCGTCGCCGATCCGGGGAACCTGGGCACGATGTTGCGTTCGGCCGAGGCCGCCGGGTCCGACTGCGTGGTGCTCACCCCGGGCACTGTCGATCCCTCGAATCCCAAGGTGGTGCGGGCCTCGGCGGGCGCGGTGTTCCGTGTGCCGGTGGTCGAGGACACGAACCTCGACGAAGTGGGTCTCGCGGGCATCGTTCGATTGGGGACGTCGTCGCATCGTGGGGCCTCGCACACCGACACCGATCTTCGGCGTCGGGTCGCCGTCGTGCTCGGCAACGAGGCGCACGGACTGTCCGACGACGCCGACGTCGACGAGTGGATCACCATCGCGCACGCCGGACGATCCGAGAGTCTGAACGTGGCCATGGCGTGCACGGTGCTGTGTTTCGAGGTGGCGCGTCAACGGCGGTCCGGGTCCTGACCATGCGGGATTCGTGTCGGAATTGCTCCGTGGCCGACGGGGCGCGCTGCGGTACGGTTGTCGGGTCATGATCGAAGCAATCGACGCCGCTCGTTCCGCCGCCGAGGCCCGCATCGCCGCGGCCTCCACGGTCGACGAACTGCGAGCTCTCGACACCGAACTCTTGGGCAAGAAGAGCGCTCTGGCCGACGTGAAGGCCGGACTCGGAAAGTTGGCCACCGTCGAGGAGAAGAAGTCGGCGGGGCAGGCGGTCAACGAGGCCATGACCGCGGTGCGCTCCGCGCTCGACGCCCGCATCGCCGTCGTCGCCCGTGCCGAACGCGACGTGCAACTGGCCGCCGAGGCCCTCGACCTCACCGAACACTTCGTCGCGCCGGGTCGGGGTCGCCCGCACATCGTCACCCAGGCGTGGCAACGACTCGAGGACGTGTTCGTCGGATTGGGTTTCCAGGTGGCCGAGGGGCCCGAGGTGGAGACCGACTGGTACAACTTCGAGGCGCTCAACATGCCGCCGTCGCACCCGGCGCGCAGCATGCACGACACCTTCTACGTCGATCACGGTGCGACGGGCAGCACCGTGTTGCGCACGCACACGTCGCCGGTGCAGATCCGCGTCATGCAAACGGTGAAGCCACCGATCTACATGATCATGCCGGGTCGCGTCTTCCGCAACGAGACCACCGACGCCACGCACCTGGCGGTGTTCCATCAGATCGAGGGTCTGGTCATCGACAAGGGCATCACCTTGGCCGATCTCGCCGGCACCATCGACGCCTTCACCAAGGCGTTCTTCGGCGAGGGCTTCGGCAGTCGTCTGCGCCCCAGCTATTTCCCCTTCACCGAACCGAGTGCCGAGTTCGACATCCGCACTCCCGACGGATCGTGGCTGGAGTTGGGCGGTTGCGGCATGGTGCACCCCAACGTGTTGCGAGCGGGCGGCCTCGACCCCGAGGAGTGGAGTGGTTTCGCCTTCGGCTTCGGCATCGATCGCATGGCCAAGGAACGTCACGGGGTGGGCGACGTTCGCGAGATGTACACCAACGACATTCGATTCATCGAGCAGTTCTGAGGACCGACCATGAAGATCGTCCACTCCTGGCTCCTCGACCTCGCCAAGTCGCTGCCCGACGACGTCGACGCCATCGCGGAAACGCTCAGTGACATCGGTCTGGCCTGCGAGAGCGTCGACCGTGTCGGCGCCACCGTGGCCGGGGTCATCACCGCCCGAGTCATCAAGACCGAGCGCCATCCCGACGCGGCCAAGGTGCATCGCGTCTTTCTCGACTGCGGAGACGGCACCGAGCATCACGTGTGGTGCGGTGCGTTCAACATGCAGCCCGGCGACATCATCCCGTGGGCCACTCCCGGCACCACCATGCCCGACGGTCGGGCCATCGAAACCAAGCCCATCGTGGGCATCCCCAGCGAGGGTATGTGTTGTTCGGCGCGCGAGTTGGGCCTCGGTGACGATCACGGCGGCATCCTCATCCTGGACCCGGACACGCCGGTGGGTGTTCCGTACGGCAAGGCCCTCGGGCTGGCCGAGGAAGTGGTGTACGACCTCGACGTGTTGCGCAATCGCCCCGACGCCTACGGACACGTCGGGGTGGCCCGCGACCTGGCCGCGCGATTCGGGGTGCCGTTCTCGGCGTCCGACGGTTCGATCAAGGCCACGGGGACGCTGAAATCGGCGCCCGTCGAGATCGTGGCCGGCGATCGTTGCCCGCGCTTCACCACCATCGTCATCAGCGGAGTGCGCGTCACGTCGTCGCCCGACTGGATGGCCAGTCGTCTGGCCGCCGCTGGCATGAGATCCATCAACAACGTGGTCGACGTGTCCAACTACGTGATGCTGGAAACGAACCAGCCGAACCACGCGTACGACTTCGAGCGTCTGGGAGGAGGTGGGTTCCGCATTCGTCTGGCTCGCGAGGGCGAAACCATGGTCACCCTGGACGACGTCGAGCGCACCCTCACCGTCGAGGATCTGCTCATCTGCGATCTCGACGATCGCCCCATCGGGTTGGCCGGCATCATGGGCGGACAGAACACCGAGATCTCCGACGACACCACCGTCATCGCTCTCGAGACCGCGTGGTTCGAGCCGCTCGGCATCATGAAGAGCGTTCAGCGCAACGGTTTGCGCAGCGAGGCCTCGGCGCGTTTCGAACGCGGCATGGATCCGTACGGCATCGATGCATCCGTGTCGCGATTCATCGAGTTGTTGCGTCTCACCTGCCCCGATCTGGTGGTGCACGAGGGCGCGGTGGACGCCCGCACCGAGCATCTGCCCAAACCGGTCGTGATCGACGTCCGTCCCACGCGCGTCGGCGCCCTGTTGGGCGCTCAGTTCAGCGCCCAGGAGATCATCTCGCTCATCGCTCCGTTGGGTTTCGTCGGTGCGTTGCACGGTGACACCATCTCGGTCACCGTCCCCACGTGGCGCCCCGACTGCACGCTCGAGGTCGACATCATCGAGGAAGTCGCCCGCCACTACGGCTACTCGCGCCTCGGGGCCACGGTTCCCAAGTCCACCCAACCCGGTGGGCTGTCGCCGGTGCAGCAACGTCGGCGTCGCGTTCGCGACGTCGTTCTCGGTCTGGGCGTCAGCGAGGCCATGCCGCACCCGTTCCTCACCGACGGCGACCTCGACCGCGCCGGTTTGTCGAACGTAGCCGTGCGCTTGCTGAATCCGTTGGCGGTGGGTGACGACGTGTTGCGCACCTCGTTGCGACCCGGGCTCTTAAAGGCCGTCGCGTTCAACGAGTCGCACCGTCGTTCGGGAGTCGCGTTGTTCGAGGTCGGTCACGTGTATCCGCCGAGCGAGGACGTGTTGCCGGCCGAACACGAGGTGTTGGCGGTGGTGTTGGCCGGACGTGAGGCGCCGGCCGCGGTCGCCGTGTGGCGCGAGTTGGCATCCGCCATGGGTTGGGGTGCCCGACTCGATCAGTCCGTGGTGTCGGCGGGCCTGCATCCCACGCGTTCGGCCACCCTGTCGGCCGGCCGAGACGTGGTGGGCATCGTGGGCGAGGTGCATCCCGACGTGCTCGACGCCTACGGCATCTCGCAGCGGGTGGCGATTCTGGAAGTGAACCTCTCGTTGTTGCTGGCCTCCGAACCCAAGGTGGCGCAATGGAAACCGACCAGTCGGTTCCCCTCCAGCGACATCGATCTGGCGTTCACCGTGCCGACGTCGGTGACGGCCGAGAAGTTCGAGAAGTCGTTGCGACAGAACGCGGGCGCGTTGTTGGTGGACATCGCGTTGTTCGACGTGTACCGAACCGATGCCTCGGCGGAGTCACGCAGCCTCGCGTTCCGATTGCGGTTGCAGGCCAACGATCGCACGCTCACCGATGCCGACGTGGCCGAGGTGCGCGACAAGTGCATCGCCGGCGCGAGGAAGCTCGGCGCGCAACTCCGCTAGTTCGTGTGGGGCCTCATTCGGAAGGCGTCGATCATGAACCGGCGGTATTCGTCGTCGGTGATGGCGTTGTCGTCCAACAGCGAGTTGTAGAAAAGGTTGGAATTCATCAACACCACGAACACCACGCGCCGGTCGAACGACTCGCCGGGAGCCAGTCGCCGGTCGACGATGTCACAGGCCTCCACCCACCGCGGCCACACGGTTTGGGCGATCTCGGCCAATCGATCCCGCAACACCTTGTTCACGGTGGCCACGGCCAGAATCTGCGAGCGCAACAACGACTCCTCGCGATCGGCGACCTTGCTGGGCAGAGGAAGGATGCCGACGATGTCGGGGACGGTGATGGTGGCCATCGACGACAACGCGGCCAACGACGCTTCGATGTTCTTCGTGGCGATCTCCTCGAAGATGAGCGCCAGCACGTCGGCCAGCAGTCCGTCTCGGTCGTCGAAGTGTCGGTAGATCTGAGTCACCGAACAGTTGGCGCGTTTGGCCACCCGCGTGACCCGTAGTCCGAGAATCCCGAAGTTTCGAATGTCCTCGAGCGCACTGGCGCGGATGCGGTCGGGGAGTGCGGCCGCGACAGTGGGGGCGTTTTTCTTCGTTGCCATCGCCATAAGTGTGCCGTACAGATCGCCGTCTAGATGAGAAAATGTTTTTCTGAATTCGCGCCGGCGTCGGACGTGAACCCGTCAGTTGAGCGACGCGTCCGCGGGACAGTCCGCCAACCACGACACCTCGCCCCGTTGACGCGCGAGCACCGTGCGCCACAATCCGTCGGGATCGGTGGTGAACACGTCACTGGCCAGCGCCGGCACCACGATCCAGGCGCCCATCTCCAGTTCACCGTCCAGCTGTTGCGGACCCCAGCCGGCGTACCCGTTGAACACCCGCACCTTGGTCGGGGCCGTGTCCATAACGGTCGGGTCGTCGTCCAGGTCGACGGGTTCGATGCATTCCACCGACTCGATCACCTGCCCGTCGGGGGTGGTGGAGGGAACGAGACCCAGACCGATCAGAGCCTGCGGGTCGACCGGACCGCCACCATGCAGAACCCGGGGTTCGATCAGGTGCATCCAGGCGTCGATCTCGACATCCAAGTCCCCGGTGACCCGATTGATGACCAGCCCGAGGGCCCCACCCTCGTTGTGGTCCAACATGAACACCACGGTGCGGTCGAAGTGGGGATCGCTCAGGGGCGGCGCGGCCACCAACAGGCGCCCACGGGTGGACGGCAGGGAGAATCCCGAACTCACCCGATCATGCTCCCACGGCGGGGCCCCCGACAGCCATCGTTGTATTCCCATACATGGTTCCGTATGATCATACGCATGGCCTCGCCCAACTCGTCAGTCCCCGCCGCGACCGCCCCTCGGCGCGCCGGCATCGTCGGCGCTTCCGGGTACACCGGGGTCGAACTGATGCGTCTCATCGCCGGCCACCCCGGTCTCGAACTGGTGATGGCCACCGGCGACACCCAGGCCGGAACCCGGGTGGCCGACCTGTACCCGAGCGTGGCGGCCCGGTATCCCGAACTGGTCTTCGGTCCGTCCGATCTTTCGTCGGTGGTGGCCGCCGCCACCGGCCTGGACGTGGTGTTCCTGGGTCTGCCCCACGAAGCGAGCATGGCCATCGCTCCGGCGCTCGTGGGAAAGGTCGGTTGCGTCGTCGATTTGTCGGCCGCGTTCCGTATGAAGGACGCCTCGGTGTACCCGACGTGGTACGGATTCGCGCATGACCAACCGGCCTTGCTGGCCGAGGCCGTCTACGGACTTCCCGAGTTGCATCGTGATGCCTTGAAGGGTGCGCGCTTGGTCGCCACACCGGGTTGTTACGTCACCGCGGCCACGTTGTGTCTGGCGCCGTTGGTGCGGCGTGGACTGGTGCAGAACTCGGGCATCATCGTCGACGCCGCCAGCGGTGTGTCCGGGGCCGGTCGGGCGTTGAAGCACGGCAGTTTGTTCGGATCCGTCAACGAGGACTTCAACGCCTACGGATTGCTCGATCACCGGCACACACCCGAGATGCAGGACCAGATCGGTGCACAGTTGTTGTTCACCCCGCACCTCGCGCCCATGAACCGGGGCATCCTCGCGACGTGTTACGCCACGCCGGCGTCGAGCACTTCCACCGACGAACTCTTGAGCGCCCTCGCCGACTTCTACGCCGACGAGCCCTTCGTGGTGGTTTCGGAACGCTCGCCGTCCACCAAAGCCACCTTGGGATCGAACGCGGTGCACATCACCGCGCGACACGACGCGCGCACCAACCACGTCGTCGTCATCGGCGCTCTCGACAATCTCTGCAAGGGGGCGTCGGGTGGGGCGGTGCAGGCGGCCAACGTCGCCCTCGGTCTGTCGGAGACCGCGGGCTTGTCCTCGATCGGGGTGTATCCGTGAACACGAAACCCATCAATCCCGAGGTGCGGGCCTCCGTCCTCATCGAGGCCCTGCCGTACATTCGGCGGTTCGCCGGTAAGACGGTGGTCGTCAAGTACGGAGGCAACGCACTGGCCGGAGCCACCGAATCCGATGCCCTGGCATTGTTCGCCGAGGACATCGTGTTGATGCGACTCGTCGGTCTGAAGCCCGTCGTGGTGCACGGTGGCGGACCACAGATCAGCGATCTCATGACGCGACTCGGCAAGGTCACCGAGTTCCGCGACGGCTTGCGGGTCACCGACTCCGAGACGGTCGACATCGCCCGCATGGTGTTGAGCGGTCAGGTCAATCCCCAGATCGTGGCGGCCATCAACGTGCACGGTCGTTTCGCCGTGGGCGTCAGCGGAGAGGACGCCTCGTTGATCACCGCCTCGGCCAAGAACCCCGACCTCGGATTCGTCGGCGAGGTCGACCGCATCAACCCCGGCATTCTTCACCGTTTGCTCGACGACGAGTTCATTCCGGTCGTGGCCACCATCGGAACTGACGCCAGCGGTCAGGCGTACAACATCAACGCCGACACCGTGGCCGGCGCCATCGCCGAGGCGTTGGGGGCCGAGAAGTTGGTGTACCTCACCGACATCGAAGGACTACGACGCGTGGTGAACGATCCGACCAGCCTCATTCGTCAGACCAGCCCCGACGAACTGGACGCTCTCATGGCCGACGGAACCATCGCCGGGGGAATGATCCCCAAGGTCGAGAGTTGCGTGCGCGCCGTGCGCGGAGGCGTT
>JAJTEQ010000107.1 GCA_021298195.1 Ilumatobacteraceae bacterium
GCCGCGGAGCCACGCCCCCGCTCACGATGCGGCTGACGGCGCTCCACGCGCCCGCTGCCCTCGTTTCCCGACACCGGAATGCCGGTCCAGGTGGCGGTGACGCCGGCCTTGGTCAACAGATGGCGAACCTCACCCACTTGCGAGGGCGAAGCGATGGTCACCACGCGTCCGGCGGCTCCGGCGCGCGCGGTACGACCCGAACGGTGGGTGTAGGCCTTGTGCTCCACCGGCGGATCGGCGTGCACCACCAACGGCACGTCGTCGACGTGGATGCCACGCGCGGCGATGTCGGTGGCCACCAACGCGGTGGCGGTGCCGTCGGAGAACGCGGCCAGGTTGCGTTCGCGTGCCGTCTGCGACAGGTTGCCGTGCATGTCGACGGCGGTCACACCGAACGTCTTCAGCTTGGCGGCCATCTGCTTGGCGCGGTGTTTCGTGCGGGTGAAGATCACGACGCGCTCGGTGCGCGCGAACTCGGCGACGGCCGCCAGACGGTCGGCGTCCTCCACCACCATCACGCTGTGATCCAGCAACACCGGTGCTTCCACCTCGGCCGCGTGCGACACCGGGTTGTCCAGGTAGCGCGACACGATGGCATCCACTCCGCCGGCCAAGGTGGCCGAGAACAACATGCGCTGACCCTTCTTCGGCGTGGCGTCCAGAATGCGCTTCACCATGGGCAAAAAGCCTTGATCGGCCATGTGATCGGCCTCGTCGATGACGGTGATCTCGATGCGATCGAGGCGCGCGTCGCCCTCACCCATGTGATCGATCAGACGTCCGGGACACGCCACCACGATCTCGGCGCCGGCGCGCAGACCGTCGCGTTGCGGTCCGTGACCCACGCCTCCGAAGATGGTGATCACGCGCAGACCGACGGCCATGGCCAAGGGTTCGATGACCCCGGCCACCTGCGTGGCCAGTTCGCGCGTGGGCACCAACACCAACGCGCGGGGGCGATTGGGTTGACGAGGCGACTTGGTGGCGGCGAGACGGGCCACCAACGGAAGCGCGAACGCGATGGTCTTGCCCGAGCCGGTGCGACCCTGTCCCAACACGTCGCGACCGGCCAAGGAGTCCGGCAACGTGACGGTCTGAATGGAGAACGGATCGGTGACGCCGGTGGCCGCCAACACGCCGGCCAAGATGGCGGGGACGCCCACTTTCACGAAGCCGTTGTCGGGGCCCACCTCGACGGGCTCGATGCGCACGACGGGCTTGGGGGTCGGACGCGCCGATGCGTCCGGGCGACGCGGACCACGGGCCGGGCGTCGACCGCCCGGATTGCGAGTGCCAGTGCCCGACGACGTCGGGGACGAGTTCGGGCGACGGCGCGGTCCACCGCGCCCGCCAGAGGAGGGGGTTGCCATATGAGTGTGTCCTTTACAGGTGCCGCGAACCTGTCCGGGATGACACGCCTCGCTTGGGCCATACGGCCCCGGCTGGTTTGACCCTACCGAGAGAAGTCGCCGAAGAGGGGGAAGGTCCTGCATAACGGGCGGAAATGAATTGTTGCTATTCCCGATAGGAATAGTCGTGAATAAGGAGTATTCTGCCCCCATGAGCGCTCTGACCACGGCTTTGCCGTCCGACATCGCCGAGGACGACGCCGCCGGCATCGTGGCCTGGGCGGGCCGGACATTCGGGTCCGGCCTGGTTCTGACCGCCAGTTTCGAGGATCCGGTGCTCGTGCACCTGGTGGCCACCCACGCCCCCGGCACCCCGGTTGTGGTGCTCGACACGCAGTACCTGTTCGCCGAAACCAAGTGGCTCATCGACAACCTGCATCGTCGCTTGAAGTTCCCCCTCGAGGTGTTCGAACCGGCCGCCGACGTCGTGCCCTGGATCACCGGTGTTCGCCGCGTCGACGGACCCACGCGCGCCGACACACCGGTCGTGCAGTTCGACGCCGCCCGCGAGATCACCAAGATCAATCCGCTCGCGGCATGGAGCGACGAACGACTCGAGCAGTACATCGTCGATCACGCGTTGCCCCGCAATCCGCTCACCGAACGCGGGTATCCGTCCATCGGATGTTGGCCGTGCACCCGCCCCGTCGCACCCGGTGAGGACAAGCGCGCCGGACGTTGGTCCGGACACGTCAAGACCGAGTGCGGCCTGCACCTCTCCCCCACCAAGAACTGACAGAAAGCACAACGATCATGACACTCATCGACAACCGTCTCGAGAGCATCGACAACGACGAGGGCCTCGACGAACTCGAGGACGAGGCGATCACCATCATCCGCGAGGTGGCAGCCGAGACGCGCGCACCGGTGTTGCTCTTCTCCGGTGGCAAGGACTCCGCGGTGCTCTTGCACCTGGCCGCCAAGGCGTTCCGACCCGGCAATCTTCCCTTCCCGGTCATGCACGTGGACACCGGCCACAACTTCGACGAGGTCATCGAGTATCGCGACCGTCTGGTGAAGGAATACAACGTTCGCCTGGTGGTGGCCAGCGTGCAGGCCAGCATCGATGCCGGCCGCGTGGTCGAAGAGACCGGTCCGCGCGCCAGTCGCAACCGTCTGCAGTCGGTCACGTTGCTCGACGCCATCGCCGAGCATCAGTTCGACGCGGCCTTCGGAGGCGGACGCCGCGACGAGGACAAGGCCCGCGCCAAGGAGCGCATCCTGTCCTTCCGCGATCGCTTCGGTCAGTGGGAGCCGCGCGCGCAGCGTCCCGAGCCGTGGAACATGCTGAACGCCAAGATCCGCACCGGCGAGCACCTGCGGGCCTTCCCCTTGTCGAACTGGACCGAACTGGACATCTGGCGTTACATCGCCCGCGAGAGCGTTCCGTTGCCCTCGATCTACTTCTCGCACCAGCGCGTCGTCATCGAACGCAACGGCATGTTGCTGAGCGTCGGTGGTCCCGTGGTCGCCGAGCCCGGCGAGGTCCCCTTCGAGGAGACCGTTCGCTACCGCACCGTCGGAGACGCCAGCTGCACCGGTGCCGTGCGATCGACGGCGGCCACCGTTCACGACGTCATCGCCGAGGTGGCGGCGGCCCGCATCACCGAGCGCGGCGCCACCCGCGCCGACGACAACTTCTCGGACTCCGCCATGGAAGACCGCAAGCGCGAGGGGTACTTCTGATGGTCCTGCGCATCGCCACCGCGGGCTCGGTCGACGACGGCAAGAGCACCCTCATCGGTCGTCTGCTGCACGACACCAAGACCGTTTTCGAGGACCAACTGGCCTCGGTCGAAAAAGCCAGTTTGCGCTACGGCGACGGTTCACTGAACCTGGCGTTGCTCACCGACGGATTGCGGGCCGAGCGCGAGCAGGGCATCACCATCGACGTCGCCTACCGCTACTTCGCCACGCCCAAGCGCACGTTCGTGGTGGCCGACACGCCCGGCCACGCGCAGTACACGCGCAACATGGTCACCGGAGCATCGGCGAGCGACGTGGCCATCGTGTTGGTCGACGCGCGCAACGGACTCACCGAGCAGACGCGGCGTCACCTGTTCGTGGCCTCGTTGTTGGGCGTGAAGCAGGTGATGCTGGCCGTCAACAAGATGGACCTGGTGGACTTCTCGCGCGAACGCTACGACGAGATCGTGGCTGCGGCCACGGCTCACGCCACGGCACTGCCGGCTCCCGTCACCTTGAACCCGTTGCCCATCTCGGCGTTGCTCGGCGACAACGTGGTCGATCCGTCCGACAACATGCCGTGGTTCACGGGTCGTCCGTTGTTGGAGCAACTGGAGACGCTCGAACTGGACGACGACCAGAACATCGGTGCGCGTCTGTCGGTACAATGGGTGATTCGCCCCTACAGCACCGAGCATCACGACTACCGCGGACTGGCCGGTCGTCTCACCGGTGGCACGTTGGCCATCGGTGATCGCGTGCGGGTGTTGCCCGGCGCGCAACAGTCGACCATCGTCGGCATCGACCGGGGTGGAGCGCCGCAAGAGACCGCTCGACCCGGTGAGGCCATCAGCATCCAGCTGGCCGACGACATCGACGTCAGCCGCGGCGACGTGGTGGTGTCGGTCGCCGCACCCAAGCCCCCGGTGGTCGCCGACCAGATCGTGGCCGACGTGTC
>JAJTEQ010000064.1 GCA_021298195.1 Ilumatobacteraceae bacterium
TGAACATGGCCGGCAAGATCGCCCCCGCTCTCGCGGTCGGCTGCACCGTCGTCATGAAGCCCGCACCGCAGGACCCCCTGGCGGTCATCGAGTTGGCCGAGATCATGCACGAGGCGGGCTTCCCCCCGGGTGTCATCAACATCATCACCCCGTCCAAGCCCGAGCCGGCCGCGGCTCTCACCACCAGTCGCGACGTCGACATGGTGTCGTTCACCGGTTCCACCAGCGTGGGCGCCCGCATCATGGAGGCCGGCGCGGCCACCATGAAGCGCCAGTTGCTCGAACTGGGCGGCAAGGGCGCCGGACTCGTCATGGACGACGCCGACATCTCCAAGGCGGTCGCTGGCATCCAGAGCGTGTGGGCCTTCCACAGCGGCCAGATCTGCACCGCTCCCACCCGGGCCATCGTGCACCGCAGTCGCTACGACGAATTGGTGGCGGCGCTCGCCACGGTCGCCCCGAACCTGAAGGTGGGCGATCCCACCTCCATGGACACTCTCGTCGGACCGGTCATCTCGTCCATACCTCCATGGACACTCTCGTCGGACCGGTCATCTCGTCCATACAGCGTGATCGCATCGAGAGCTACATCAAGGCCGGCGCCGACGAGGGCGCCGAAATCGTGGTCGACGGTCGTCGCCCTTCACACATGGAGCGTGGCTACTACGTGGCGCCGACCCTCATCGCCAGTTGCCGCGCCGACATGACTCCCGTTCAACAGGAGATCTTCGGACCGGTCGTGGTCGTCGTTCCCTTCGACGACGAGGACGAGGGAATTGCGATCGCCAACGGCACCGAGTTCGGACTGTACGACTACGTGTTCTCACAGGACAGTGATCGCGCGTACCGGATCGCTCGTCAGCTGCGTAGTGGAAACGTGGGGATCAACACCGCGCAACGTAACCACGAGGCCCCCTTCGGTGGTTTCAAGATGAGCGGCGTCGGTCGCGACGGCGGCGACTTCGGACTGCACTGCTACACCGAGATGCAGTCCATCGTCTGGCCCGGCTGACGAACTCGATCGTTCGGACGTTTCGACTCATTGACACTTCGACACCACGTTGGTGGCGAAGTCGTCGATGAACGGCTTGTAGGCCGCGGACATCTCGGTCAATCCGGCGTGATCGCCGGCCGAAGGGTTACCCAACGCCCAGGGCATGCACAACGTGCCGGTGAGACCCATTTCTTCTTCGGCGCGCTTGTACAAGTCGGCGGTGGGCATCGCGTACAAACCGCAGATGATCTCGAAATCGTCGTTCTCGCGTCCGTACTCGCGCAGGTAGCCCTTCAACTTCGTGATGTGCATCTGGGCTTCCTCGACCGGGTAGGCGTTGCCGATCCAACCATCACCGACCTTGGCCGCGCGCTTCAACGCCGCATCGGTGTGGCCACCCACGTAGATGGGCACCTTGCTCGGCGGGTGCGGTTCCATGGTGACCGGCGGAATGTCGTAGTACTCCCCGTGGAATTCCACCCAGCCGCCCTCCCACATGGCGCGCAGCGCTTGGATCATCTCGGTCAAGCGCTTGCCCCGGTTCGAGAAGTCCTGGCCCTGAAGGTCGAATTCCTCTTTCATCCAGCCGGCACCGGCGCCCAGGGCCACACGCCCGTCGGACAACACCGACGCCGTGGCGATCTCCTTGGCCAGTTGCAGCAGCGGACGATGACCGGCCACGTAGATGTTGGTGGTGAAGTTCAACTGCTTGGTCACGCTGGTCATGGCTCCGATCAGCACCCACGGATCGGGCCAGGCGGTCTCGGGATCCCAGATCGGGCGCCCGTCGGGATGAGGTGAGTACGGGTACTTCGACTGCAGGTTCTTCGGATAGACGAGGTGATCGCTCACCATGAGACCGTGGTATCCGGCCTCGTCGAGCAGTTGGGCGATGTGCACCAACTGCTTGGTCTTCATGAACGCCGTCGCACACCAGAACTTCATCGCATTCCTCCGTTCATGACACTATGCCAGAGTGGTCGGGGCCAAAGGGGACGAGCAATCGGCGGAAGCGGTCACGCTCGAGTTTCGCGCGCACGACGAGAACTCCCGCGTCGCGATCGTCACGTTGAACCGGCCCGACGCGCGCAACGCGATTTCTCCCGATCTGGCCGAGCAACTTCCCGCGTGCATTCGCCGAGCCGACGACGATCCATCCGTTCGCACCATCGTTCTCACCGGTGCCGATCCGGCGTTCTGCGCCGGTTTCGATTTACGCGACGTCGGATCGGGAAAGAAGAAGGGCACGAACCCGCACCCGGGTTATTGGGGCGCCCTACCACCCACGCGTGTTCCGATCATCGGCGCCATCAACGGCGCCGCGGTCACCGGTGGGTTCGAGATCGCGCTGGCCTGCGATTTTCTCATCGCTTCCGATCGGGCACGTTTCGCCGACACCCACGCCAAGGTGGGCATGATCCCGGGCTGGGGTCTCACCGTGGTGCTTCCGCGTCTGATCGGAGCGGGTCGGGCCCGACGCATGAGTGTCACCGCCGAATTCATCGACGCGCAACGAGCCCTCGAGTGGGGCCTCGTCACCGAGGTCGTCGAGCATTCGCGACTACTCGATCGCGCGCTCGAAATCGCCGCGACCATCGCCGCGAATAACGGTCCCGCCGTCTCGGCCATTCGAGACCTGTACGACGAGGTCGCACCGTTGGGCCACGGTGACGAAGCATTCGCCGTCGAGAATCGTCGGGCCCGCGAGTGGGCCGCCCGGCGCGCGGCCGAACGCGCCGCGGAAACGGAACGGTCCTGACGTGCGCGTGTACGCCGGCATGGACCCGCGTTTGCCGATCAACGACATCGCCGCGCACGCGCGCCGTATCGAGAGCCTCGGCTACGACGGACTGCACATCGCCGAGACCGTTCACGACCCGTTCCTGGCGTCGATGGCGGCCCTGCAGGCCACCGAGTCGTTGGTGGTGCGAACGAGTGTCGCCTTGGCGCTCGTGCGCAGTCCCATGGCCGTCGCGTACAGCGCCTGGGACCTGGCCGCGTTGTCGAACGGTCGCTTCCAGTTGGGTTTGGGCACCCAGATCAGACCGCACATCGAACGGCGATTCGGTGCGTCGTTCGACGACCCGGTGGGTCGACTGAGCGATCACATCGGCGCGGTGCGCGCGTGCTGGCGCGCGTTCGACGGTCTCGAGAAGCTCGATTACCACAGCACCCACTACGACCTGGATCTGCTCACACCCAACTTCACGCCGGACCCGCTTCCCGCCGGCGTGGCCCGACCGAGCATCTGGATGGGTGGAGTCAACAAGCGATTGGTGCGCGAGGCCGGACGCATCGCCGACGGTTTCGTCACCCATCCGACGAACAGTCATCCGCGGTATCTGCGCGAGCTGTGTCGTCCCGGCCTCGACGGCGGCGCCCGCGACGCCGGTCGTGATCCCCGCGACATCGAACTGGTGGTGGGAACGCAGTGGATCCTCGGAGTCTCGGAATCCGACCTCGACGAACGACGCGAACACAACCGGCGACTGCTGGCCTTCCTCTACAGCACGCCGGCGTACGAGCGCACGCTCGAGTTGTTCGAGTGGTCCGAGCTGGCCGGACGGTTGCGTTCGCTCATTCGGGACAACCGTTGGTCCGACCTGTCCACTCTCGTCACCGACGAGGTGCTCGACACCCTCGTGCCGCAAGCCACCTACGACGAACTCCCGCGCGTGGCACGCGAATGGTTCGGTGGCGTCGCCGACGGCATCCTCGTCGCTCCCCCGCCGGACCCCACGCACGACGCCTTGCTGCGCGCCGCCGTGGCGGAACTGCGACACTCACCGTCGTGACGAGACGGTTCCCGGCATGAAGATGATCTCCGGCATGAAGATGATCCCGGTCGCCGGCGTGGTGTTGCTGGTGGCCTGTGGCTCGCCGACGACCGAATCCGATTCGGTGTCCGACGAGGCTCCCGTCACGGTGACCGTGACCACGACACCCTCGAGCACCACCGTCGCAACGACGAGCAGCACGAGCAGCACGAGCAGCACCGTGCCATGTGAAAGCGTCGAACCCACGATCTCCAACCACGTCTTCGCCTCGTACCCGAACATCAGCGATCGCTTCACCAGTTTCGATCTGTATCTACCCGCCGGATGCGGTCCGTTCCCCGTGCTCGTGTGGGTGCACGGAGGCGCCTGGGTCGGCGGCGACAAGGCCAATCCCGAGGTGCTCGATCGCGCGGCGTACGCGTTCTCGCTCGGCTACGCCTTGGCGAGCACCAACTACCGATTGGCCAACCAGTACGGGAAAGGTGCCTGGCCCGATTATCCGAACGACGTCGCCGACGCGGTCGCCCACATCGTCGACAACGCCGTGGAGTTGCGTCTCGATGCCGAACGCATCTCGTTGCTCGGTCACTCCGCTGGCGGCCACACGGTGGCCATCGTCTCGGCGGATCGGTCGTACATGTCGGCCCGCGGACTGGACGACACGACGCTCGATTGCGTGATCGCCAACGACACCGAGGGTTACCGACTCGAGGATCGCGCCACCGCGTACCCGCTCGCCATCGAGAACGCCTTCGGCGCCGATCCCGACGTGTTGGCCGACGCCTCGCCGTCCACGCGCATCGAACGCGAGGGCGCACCGACGACGCGTTATCTCATCATCACGCGCGGGTCGGCGCGTCGGCAAGAAGTCGCATCCGAGTTCGCCGAACTGGTCGTGGCGGACGGCGGAGATGCGCGCGTACTGGTGGCCGGGGACTACAGCCACGAGGACGTGAACCGCGTTCTGGGCCAAGCGAGCGAGAGCATCATCACGCCGACCGTGAGTGACTTTCTGCGCGAGTGCCTCACCCCAACCGAGAGATGACGTCGCGCGCGACGACCTCACGACCGGAAAGCTCCACGGCGTCGACGCCACCCTCGATCAGCCAGTCGATCACCCGCGCCACGTCGTCGGGTGTTCCACCCGTCACCGGTCGCCCCTCACGCTCGGCGCGCATCCGCATCACCTCGGTGGTGACGTGTCCGGGATTCAAGCTGTAGGAGCGCAAACCGTCCCGCGCGTGCTCGGCGTGCAACACGCCCGCGATTCGATGCGCCGCCCCCTTGGCCATGGCGTACGCGAGACCCCAACCGCCCTCGCCGGCGGCCGCTCGAGGCGTCAACGTGGCGGCCCCCGACGTGAGATGCACGAACACTCCGCGTCCGCTGGCGATCATGCCCGGCAGGAACTCCTTCAACAGGATCAACGGCGCCACCGCGTCACCTTCGATGACGGTGCGCAACAGATCCAACGACACGTCGCGAAATCGATCGTTCACGCCGGGCCCCTGATAGATGGCGTTCGATACCAGGCAATCGATCGAGCCGAACTCGCGCAACGCCGTCTCCGCGGCCGATCGCACCGTTCGTTCGTCGGCCAGATCCATGGCCACGCACAGAACCCTCGCACCCGAGCCGACGCGCTCGCCGATCATGCGACACTCGGTGGCCACCTCGTCGACCGAACCCGACAGCGACATTCCCGCCAGCGGATCACCCACCGACGTTCCGTCGAACCGCGCTCCTCCGGACACCGAACGCGCGGTCAGCACGAGATGATGTCCGCGCTCGGCCAACGCCAACGCGGTGGCCCGACCGATGCCCCGACTGGCTCCGGTCACCATGACTACCCGTGGTTCGGTCATGCTCTCACTGTAAGTGCCATCGGGTCGGGGGCGCGCAGTACCGTGAGGTCATGAGCGGTGCGACGTCCGACGAGAAACTGCGTTTCGACGGTCGCGTCGCCGTCGTCACCGGCGCCGGACGCGGGCTCGGTCGCGAGCACGCGTTGATGCTGGCCGCGCGCGGCGCGAGCGTGGTGGTCAACGACGTGAACGCCGAGCACGCCCACGCCACCGCCCACGACATCGTGGCCAGCGGCGGCGTGGCCGTGGCCGACACCAACACCGTGGCCACCCCCGAGGGCGCCGCGGCGATCGTTCGTTCGGCGTTGGACTCCTTCGGCGGATTGCACGTCGTGCTCAACAACGCCGGACGCGGTGGTCCGAGTGGACCCTTCGAATCCTCGCCACTCGACCTGATGAACACCATCGTGCAGACCCACTTGGTGGGCACCTACTTGGTGTGCCACGCCGCCTGGCCCATCCTGCGCGCCCAGGGGTACGGGCGCATCCTGAACACCGCGTCGAGTGCCGCCATCGGCAACAGCGGCATGGCGGCGTACAGCATGGCCAAGTCCGGACTGCTCGGACTCACCCGCTCGTTGGCCATCGAGGGCGCCGAACACGGCATCAAGGTCAACGCGCTCATGCCCATCGGCTACACCCGCTCGGCGGCATTGAATCCCAACGCGGACACCCGCGCGTGGATGGAGCGGAACTTCCCTCCGCATCTCTGTGCCGCCGCCGCGGTGGTCTTGTTGCACGAGTCCGCCCCGGCCTCCGGCGACTTCTTCCCCACCGGAGCCGGTCGCACGGCGCTGATCGGATCGATCACCACCCCGGGCTGGAACGGCGGTTCCGCGGCCGGGCCCGAGGAACTGTTGGCCCATTGGGACGAGGTGACCGCGACCCCGGGATCGGTCTGGATGCGGCACAGTCGGGACGACCTGGGCTTCTACACCGGCGACGCGGCCTTCCCCGGCTAGGTCGGTTCCCCGGAGTTTCTGACAAACTGTCAGAAACGTCGGTCCGCCCGACGAGCACCCCCGGAGAACACGCGCTCATGCACATCGGCGACACACCAGAAGAGGCGGCGTACCGCGCCGAGGCCCGCGCTTGGTTGGAGGCTCACGCCACCCGCAAGAGCGACGCCCACCCGGGTGACAGCGTCGACCACACCCGCGATCTGGCCGGACACGTGCAGGCGTGCCGCGACTGGCAACGCGTTCTCTTCGATCACGGGTGGGCCGGCATCACGTGGCCCGCCCAGTACGGCGGCAAGGGTGCCAGCGCCATCCAGGCCGCCATCTTCAACGAGGAGATGGCCCAGTTCGACGTGGCCGTGGGCACGTTCGCGGTGAGCATCGGCATGGTGGGCCCCACCCTCATCGCGCACGGCACACCCGAGCAGCAGCACAAGCACCTCGCTCCCATCTTGAAAGGCGAGGAGGTGTGGTGCCAGTTGTTCAGCGAACCCGGCTCGGGCAGCGATCTGGCATCGCTCGGCACCCGCGCGGTTCGCGACGGCGACGACTGGGTGGTGAACGGCCAGAAAGTCTGGACCAGCCTCGGTCAGTACGCCGACTACGCCATCTTGTTGGCCCGCACCGACGGCGATCAGCCCAAGCACGCCGGCATCACCTACTTCATCCTCGACATGAAGTCCCCCGGCATCGAAGTGCGACCCATCACCCAGATCACCGGTGTGCAGCACTTCAACGAGACCTTCCTCACCGACGTGCGCATCCCCAACGCCAACGTGGTGGGCGGACCGAACGAGGGATGGAAGGTGGCCCAGACCACGCTGGCCAACGAGCGCAACTTCATCGGCTCGGGCGGTTCGTGGAGTGCGAGTGATCTGGTCGACCTCGCTCAACGCCGCGGATGCGCGCACGATCCCCACGTTCGTCAACGGTTGGCCGAAGCGATCAGTCGACAAGAGACGCTGAAGTACCTCGGCTTCCGCATGCGCACCGCCATGAGCCAACGGCGCATGCCCGGACCCGAGATGCTCACCCTGAAGTTGGCCTTCGCGAACCACTGGCGCCTCAGTGCCGAGACCGCCATCGGCATCCTCGGAGCCGACGCCATGTTGTGGGGCGACGACGCCGCCGACGAGAACCAGTGGGGTCAGCATCTGTTGAGCCAGTTCGCCATTCGCATCGGTGGCGGCACCGACGAGATCCAGCACAACATCATCGCCGAGCGCGGGCTCGGTCTCCCGCGCGAGCCCATGCCCGACAAGGACCTGCCGTGGCGATCCCTCAATCGGGTCGGATGAGAGAGGACACCATGACGAACACCACCCCCGCGATCATCGTCGACTCGACGCCCGAGGCCAAGGCCGCGTTCTACGCCGAGCTGCAGACCTACGTCGGACTCGAGATCGGTGAGCCGACTCCGGCACCCGACGAGGTGAACGCCCCCATGATCCGTCACTTGGTCGAGGCCGTGGGTGATCGCAACCCCGTCTACACCGACCCCGAACTCGCGGCACTCAGCATCCACGGCGGAATCGTCGCTCCCCCGACCATGTTGCAGGCCTGGGTGATGCACGGCATCGACGGCCCCCAACGCGGAGGTGACGGGCCGTACGAGAAGATGAACGAACTGCTCTTCTCGCGCGGATTCACCAGCGTCGTGGGCACCAACAGCGAACAGACCTACAAGCGGTACCTGCGACCCGGCGATCGTCTCACCATGCGCACCGTGATCGACAGCATCAGCGACGAGAAGACCACCGGTCTCGGCACCGGCCACTTCGTCAGCACGCGCCAGGACTACTACGACGCCGACAACGAGCTCGTCGGTTCGATGCTCTTTCGCATCTTCCGCTTCCAGCCCAAGGCCAAGGCACCGGCTGCCAAGCCCAAGCCGCCGCGTCCCCGTCCGGCCACCACGCACGACAATCAATGGTGGTTCGACGAACTGAACGAAGGCCGTCTGTGCGCGCAGGCGTGCGCGGACTGTGGTCGCGTTCGCTTCCCCACCGGTCCGCTGTGTCCGTCGTGTCATTCACGCTCGTACGACAAGGTGGAGATGCCCATGTCGGGAACCATCCACAGTTACGTGGTGGCCCACTACCCCCAGGTGCCCAGTTTCGACTACCCGCTCCCCATCGTCCTGGTCGACATCGATCCCAGCACGTCGCACGCGGGCAAGACCGGCAACGACAAGGTGCGCATGATCATGAACACCGCCGACAGCCCCGAGTCGGCCCTCGCGGTGGGTGCGCGCGTGCGCATCGAGATCCGGGCCACCGACCCCGACATGAAACTTCCCTTCGCCATCATCGAATCGACTGGAGCGACATCATGAACTTCGACCTCTCCGAGGAGCAGCAAGTCATCAAGGATCTCGCTCTGCAGATCTTCGCCGGACAGGCCACCGTCGAACGCGTGAAGGCCGTCGAGAAGAGCGACGGTTTCGATCGCGAGATGTGGGAACAACTCGCCAACAGTGGCATCCAAGCCCTCTGCGTTCCCGAGGAGTTCGGTGGCAGCGGCTTCGGCGCCGTCGAACTGGCGCTGGCTCTCATGGGACAGGGTCGTCACGTCGCCCCGGTTCCGTTGTGGCTCAGCGGAGTGGCCGCGCTCGCGTTGGCCGACTTCGGCAGCCCGGCCCAACAGGCCGCGCACCTGCCGGGTATCGCCACCGCCGAGACCGTGGTCGCCATCGCCCTGGCCGAACAGGGCGCCAACGACGTGATGAATCCGACGGTGATCGGCACCACCGCGGGTGGCCGCGTGCGCATCGAGGGCTTCAAGCCCGCCGTGCCCTTCGCCCAACACGCCACGCTCGCCCTCGTGCCCGTCATGTTGGACGGCGCACCACAAGTGGCCCTCGTCGATCCGCACGCCGCGGGGGTGACGCTGTCGCCGGTGGCCACCACCAACCGCGAACCGCAGGCCCACATGGAAATGAACCTCGACATTCCCGTCGATTCCATTCTCGGGCACGGTGCCGGCATCGACGGCCGCGAGGCTCTGCGTTCACTGTACGAACACTCGCTCGCGTCGTTGGCCGCCATTCAGGTCGGTGTCGCCGAGGGTTCGTTGGCGCTCACCGCGTCACACCTGTCGGGACGCACGCAGTTCGGCAAGCCGTTGTCGGCCTTCCAGGCCACCACCCAACGCGCCGCCGACGGCTACATCACCACCGAGGCCATGCGGGTGACCGCACTCAACGCCGCATGGCGGTTGAGTGAAGGCTTCGACGCACGACGCGACGTCGCGGTGGCCGCGTACTGGGCCAGTGAAGGAGCCCAGCAGGTGGTCACCGCCGCCCAACACCTTCACGGTGGAATCGGCGCCGACATCGACTACCCCGTGCACCGCTACTTCTTGTGGGGAATCCAATTGGCCAGCGTTCTCGGTTCGGCCAGCGCCCACTTGTCCCGACTCGGCAACCTCATCGCCCGCACCTGAGAAACGACGAACCACATGACGACGAACCGCATGACTCTTCCCGACACCCGCTCCTACGCCAGCGTGAGCGTGGGCGACGAGATCGCCCCCTTCGAACTGCCACTCACCCGCACCCTCATCGTGAGCACCGCCATCGCCACCCGCGACTACCAGGTGGTGCACCACGATCCGTCCATCGCCGCCGAACGCGGCTCG
>JAJTEQ010000015.1 GCA_021298195.1 Ilumatobacteraceae bacterium
GAACGGCATCGGCCCCAAGAGCAAGGCTGTCTACGGTGTGGACGGCTTCATTGGTAACGCGCTCGGCGAGAACTTCGACGCCGGCAAGTGATCCTGTAGTTCCTCGGAACTGGAAGGGCCCCCGGGAAACCGGGGGCCCTTCTCTTTGTCCGATTTCGTGATCGATGCCGATTCCTCGTCATCCGCGCCGAGCTCTTCAGCCCCCGGTGGCTTTGACCAGGGTGCCGAGATACAACTCGATGACGTTGGGATCGGCCAGCAAATCGCGCCCGCTTCCCGTGTACGCGTTGCGACCCTGATCGAGCACGTACCCGCGATTCACGACTTGAAGGCAACGACGCGCGTTCTGCTCCACCATCAAGATCGCCACCCCGCTCTTGTTGATGGTTCGGCACTGCACGAACACCTCGTCCTGCAGCGCGGGGGACAGACCGGCCGATGGCTCGTCGAGAAGGAGGATCTTGGGTTCGAGCATCAAGGCACGACCCATCGCCACCATCTGACGCTCGCCACCTGACAAGGCCGACGCCCGCTGATTGGCCCGATCGGCCAACTTCGGAAACATCGACGAGACGTACTCGAAGCGATCCTTGAACACCGAGGGCTTCAAGAAGCAGCCCATCTCCAGATTCTCACGCACTGTGAGGCTGGGGAAGACGTTCTTGGTCTGCGGCACGTAGCCCACGCCCATCGGCACCAACTCGTGTGCCTGCCGCCCGGTGATGTTCTCACCGTTCAGGGTGATGGTGCCCGAGCGCACCTTGCAGAGGCCGAGGACGGCCTTCAGGAAGGTGGATTTACCGGCTCCGTTGGGGCCGATGATGCCGACGAACTCCCCCGCCCGCACCTCGAGATCGCATCCGTTCAGGATGTTGACCTCGGGGATGTATCCGGCCACCAGGGAACGTGCGTCGAGAACCGCTTCGGATGTGGTCATTCGTCCTCCAGGAGGGACTGGCCCTGATGGGCTCCGAGGTACGCGTCGATGACCGCCGGATTCTTCGAGATGTCGTCGGGCGTCCCCTCGGCGATGATGCGACCCTCCGCCATGACCACTACCCAGTCGCTGATGTCGTGGACCATGTCCATGTCATGCTCGACGAACAGGACGGTCATTCCCTGATCGCGCAGATCGCGGATGTGTGCATTCAAACTCTGCTTCAGCGCCGGGTTCACGCCGGCCATCGGCTCGTCGAGCATGACGAGCGTCGGGTTGGTCATCAGGGCCCGCGCCATCTCCAGGAGTTTTCTCTGTCCTCCTGACAACGAGCCCGCGTATTCATCGCGCATGTGGGCCAGATTGAAGCGCGCCAAAAGTGACTCGGCGCGTTCGGTGATATCGGCTTCCTGCGCACGCCAACGCGCCCCGAACAAGCCGTTCCACCACTTCTCCCCGACCTGTCCGGTCGCCCCGAGACGCATGTTCTCGATGACCGACAGCTTGGTGAGGCTCTTGGTCAACTGGAACGTGCGAACCATGCCCATCGCGGCCGTGCGATGTGATTGCACCTTCTCCATCGAACGACCGTCGAAGTTCCACGTCCCGGTGTTCGGTGTGTCGAACGACGTCATGAGGTTGAAGAAAGTGGTCTTTCCCGCACCGTTTGGTCCTATCAAGGCCGTGATCGACCCGCGTTGAACCTCGAGGTGCGCCACATCGACGGCCACGATTCCTCCGAACTCACGACGAACGGAATCGGCGACAAGGATGGGATCGGGCTTGACCGATCCAGGCACCCGTTCGCAGGTGTCGAGAGCCGCACGGGCGCGCGAGGCGTGTTCGCTGTAGGTGCGCTCAGCGTCCATCGAAAGCCATCTCCTTGCGATTGCCGACCAGGCCCTGCGGACGGAACACCATCAACAGGATGAGCGCGAGTCCGATCAACATGTAGTTCAGCTGTCCCACCTGGGTGGACTGCAGGATGGTGAAGTTGCCCACCTTGATGGGATCCTCGGCGATCTGACGCATGAAGTTGTCGATAAAGGTGAACAATCCCCAGAACAACATGGGACCGATGATCGATCCGGTCACCTTGGCCACCCCACCGAGCACGAGAGCGGTCAGGATGTAGAACGTGACGTCGCGGCTGTAGTTGTCGGGCTGAACGCTTCCGCGGTCTAGCGCGAAGATCATTCCCGAGAACGTTCCGATGACACCTCCGAGAATGAGCGACTGCATCTTGTAGGAGTAAACGTTCTTGCCCAAGCTGCGCACCGCGTCCTCGTCCTCACGGATGGCCTTGAGTACTCGGCCCCACGGGCTCTTCATGAGCTGATACACGAGGAAGCCGAATAGGGCAACCACGAGCCAACCGATGACGAGGGTCCAGAGTTCGCGTCCGGTGAACGTGAAGGGCCAGAAGCCGTACTCGGCCGACTGCTGGATCCCGATGTCCGTGCCGATCTCGCGAAACGGTTCGGAGAAGTTGTTGATTCCGTCGCTACCGCCGAAATACGTCTTGAACTTCACCGACCGGACGATCAGACGGATAATCTCCGCCGCGGCGATGGTCACGATGGCGAGATAGTCGGCGCGCAAGCGCAACGTGGGGATGCCCATCAGAAGGCCGAGCAGGACCGAGAAGAGAACTCCGAGCGGGATGCCCCACCACATCGGTATGTCGAAGTAGTGAGCGGTCATTCCCAAGCCGTAAGCACCGCAGGCCATGAAGCCGGCCTGCCCGAAGTTCAACAAGCCGGTGTAGCCGTACTGCACGTTCATGCCGATGGCGGCCACAGCGAAGTAGACCGCATTGACTCCGACCATACCTTTCAGGCTGTTCTCGATAATGAGGGTCCAGTCCATCTAGCCCACCCTTTGTGCCTTGCCGAGGATTCCCTGCGGACGGAAGAGGAGAACCAGAATCAGAACCACCAAAGCCGGAGTGGCCTTGAGTTCAGTGGGCACCACCAAGCTGGCGACTTCCACCATGATGCCCACCACGAAACCACCCACCAGAGCGCCGAAAGCCGATCCGAGACCACCGAGAGTGATTCCGGCGAACATCAGAAACAACAGACGGCTTCCCATATCAAAACTTGCCTGTTCGTCGAGACCACGGAAGACTCCACCGATCGCGGCCAGTGCACCACCGAGGATCCAGACCAAACGGATGACGCGCTCCGAATCGATCCCGGTTGCGGAGGCCAGATCGGGGTTGTCGGACACCGCCCGGGTGGCTTTACCCAGCCGCGTGTAGCGCAACGCGAGAGCAACCGTAACGAGAATCAACAACGAGAGAATCGAGACCACCGTGTCGCGTGGCGTGATGCTGACCGGACCGATGTCCCATGCTCGCTGCAAGGTGAATTCGCGATACGGGCGGGTACGACCACCGAATCGGGACAAGAAGAAGTTTCGCAAAAGAATAGAAAGACCCACCGTCAACACCATCTGAGTGACCAATCCGATTCCTCGACGTCGCAGTTTCGAGAAGATTCCGGCGTTCAGGGCCCACCCGAAAAACCCACCGAACGCCACTCCGATCGGTGCGGCCCACAGGATGTGGAATGTTCCCTGTTCGGACACTCCTGGCAGGAAGGCCAAGAAGCCGAGGAAGCTGAGGCCGGTGATATTGAAGACGAACGTGGCCAGACCGCCGAAGGTGACGATCTCGCCATGGGCGAAGTTGGTCAACCCCGTAGTGCCGAAGATCAGAGACAAGCCGACCGCACACATGGCCAACACCAAACCGAGGCGAATGCCGTCCAGGATCCGTTGTGACAGGCGCTCCACGAAGGTCTGCGACTCGCTCTGAGACTCCCCAGTGAAAAAGTTGATGATCTTGGTGGTGGTGACGAAACTGTCCTTGGACACGGTCTGAACCGGTGAGGACTTGGCGTCGAGGGATTGTCCGTCGGGCAGGGTCGACTCGTCCAGCGTGATGGTGTAGTCGGCCTTGTCCGGAACCGGAATGACGACCACGCCGGATTCGTCGGTCTCACCTGCCCCGACCTCGACTCCGTTGGCGTCGGTGACCGAAATGGAGACTCCGGCGACGGGCTGGTTGTCGGTCTTGCCCGACGCGTCACGCGACTGTTCCTTCACCTGAATTCGAAGGGCGTAATCGGCCGCGTGAGCCGTGTTGGTCATCGACGCGAAGAACGAACCGAGCACCGACAGGAACATCAGGGTCAGGATTCGGCGGGCTCTCCGTCTCTGTGGTGGCACCAGTTCACTCCCCGCCGTGCTGTGCGGGGTACCACCCCCGACGTCCCCGAGATGCTAGTCCTAGTCCAATGGTCGGCGACAGTTCCTCGTCCCCGCGATCCCCGTGGGCACCGGTGCTCGCCGTGTTGGGGGCCGCGACCCTCTTTGGCACCACGGGTACCGCGCTCGCTCAGGGTCCCGCGTCGACCGATCCCTGGGCGGCGGCTTCCTTGCGCCTGTGCCTCGGCGGTGTCGTGTTGGCCCTCGTGGCGCGTCGGCACTTGGGCGGTCTCGCCCGGCACCGCGGGTGGGCCATGATCGGAGCAATCGGGGTCGCGGGCTACCAGACGTTGTTCTTCGCCGCCACCGACCGCACCGGAGTCGCGGTGGCGGCGTTGGCGACCATCGGAACGAGTCCGCTGGCGTCGCGGGCGATCGGTCGACTCCGTGGACGGCCCGCCCCCGCGCCGATCTGGTGGCTGGCCGCCGGAGTCCTCGGGGTCGGACTGACTCTGCAATTCGTGGCCGGCGAGGGCACGTCGGTGACGGAGCGATCCATCGATCCGTCGGGAGTCCTGTTCGCGGTGGTGGCCGGCGTGATGTACGCCGTGTACGCCGAATCCGGGGCGGTCCTGATCGAGCGAGGCGTTCAGTCGACGGCGTCGATGGCGACGATCTTCGTGGGAGGAGCGATTCTCACGTCGCCCATCCTCGCGTTCGCCGACCTCGATTGGTTCTTCACCCCCCGGGGCGCATCCATGATCGCGTATCAGGGAATCATCACACTGACGCTCGCCTACGTGGCTTTCGGATGGGGTCTGCGGACCTTGGCTCCTTCGGTCGTCGTGATGCTGACCGTCCTCGAACCCGCGATGGCTTCGGTGCTCGCGGTGGTCGTTCTGGACGAGTCGTTGTCCGTACGGTCGTGGATCGGGGCGGCCCTGATCTTCGCCGGATTACCGATAGCGGGCGTGGCCGCCACCCGATCTACGGTCGAAACATGAACACACCGGCACCCATTCGCAACCGAGTGACGGAACTCCTCGGGGTCGACTACCCGATCGTCCAGGCGCCCATGGGCTGGATCGCACGATCCCAACTGGCGAGCGCGGTCAGCAACGCCGGAGGACTCGGAATCATCGAGACCTCTTCGGGCGAACTGGACGCGGTGCGACACGAGATCGGTCGTATGCGCAAGCTCACCGACAAGCCCTTCGGAGTCAACGTCGCGCAGATGTTCGTGCGCGATCCATCCATCGTCGATTTCGTGGTCGAACAGGGCGTTCGATTCGTCACCACCTCGGCGGGAGATCCGCGCCAGTACACCGCGACGCTCAAAGCCGCCGGTTTGACGGTCTTCCACGTCGTTCCGACGTTATCGGCCGCGCTCAAAGCCGTCGACGCCGGTGTCGACGGCCTGGTCGTGGAAGGAGGAGAAGGAGGCGGGTTCAAGAATCCTCGCGACGTCTCGACCATGGTGCTCCTGCCGCTCGTGTGCTCGAAAGTCGACGTGCCCGTCATCGCCGCCGGAGGCATCTGTGACGGCGTGACCATGGCCGCGGCCTTCGCACTCGGAGCCGAAGGAGTGCAAATGGGAACACGAATGGTGTCGGCCGCCGAATCTCCGGTGCACGCGAACTGGAAGGAACGGATCGTGACCGGAGCCGAAACCGACACGGTCTTCTTGAATCGACTGTCCCGACCCGGCTTGCGGGCGCTACGAACGGAACGGACCACGCGATTGGAGAAAGAGGAGAACGTCTCGCTCTCGGAAATGAGTCGTGTCCAGGACTTGTACTTCGGTGGCGACATGGAGTCCTCGATCGCCCTCACCGGACAGGTCATGGGCCGTATCGAGGCCGTTCGTCCCGTCGCCGACATCATCGCCGACACGGTTCGTGTCTATCGCGAGACGATCGCGCGCCTCTCTGCGTCGAACTGACGTTCCAGCGGTCCGACCGAGTACCACAGGTTGACCACGGCCATGAAAAAAGCCGTGGCGAGTGCGATGTGCACCGCCACCAACGCCGCGGGAATGTCGTTGAAATACTGGACGTATCCGACCGTGGCCTGTATCACGCCGAGAACGAGTACGACCTCGATCGCGGTGTGCAGGGACCCGAAAGGCCTCCGCCTGATCCTCGTCAACAACCACACGATGCACGACAGAGTGATGATCACGCTGATCCCGTGCAGGCGAGCAGCGGTCGTGATGGCAATGTCCAAACGCGGAGCGTTCTCGTCGCCGGCGTGAGGCCCCGCTCCGGTCACCACGGTTCCCGTGACCACCGCGACCGACGCCAGAACGGCGACGGTCCGCACCAGTCGAGTGTCGCCGGACGGGAGAGCGAGACGGTCGACGTCGCCTCCCGCCCGCCTCACGAGGATCCAGCCCGTACCGACCAGGAACATCGACAACAAGAAGTGTCCCTGGTTCGCCACCGGATTGAGATCGGTCAGAACCACGACGCCGCCGAGCACGATCTGGCCGATCACGCCGATCACGAGCAACCAGGCCAGACGTTCGAGATCGCGACGTCGTACCTCGAGAAACCGCGCCGCCAGAACCGCCGCCATCACCAGAACGGTCACGAGACCGGTGAACAGACGATTGAGTTGCTCCACGGCTCCGTGGAACGACGACACGTCGATGAATCGCTCCTCGTTGCAGCGAGGCCAGTCCGAACATCCGAGTCCACTGCCAGTCAGGCGAACTGCGGCTCCCGTGATGACGATGACGACCAACGAAACCAAGGCGGCGCGAGTGATCCAGGCATACCGAGCCGGAGACAACCGCCGAGACATGACGACAGGCTAGGCGACCTTGTCCGGACGACCGACGGCGGCGGACTACGGTCACATCATGCTGTCATCCTTCGACGATTATCCGATCCATTCGGGTTCCGTACCGGTCAACGAGACCGCCACCAGTGACATCAACCATTACGACCGGTACTTCTTCAACGGATACACGACCGATGCGTCGCTGTACTTCGGCGTCGCCATGGGTTTGTATCCCAACCGACACGTGGTCGACGCTTCGTTTTCGGTGGTCGTGAACGGCGCGGAGCAGATCTCGGTGCACGCATCCGCCCGCGCTCCCCTGGACCGCGCCGATGCGAACACGGTCGGTCCCATTCGTCTCGAGATCCTCGAGCCGATGAAGCGGCATCGTTTGGTGGTCGAGTCCGCCGAACACGGACTACGCGCCGACTTGGTGTTCGTCGCCCGGAGCGAACCGGTTCAGGAGCCGCACTTCCTGGTCAAGGCGGGACAGCGGAGCGTTTTCGATTACACCCGTCTCACGCAGTTCGGCCACTGGAGCGGTTGGATCGAGATCGACGGAGTTCGTCGGGAAGTGCGGTCGGACACCACCCCCGGCTCCCGCGATCGCTCATGGGGCACCCGACCCGTCGGACCGTCAGCCGACACGGGTGCGCCCGTCGGAAACCGCCAGTTCTACTGGTTGTGGGCTCCGGTGAATTTCCCCGGTTTCGCCACTCACTTCGACGTCAACGAACACGCCGACGGTGGTCGCTGGCATCAGACCGGGTTCTTCCTGAGTGACGGCGCGTCGCCCGCCGACGAGTATCCGGACGTCTCCTATTCGGTTTCGTGGCGACCCGGGACCCGGTGGGCGGGGTCCTTTTCCATCGAACTGGCGGGCGCCGGATTGCCCACCCGGATCATCGATCTCGAACCGCTCTACGAGTTTCAGATGATCGGACTCGGCTACGGCCACCCGGAATGGGGTCACGGATTCTGGAAAGGCGAGTTGGCGGTCGGCGGAGAACGCTGGGCACTCCCCGTCGACACCCCCTGCGATCCGCGACACCTGCACGTTCAGGCCATCTGTCGAGCCACCTGTGACGGCGTCGAGGGAATCGGCATTCTCGAACAACTCGTCGTGGGCCCCCACGCACCCAGTGGCTTCGAACAACTGCTCGACCCGGCGCGTTGACCCCCGTCAGAATCAGGTGTGCCGGATGGTGACGCCGCCGTCGACCGGAATGCTGACACCCGTAACGAACGACGAAGCCGGCAGGCACAAACTGAGGGTCACGTGCGCCACCTCTTCCGGATCGGCGTAACGACGAAGAGCCACGCGTCGGCCCGCGTACTTGTTCTTCGCCTCGTCCGGGATGCCCGCGGTCATGCCGGTGTTGATCGGTCCGGGACAGATGCAATTGACGGTGATACCGGTCGGACCCAACTCGACCGCGAGACTTCTCGTCAACCCCGTGACACCCGCCTTCGACGCCGAGTAGGCCGAGATTCCGGGAGTCGCCACGATCGCCTCGGTGGACGCGATGTTCACGATGCGACCGGCGTCGGACGCCCGCAGAAAGGGCAGGGTGGCCCGTATCGCCCGCACGTACGCGCTGAGGTTGATCGCCAACGTCCGATTCCAGGCCTCATCGAATGATTCGTCATCGAAGCCGAGCGGAGTCGGTCGGGATATCCCGGCGTTGTTGATGAGGGCATCCACGACGCCGGTGACCGATCCGAATCCCGCGATCACCGAACGCAGGGTGCGGTCGTCGGTCACGTCGACCACGTGAGCCGAGACGGCGTTCTCGCCGTGCACGGACGCGATCTCCGTGCCGGTCGTGACGACGGATTCGTTGTTGTCGAGGATGCACACCGTCGCGCCCTCGTCGGCGAAGAGATGGGCCGTGGCGCGGCCCATCCCGCTCCCGGCGCCCGTGATCACGACCCGACGCCCGGACACCGAGCGACTCAGCCGCGACAGTCGACTCATCGACGCCACTGCTCCCGACCGGCGATTCCGTAATTGCGCAGGATCGTCGCACGGTCGGGCTCGATTCGAAGGAACACGTGAGTCGCCGCGGTCGGCCCACCCGGTTCGAACGGCGACAGGTCGTAACCCATCTTGTCCCAAAGTTCCGTGCGTCCCCGGTCGTCGTCGACGACGAACGCGTTTCCCCAAACGATGCACGAGTCCCAATTCGTGCCGGGCCCGACGGCGAAGTGAACCGACAACCGCGGGTTCATCCGCAGATTGGCCACCTTGCGACTGTCCGTGCGTACGAAGGTCAGAATCGAATCGCCGAACCACGCCACCGCCACCGGTGCCACGTGGGGTTCACCAGCGGAACTCACGGTGGCCACGTACGCCAGGGGACCGTACCGAGCACTGTCGGTGCGGACGTCGTGCAAGGAGATCATGGTCTCGCCCACCGCTCGATGCCGGCCGCTCCGTACATGCGAAGGATGACCGCACGATCCACGTCGATACGCATGAACGCCGTGTCGGGACTCTTGTCAGGTCCACCGGGTGCGAAGGCGTTCAGGTCGTAATCGAACACCCCGGTCCAGAGTCGACGTTTCGTCTCGAGATCGGCGAGGACCGTCGCGCGCCCCCACACCTCGACGCCGTCGCCGTTCTCGGTGACCTGCCAGTGCATCGCGACCCGATCGTTCACGGAGACGTTGTGACTCTTCACCGAGTCGGTCCCCACCATCACCCACAACACGTCGCCCTCCCAACAGGGGTGCACCGGGACCACGTCGGGCTCACCGTCGGCACCCACCGTGGCCAGATGGGCCCACACACTCAATTTCGCGGCGAACTCTCTCACCTTCGACAACGACACCGCCTCAGCTCCCATGCTGTTCTCCCTCCTCTGCCCGGACTTTAGGGCCTGATCTCATAGAAGGCGTTCAACGAGTGCTCGATGTCCAACCGCCGAAAACGCGTGAAGCCGGCTTCGACGGCCATCTCACGGGCTTTGCTCTCCGGCAAACCCAAGGTGCCGAGACCCGCTCCGCCGGGGACCGACATGGCCGACGACATGCACGACATCACGCTGATTCCGTACATCAGGGACGCCATGGGATTCTTGCGCATCGTCTCCTCGAACGTGTCGAGGGCCTTGATGTCCACCAGCAGCCAGATTCCGTCGTCTTTCAAGCTACGCCGGATGGATCCCATCACCTCCTGCGGATGAGTCATGTCGTGGATGCAATCGAAGGCGGTGACGAAATCCAGGGAGCCGTCCTCTGGCAGTGGATCGCGTCGCGGATCACGGAACTCGACGTTCGACACCGACTCCCGAGCCTTGCGGTCCGCGGCTCGTTCGAGGGCGAACCGGGAAATGTCGTATCCGACCACGTGGGAGTTCGGGAACGCGGACGCCATCCGTATCGCGGCGCCACCCGCACCACATCCGATGTCGGCGACCCGCGCCCCCGCGGTCAAACGTTCGGGCAGTCCGTCCATCGAGGGAAGCACGGTCGGGAGCAGGTGACTACGACTCCACGGTTCGAAGCTGCGCTCGATGCCCACCGCGCCATCGGGACCATGGCTGTCGTAATCATGTCCCACGCCCGTGCGGAAAGACTCGGGTAGCACCTGCAACGAGTTCATCGTTTGCGGCAACCGGTGGAACATCCCCATCCCGAATGCCGGATGGCTCTCGTCGGCGAGAACCACTCTCGCTTCCGGACCGAGGGCGTACCGGTCGGCGTCGGTGTCGTGCCTCACCTCGACGATTCGTGCCGCCGCCTGGTTGTGAATCCATTCCTGCACCCATCTCGGATGCAACCCGAGTCGTGCCGCCAGTTCGTCGCTCGTGAGGTACTGCTCGACGCGGGCCAACTCCGTGTACAGACCGAGTCGGTCACCGAGGTGGATCATTCCCGCGGTCACCGCCCCCTCGAGTTTGGAGAAGATGAGAAACGAGAACATCCGCACCTTGTCGGGGTCGGGTGGCGTCCCGAGGTCAGTAGGTCCGGTGCTCATGATCCAAATGCTCCTGGTCGCTCAAACGTGTCAGACCGAACGTGTGACCGTCTCCCATCTCGTGGGACGTCAATCGGGTGATCGACGCATGACCGATCACGAAGCGTTCCCATTCCCACGGGGTCGGTTGCAGCCCGAGCAGGTGACAGATCAGCACGCTGTTGGTGCCGGCGTGGGCGACGAGGAGAATCCGACGATGTCCCCCGTCGAACCTCCAGACCGGCAACGAGCCGGATACCGGTGTGGCGCCACGCTCGGCCATGAAGGCGCCGGCACCGGCATGGATGCGACCGACGAACTCCTTCACCGACTCGCCCCCCGTCAGTCCGTGCCAGCGGTCATGAGACGCTCGCGAACGCTCCTCGGCGTAGGCGGCATCGGCCTTCTCCCTCGGTGTGCCGTGCCACAACGGATTGCGAATCTCTTCCAGCCAGTGCTGGGTGACCATCGTCGGGTCGTCGATTCCCCGATCCGAGAGCAAGGGACGCGCGGTCTGTTGCGCGCGCACGAGTGGCGACACCCAGATTTCGTCGAACACCTCACCGAACAACGCGCCCGCGACAGCCCGAGCCTGTCTCTGTCCGCGCTCGGTGAGGGGAGGGTTGTCCACGTTCAGACCGTCGCGAACCCACTCCGGTTCGCCGTGTCGCACCAGGATCAGTTCCACCGGATCATCTCTCTTCCTCGCGCCATGCCCCGACCGTACTCGTCGTGTGGTTCCCGCACGGTCGTCCGACACGGCCTCGTTGTAGGGTGATCGCATGAATTTCTCCGGTCTCGACCAACTCAATGTGGGGTTGTTGCTCCTTCGTCTCTGTCTCGGCCTTTTTCTCGCGTACCACGGTTACAACAAGGTCTTCGGTGGCGGGGGCCTGAAGGGCACGGCCGGATGGTTCGGAAGCATCGGTATGAAGTGGCCGGCGTGGCAGGCGCGTATCGCCGCCACCACCGAGATCGGCGCCGGAGTGATGTTGGCCGCGGGCTTCCTCACGCCGTTGGCCGCGGCGGGAGTGATCGGCATCATGGTGGTCGCCATCGTCGTCGCGCACGCCAAGGTCGGCTTCTTCGTGTTCCTGCCCAATCAGGGATGGGAGTACTGCGCGACGATCGCCATCGGGGCCGCGGCGGTCGGCATCATGGGGCCCGGCGACTTGTCCCTGGACAATTCCTTCGACTTGGTCGCCTCGGGGTGGACCGGTGCCGTGATCGCGCTCACGGTCGGTGTCGGTGGCGCAGTGCTCCAACTTCTCTCGTCCTACCGACCCACGGCATCCTGATGCCCGGTCGACGCTGGGTGCGGGCCGTTCTCGGTCTCATCTGTCTCGGGCTGGCCGCGTTCTGGGTGTGGGCACTGTTCTTTCCGCCCACCAAGGAGTCCGTCGTTCTCATCTCGGACCCATCGTGGTCCGAACGCGCCGAAGCGATTTGCCGTGAAGCGAACCTCAGCCGCGACGAATTGATGGATTTGACGCGCATCGAAGACGCCGGCACGGACGCCTTGGCTCGTCGTGCGGACATCATCGACGAAGCCACCGAGATCGTCGAGGGAATGGTGGACGAGATTCTCGTGGTGCGACCGACCGGAACCGAGGACGCCCGACTGGTCGAGACGTGGGAGAAGTTGTATCGCACCTTGATCGACGATCGTCGCCTCTACGCCGATGAACTGCGGGCCGGCACGAACGACCCGTTCGCCGAAACCATGATCGAGTCTCCGGTCAGCTCCTACCTGAACGACTTCGCCACCGGCAATCGCATGTTGTCGTGCAAAGCGCCGATGGACCTGGCCGTCTGACACTTTTCATCCGACGCTTCGCCACTCCCCGTCCACGTACCGTCGAATGACCTTGGCGGGCGAACCCACGGCGACGCTGTACGACGGGATGTCGCCCGTCACCACACTGTTGGCCCCGATGACGACGTGGTCACCGATGGTCGATCCGGGCAGAATCACCGAGCCGTACCCGATCCAGGAGCCGTCGCCGATCCTCACGGGTTTCTCCGGCATCGACTGGGCGCCGATCGGACGCGTCACGTCCTCGTATCCGTGGTTCTGATCGGTGACGTAGACGTTGTGCCCCGTCCAGACGTCGTCACCGATGGTGATGGAGAAGTGACCGACGATCGCACTCCCCTTGCCGATCAGACAGCGATCCCCGATGCTGACGACCGGATCGGTGATGCACACCTGCCCGGGAGTCATGCCAGCCGACAAGGTGCACTGGGGACCGATCATGGTTCCGGATCCGACGTGTATGTAGCGCTCGTTGTAAATGGTGTTCGGTGGGTAACAGATCACGCTGTTCGCCCCGAAACGTCCGAAGCGTCGACCCCGAGGAGTCTCGGCACCGATGGCCCCGGCTTGAAACACCAGTTCGGTGAGGGGATGCACGATCCGCGAGATCATCTTGACCAGGTACCGCCGACCGCGGCCGGTCACGGGGGGCAGCAGGGCCGGACGGGACACGCCGAGAGGTTACCCAACGAGATTCGACGAGTCCGAGGGACGGGTATGCGTCGTCCGGTTGTCACTTTCTGGTCGGAAATCACAGGTTCACGTGACCTGGGCGGTGTCCGGAACGACGCTGGTCGCTAGTTTGCCGTCGCTGGCATCGAGTGTCGAGTCACCGCGGTGGCGTCGAGAGGTTCGGAGTTCCGATGAACGAACGCAAGAAGGTCACGGTTCCCGACCTCGGTCGGTGGCGCGAGTCCGGACGTCGCATCTCGATGATCACCGCTTACGACGCGATGTTCGCCCGCATCGTGGACGAAGCCGGAGTCGACGTGATCCTGGTCGGCGATTCGGTCGGGATGGTCGTACAAGGACACTCGAACACGATTCCGGTCGACCTCGGCGAGATGGTGTACCACACCCGCAACGTGGCCCGGGCGGGCACGAAGGCCCTCGTCGTCGGAGATCTCCCGTTCGGGTCGTACCAAGCCAGCAGCCAGCAAGCCGTCGAATCGAGCATCGCCTTGACCAAAGCCGGAGCGGAGTGCGTCAAACTCGAGGGCGGTGTTCACGTGGCCGACGCGATCGCGGCCATCACGAGAGTCGACATCCCCGTCATGGGTCACATCGGCTTGACGCCGCAAAGCTTTCACCGCATGGGCGGACACAAGGTCCAAGGTCGCGTCGAGGGATACGAGGCTGGCAGCCGGAACCGCTTGCTCGAGGATGCGTACGCCGTCGAACAAGCCGGGGCGTGCGCCGTCGTCATCGAGGGAGTTCCGATGGAGCTCGCCACCGAGATCACCATGAAGGTCGGCATCCCCACCATCGGCATCGGTGCCGGAAACGGCTGCAACGGTCAGGTGCTCGTGCTGCACGACGTTCTCGGCCTCTCGGAGTCCAAGCTCAAGTTCGTCAAGCACTACGCCGACCTGCGGAGCAGCGCGGTTTCGGCGGTCCAGCGGTACGTCGACGAAGTCGGTTCCGGCGCGTGGCCGGACGCCGATCACTCCTTCAAGTGAGCGCGATCTCGGCCCTCACTCCCGCCGACGTGACGTCGGCTCTGCGACCGCACCGCACCGCTTCGCGTCGCATCGGTTTCGTGCCCACCATGGGTGCTCTCCACGACGGACATCGAGCACTCTTCGATCGTGCGCGCACCGAGTGCGACGTCGTGGTGGCGAGCATTTTCGTGAATCCGATGCAGTTCGAGAATCCGGACGATCTCGCGCGATACCCGGCGACGTTGTCCGCCGACCTCGAGATCTGCGCGTCCGCGGGCGTCGACCTCGTCTACCGTCCCGCCGCGTCCACGATGTACCCGGTCGGGTTCGACAGCCGAGTCGACGTGGGTCGAATCGGACGAGTGCTCGAGGGTCGTTCACGCGCGGGCCACTACGACGGCGTGGCCACGGTGGTCGCCAAGCTTCTCAACGTCGTGCGTCCCGATCGTGCCTATTTCGGACAAAAGGACTACCAGCAGATCCTGGTGGTCGCGAGAATGGTGCTCGATCTCGAGATCGGGGTGGACATCATCACGGTCCCCACGGTGCGCGAGACGGACGGATTGGCGTTGTCCAGTCGAAACACCCGATTGGACGCGAACGCTCGCGCCCGCGCCGTCGCGATTTCACGGGCCATCGCCGTCACCGCGACCCGTTTCGCACACGGAACGACCGGTGCACGAGAGCTGTCGAATGAAGCCATCGAGACGATCGAAGCGGCCGGGCTCGACGTCGATTACGTGACCATCACCGACCCGGCGACACTCGAACCACGAGAGACCGTTCGCGCCGGTGACGTCATCCTGGTGGCCGCGACGATCGACGGGGTCCGTTTGATCGACAACGCTATTCTCGGAGCATGACCGACGTCGTTCGTGCGGCATGCCTGTGGGACGACCTCGACCCGACCAGCGAAACGTCCGACGAGTTCCATACGTCCGCCGGATCGTCGGACCCGGGCGATGTCTCCGCCGACGTGGTCATCGTCGGGGCCGGTTTCACCGGTCTGTGGACCGCCCATTATCTGAACCAGCTCGATCCCTCGTCACGGATCGTCGTGCTGGAGAGTCGGCGGGTCGGCTTCGGTGCGAGTGGGCGCAACGGCGGTTGGAGCTCGGCGTTGCTTCCGATGTCATTGGCCGCGTTGGTCCGGGACCACGGACGAGAAGCGGCCCTCGCGTTCGACCGCGCGATGAACGCCTCGGTCGACGAGATCTGCGCGCGAGCCCGAGGTATGGGTCTCGGCCGGCAGATCGCCAAAGGCGGTTACGTGCAGGTCGCCCGAACGCGGCCTCAATGGGATCGTCTTCGCGACGCGGTCACCGAGGCCCGCTCCTTCGGCATCACCGAGGATGATCTGCGCGTTCTGGACGTGGAGCAGACCTCGACCCTGATCGATGTCACGAACACCCTTGGTTCGGTCTTCACACCCCACTGCGCCGCGATACAACCAGGCTCGTTGGTGCGGGCCCTGGCCGCCGACCTTCGAGCCCGAGGCGTTCGGATTCTCGAGGGAGTGACCGTTCTTTCCATCGAACCCGGAAGGATCGTCACCGATCGAGGCCCGATGAACGCCCCGGTGAGCGTGCGCGCGACCGAAGCTTTCACCGTTCGATTGCGGCATCATCACCGAAACGTGTTGCCGCTGTACTCGCTGATGATCGCCACCGAGCCCATAAGCGGCGATCTTCTCGACTCCCTGATCTCGGCGAGCCGACCGACGTTCAATGACGCCCGCCATCTGATCGTCTACGGACAGCGCACCGCCGACGACCGGATCGCATTCGGCGGTCGCGGTGCCCCGTATCACTTCGGATCCCGCATCGATCCGCGTTTCGACACTCACGACGGCATGGTTCGACATCTGACGACCGCCCTGCGCGAGATGTTTCCCGCTCTCTCCGATGTGTCGTTCACCCACCACTGGGGTGGACCTCTTGGGGCACACCGCGACTGGAACTGTTCGGTCCTCTTCGACCCGCGGACCGGAATGGCGAGCGCGGGAGGTTACGTCGGCGACGGCGTCACGACCTCGAACCTTGCCGGACGGACCTTGGCCCATCTCATCACCGGACGGGAGACGGATCTGACCCGACTTCCGTGGGTCGGACACCAGAGTCGCACCTGGGAGCCCGAACCCGTTCGCTGGCTGGCGGTCAACGCGATGGCCAAGCTCGCCGCCTTGGCCGACGAACGCGAACGGACGACTGGTCGCCGCGCGCGCACCATCGAACGGATCCTCGACCTCGTTCTGGGTCACTGAGCACCCGTCAGCGACGTTGAGTCGCGTCCGGGGTGGACGCGTGGTACCGAACGCTGTACACACCGTCACCGGAGAGGATCCCGCCGCGAGCGAACAATCGTCCCTCCTCCCAATTCGACAGCCCGAGCTCCGGCCGTCGCAACGCGTACTGTCCATCGACCCAACGCGTGAAGCCGTCGCCCGCGAACGGGGCGTCGCAACGATCGACGATCGCACGGGTTGCGGCTCCGTCACCGGTGAGAGCGCTCACGATGAAGCGGGGACTGTGTTCGTTGAACAAATCGATCGCCTCGTCGACATCCTCGACCACCAGGATCGAGACCTCGGGTGCATCGTCCCATTCCCATTCGATCGCCGAGTCGGAGAACTCGCCCTCCAGAACGTCGACCGTCTCGGGGACCGACGACATCTGGGCCCGTGCCGAATCGCCGAGTAGATGCACCGTGGCCCGGACGTTGCGTCGTCGCGCCGCGTCGACGATCCCCTCGAGTGACTCCCGCAGTGTCCGATCGACGTTCCCGACGAGCACGATCACGTTCACCGTGTTGCACACCTTCCGATCGAGCGATGCGGACACGCAGTCACGAACGCGACCTTCGGGGGCGTCCCCCCGCACGATCATCCATGCCCCACCGGTCCCGTGAAGGCTCACCGGAACCCCCGACTGTCGGGCCACGGCGCCCAATTGAGCGACCGCTGGTCCGCTCCCCCGGGCCACGGCCAACGAGACACGAGGATCGCTGAACAATGCATGGCCTCCGGAACGATCGGGTTCGTCGATCAACTCCACCGCACCCGCGGGAAGTCCGGCATCGAGCAGTGACGGACGCACGGCCAACTCCATGATCGCTCGCGCCGTGCCCAGGGCGTCACTCCCGATCCGCATGACCGTCGAGTTGCCCCCGCGAAGGACGCCGGTGGCATCGGCGAAGACGTTGGGGCGACCCTCGAAGACGAACGCGACGACACCCAATGGTGCGCGCACGACATCGACGTTCCACGCACCGTGGTCGACGCGCTCGAGACTCGCACCGACCACGCTCTGCATTCCTCGCCAGAGCTCCAAACCGTCGATCATGCTCGCGCGCATCTTGTCGTCGATCACCAAACGTCCGACCGCTCGCCCTCTGCCGCGGGCATCGGTGACGTCGATCTCGTTGGCACGGGCGATCCGACCGAAGATCGCATCATCACGAAGTCGGTCGGCGAACAGTCGGTAGAAATCGGACACTCTGTCCTGATCGAGGTTGCGCATCACTTCGAATGCCTTCCGCGCCCGAGCGACCGATCCTTCCACGGAGGCGGCCACCGCCGACGTCACGTGAATGAGAGTGCCGTCGGTCTGCAGCACCAGCAAACGGTCGCCGGGACGGAAAACACGGGCCAGATCCTCGTCGACGCGGACCCAATGGCGTCCGCCGAACGGGATCACCAGGCCGGGTTCCAGGGACGTCAACTCCCCCGTCCGCGTCCCGTTCGAGGACTCGTCATCCGTCACCATGCGAACAGACTAGACATCGGCCCGGCTGTGCCCGCCGATGGACGCGCCCCTCTGGTCTACTGTGTTCGCATGGACGATCGCTTCTACTTTCGGCAATTGCTCTCGGGTCGCGACTTCGCCGCCGGGGATCCCTTGGCTCGCCAGATGGTGAACTTCGTGTACCTCATCGGCGATCGTTCGACGTCAGAGTGCGTGGTGGTCGACCCCGCGTACGGCATCGACGAACTGGTGGACCTCATCGAAGCCGATGGCATGAAGCTGGTGGGTGCGTTGGCGTCGCATTATCACCCCGACCACATCGGCGGTTCCATGATGAATTACCGGATCGAGGGGATCGCCCGATTGCTCGAGAGAGTCGACGTGCCGATTCACGTGAACGAGCACGAGATTCCGTGGGTGACCCGCACCACCGGCGTCAGCGAGACGAATCTCGTGTCGCACGCTTCGCACGACACGGTGAAGGTGGGCGGCGTCGACATCGAGTTGATGCACACTCCGGGCCACACTCCGGGCTCCCAGTGCTTCCACGTCGGCGGATGCCTGGTGTCCGGGGACACCTTGTTCCTCGATGGTTGCGGCCGAACCGACCTACCGGGCAGTGATCCCGCGGACATGTTCGAGAGCCTTCGTCGACTCGACAGCCTTCCGAGCAACACGGTGATCTATCCGGGACATCGCTATTCGAACGAGCCGCACGAAGAGTTGGAGTCGGTGCGTCGGCACAACTTCGTGCTGAAGCCGATGGACAAAGAACAATGGATGACGATTTTCGCGGGATGATCACAACACGGAGGTGAGAATCGCCGCCACGCCGGCCAGTGCCAGGAGCGAGAGCACGAGCCGCCGTGCTCCGGTCTCGGGGACCCGGCCCCGAAGACGAAAACCGACCCGGGACCCGATCAGAAGGACGGGAATCGCCGTCAACGAGTGAACGAGCGCGTCCCTCGAGACGTCGCCGCTCAGCAGGAAAGCCATCAGCGAGACCACTCCCGACACCGTGAATACCGTGTTGATGGTCGGACGGAACACCTGCATCGGGAGACCGCGGGCCTGCAGCGCGAAGACCAACGGCGGACCGTTCGTGGAGAGTGAGGAGGCCAGAGCTCCGCTCAGCGCTCCGCACACGACGTCGAGACGCCGTGATCCGGTGGCCACTCGGTTGGTGGCCAACAACAGCACCGCCAGGATCACGCTGACACCCAGCAGGGCACGCAGGACGTCCTCGTCGACTCGGGTGAACAACAACCAACCGAGCGGAAGCCCGATCAGCGCCGACGCCACCATCCGTGCGACCAGATCCCGCTCGACATCGCGTCGACCGTGCCAGGCCTGGAACGAACTCGTGACCAGACCGAGAATCGTGGACACCACCACCGCCTCCCGCGTCGGAAGGGCCAGGGCCATGAGGGGCACGGATAGAAGAGCGAAGCCGAATCCGACGGTGACCTGGGTGGTGGAGGCGATGAGGACGGATACGACGAGCACCGCCGTCTCGGCGCCGGTCACCCGACACCTCGCCGTACGTCCATGGGGCGAGGATAAGCGAGTGGGTCATGTCCGATCTGGCTTTGACAAAATGTAAACTTGCCGTGTGTCATCGCAGGTCAACGGGGACGAAGCATGAGGCCGACGGACCGTGGAGTTCGTATCGATGCCCCGCGCTTGCGCGCCCGTCTCGATGACCTCGCCGAGATCTCCCCGATCCCCGGAGGTGGCTCGTGTCGTTTGGCCCTCACCGACGAGGACCGGGCCGGTCGCGACGTGGTGAGGTCGTGGATGATCGATCTGGGACTACGGGTGCAGGTCGACGCCATCGGGAACATCTTCGGGACGTGGGATTGTGCGCCCGGCGCTCCGGTCATGACCGGCAGTCACATCGACACCGTCAGAACCGGCGGTCGGTACGACGGGAACTACGGCGTGCTCGCCGGACTCGAGGTGATCGAGACGTTGATGACCGCCGGCATGACCCCGTCGCGTCCGCTCAGTGTCGCGGTCTTCACGAACGAGGAAGGCGCGCGATTCCAGCCCGACATGTTGGGTTCACTCGCGTACGTCGGCGGTGTGAGCCTCGAAGCCGCCCTCGACATACGCGCGATCGACGGGGCGCGCTTGGGCGACGAGTTGACGCGGATCGGATACGACGGCCCGGCGCCGGTTCCCGGCCCGGCGCCGCACGCCTTCATCGAATTGCACATCGAGCAGGGACCGTTGCTGGAGGCCGAGGGCGTCACCATCGGTGCGGTCGACGGCGTGCAGGGTATTTCCTGGCAGGAAGTCACCATCACCGGACAGAGCAATCACGCCGGGACGACCCCCATGCGCCTGCGCCACGATCCGGCCTACGTGGCGGCGTCGATTGCGGTCTTCCTGCGCGATCTGGCGACGGAGATGGGTGGCAACCAGGTGTGCACCGTCGGCAAGATCGACCTCGCCCCGAACCTGATCAACGTGGTGCCCGCCACGGCCACCGTCACCCTCGATGTTCGCAACACCGACGAGGAGCTGTTGCAGATCGCCGAACGTCGGGTCTCGGATTTCCTCGACGACGTCGCGGCGAGAGAAGGCGTGAAGATCGAACGTCGACGACTCGCCCGCTTCGAACCCGTGGTCTTCGACCCCGAGCTCGTCGATCGAGTGGCCAAGATCGCCGGCGCTCACGGACACGACGTGAAGCGGATGCCGTCGGGTGCCGGTCACGACGCCCAGATGCTGGCCCGCGTGTGCCCGAGCGCGATGATCTTCGTTCCCTCGCATCTCGGCATCAGCCACAACGCCGCCGAGCACACCGACGACGAGGACCTGGTCGCGGGAGCGAACGTGCTCCTCGACATCATGTGGGAATTGGCCCAACGAGAACCGAACGAGGAAAGCTCATGACCACGACTCGAACCTCCCGTACGATCGTCGTGGGCGCCGCCCAACTCGGGCCCGTTCAACGCACCGATGATCGCGCCTCGGTGGTCGCTCGCATGATCTCCTTGATGCGCGAAGCGTCGAGCCGTGGGTGCGATCTGGTCGTCTTCCCCGAATTGGCGCTGACCACGTTCTTCCCCCGCTGGTTTCTCGAGGACATCTCCGAAGCCGATCATTGGTACGAAACGTCGATGCCCGGTCCGCAGACCCAACCTCTCTTCGACGAGGCACAGCGTCTCGGCATCGGCTTCTCGCTCGGCTACGCCGAGCTGACGCCGGTCGATGCGGACGGAACGAGGCACCGCTACAACACCCAGATCCTCGTCGACCACACGGGTTCGATCGTCGCCAAGTATCACAAGGTGCACATTCCGGGACACGCCGGACACGAACCGAACCGACCTTTTCAACACGCCGAGCGCTACTACTTCGAACCCGGTCCCGAAGGCTTCGGTGTCTGGCGGGCCTTCGGCGGACTCGTCGGGATGATGACGTGCAACGACCGCCGCTGGCCCGAGTCGTACCGAGAGATGGGTCTCCAGGGCGTGGAGATGATCCTGTGCGGCTACAACACCCCGATCCACTACGTACCCGATCCCAGTCAGGACATCCTCCAAGGGTTCCACAATGCCCTCGTCATGCAGGCCGGTGCGTACCAGAACGGCACGTGGGTCGTCGGCGTGGCCAAAGGTGGCATGGAGGAAGGCGTCGATTCGCTCGGTCAATCGTGCATCATCGCTCCGAGCGGTCAGATCGTGGCCCAGGCGTTGACCACCGGGGACGAACTGATCGTGGCCTCGTGCGATCTCGACTGGTGCAAGCGCTACAAGGACACCTTGTTCGATTTCGACAAGTACCGACGACCCGAGGTCTACACCCGCATCACGTCCCAGCGTGGAGCGATCATCGCGCCGGAGAATGGTTGATACATGAGCACCGAATCGATCCAGCGTGTATCACTGCGAGTCAACGGCCGCGAGGTCGACGTACGTGGTGATCATCCGCACCTCCTCGCCGCTCTCCGCGAGGAGCTCGACATCACGTCACCCAAGGACGGTTGTTCTCCGTCGGGACAGTGCGGTTGTTGCACCGTCATGATCGATGGCAAACCGGTCGTCAGTTGCCAACAATCCTTGGAGAAGGTGGCCGGGAAGTCGATCGTGACGCTCGAGGGCGTCGACGACGCCGAGCGTGATCGTTACGCCGAGTCGTTCGCCGCCTGTGGTGGGCTGCAGTGCGGCTTTTGCATCCCGGGCATCATCATGAGGGCCAAGGGTCAAGTCGACAAGAAGGGTGATCGACTGACCAAGAGCGACATGGCGAAGCATCTCGGCGCCAATCTCTGTCGCTGCACCGGATACGTCAAGGTGCTCGACGCCATCGAAGCCGTCGCCCTGAACCGTCCCCTCGTCGCGACCCAACCCGGGGGCGTCGGCTCGTCGGGCATGAAGTACGAGGCTCGTGATCTGGCGCTCGGTGATCGCGGGTACGTGGACGACATTCGAATCCCCGGGATGCTCCATGCCGCCCTCCATCTGACGGCGCACGCGCGCGCCGACGTCGTCTCCATCGACACCACCGCCGCCGAAGCGTCTCCGGGTGTCGTGGCGGTCTTCACCGCCGCCGATATTCCGGCCGAATTGAAGGTCGGGCTCATCCACAAGGATTGGCCGGTCATGATCCCGGTGGGCGGACGAACCAGTTACGCCGGCGACGTATTGGCGGTCGTAGTCGCCGACAGTCGTCAGGCCGCCCGAGCCGCCACCGAACTCGTGCGCGTCCAGTACGTCGCGCATCGACCGATCACCGACGCGCGAGCCGCCATCGCATCCTCCGAGATCGCCGTGTGGGGAACCGACGACAACGTGCTCAGCGTCAGCCGTTATGCCCGCGGTGACGTCGACGCCGCCCTCGCCGCTTCCGTCCACGTGGTGACCGAGACGTTCGAGACCCAACGAATCGAACACGCCTTCCTGGAGCCCGAGAGCACCGTCGCCGTTCCCGCCGGAGTCGGCGACGGTCGATCGCTCCATGTGTATTCGGGGGGTCAAGGCGTCTGGGACGACCGAAACGACATCGCTCGCGTTTTGGGGGTCGATCGTTCTCGGGTCACGGTCGAGTTGGTCACCAACGGTGGCGCGTTCGGCGGTAAAGAGGACATGAGCAACCAAGCGCACACCGCGTTGGCCGCCTGGCTGCTGGACCGACCGGTGAAATGCACGTTGTCGCGCGAGGAATCCTTCCTGATGCACGCCAAACGACACCCGATCCGCATGGAGTACACCGCCGGCTGTGGCGCCGACGGACTCCTCACGGCTCTCCGAGTGCGCGCGGTGGGCGACAGTGGGGCCTATGCCAGCGTCGGTATGAAGGTTCTGGAGCGAATGGCCGGGCACGCCAGTGGCCCGTACCGGGTCGGCAGCATCGACGTCGAGGCCATCGCGGCCCGCACGAACAATCCGGTCTGCGGAGCCTTCCGTGGTTTCGGGGCCAATCAGGCCCAGTTTGCGATGGAGGGCGTGCTCGACCGCCTCGCCGATCGCGTGGGCATCGACGGTTGGACCATACGCAAGAGGAACGTCATTCGGCCCGGGCACGTCTGGGGACCGGGTCAGATCATGGACGACGGCTGCCTCGGAGCCGAAAAATGTCTGGACGTCATCAAGCCTCACTACGACGCGGCGCGGCTCGCCGGACGTGCCGTCGGTCTCGGGCTCGGTCTGAAGAACAGCGGACTCGGTAACGGCTTCAAAGAGGTCAGTGGCGCGGTCATCCACTTCCGTGCCGACGGCGTCATCGAAGTTCGACACGGTTGGACGGAAATGGGACAAGGCATCAACACGGTCGCGTTGCAGGTCGCCGTCGAGGAACTCGGAATCGATCCCGAGGACGTTCGGGTGATCGTCGACACCACCCGGGAACTCGGGTTCGGACAAACGACCGGTTCACGAGGAACCTTGATGGGCGCCGGCGCGGTGAAGGCCGCCTGCGAGGCCGCTCGGGCCGATGGTTGTCGTGTCGGGGTCGACTACCACGGCGAGTATCGGGTCGACTGGACCCAGAAACTCGGCGAAGTCGAGAACCCCACCATTCACTCCACGTTCGGCTACGCGGCCCAATTGGTGTCGATCGACCCGGAGAACGGGTCCATCGTGGAGGTGGTGGCGGCACACGACGTCGGTCGCGCCGTGAACCCGACGTTGTGCGAAGGTCAGATCGAGGGAAGTGTGCACATGGGACTCGGATACGCCCTGACCGAGGACTTCCCCTCGGACCCGGACACTGGTTTCCCCACGGCCAAGACGCTGCGCTCACTCGGCATTCTGCGGGCCAAGGACGTGCCCCCGATCACGGTCATCCTCGTGGAATCTCCCGAGCCGAACGCGCCGTACGGCATCAAAGGTGTCGGCGAGATCGGACTCGTGCCCACGGCCGGAGCAGTCGCCGAAGCACTGCGTCAGTACGACGGTTCCTGGCGTCGGCGCCTCCCGATGCGGCGCGTGGACGGAGACGACGAGTGACCACCACCCCGGGTCTGGTGTGTGCTCATCATCACCTGTACTCGTCCCTGGCCCGCGGGATGCCCGCTCCCGCGAAGCAGCCACGATCCTTTCTGGACATCCTCGAACAGATCTGGTGGCGCCTCGATGTCGCCCTCGATGCCGACACCATTCGTTGGTCCGCGATGCTCGGGGCCGTCGAGGCTCTCACGGCCGGGACCACGGGCATCGTCGACCACCACGAGAGTCCATCCTTCATCGACGGATCGCTCGACATCATCGCCGAGGCCTGTGCGACGGTCGGGGTGCGGGTCAATTGTTCCTACGGGGTCACCGACCGCCACGGTCGTGACGGCGGCCAGCGTGGCCTGCGAGAGAACGAACGCTTCCTGCGTGCCGGTGGCCGCGGGATGGTGGGCGTGCACGCCGCGTTCACCTGCTCCGACGATCTTCTTCGTTCGGCGTCGGACCTGGCCACGGAGCTGGGAGTGGGCGTGCACATCCATGTCGGAGAGGGCCCGGATGATCGCGAGGCGGCGCGTCGGCTGGAAAATCTCGCCGCGGACGAATGGCTGCTCGTGCATTGCGTGGAACTCGATCGGCCATTGAAAGGAACCATCGCCCACAATCCCCGCTCGAACATGAACAACGCGGTCGGCTACGCCGCACCGACCGAACGGGAGAACATCGTCGTTCTCGGCACCGACGGAATCGGCGCCGACATGCTCGAGGAGATGCGCCTCGCCTACGTGGCACTGCGCGCCCACGACGTCACGGCGAGCCCCGAAACTCCGTGGTCCTGGCTCGAGAACGGCTTTTCGTTTTTCCCCGAGTGTCGTGACGATGTCGTGGAATGGAGCTACGACCACGCCGACAGTCCCTGGCACGTCGCGTTCACCCCCGGTGTTCGGGCGATCAACGTCACCTCCGCCGAAGGTGAGCAGTTGCTCGTGGACGGCCGTCCCACTCGGGTGGACATCGACGAGATCCGCGCCAAGGCCGCCGAGTCCGCCCAGCGATTGTTCGCGAAGTTCTAGAGAGGAACACCACGACCATGAACCAACCCGTTGCCATTTATCTCCAGGACGCTCACCGGATCCGCGAAGGCATGGAGTTCGCCCGCTACGCCGAGAGCAAAGGTTTCGATGCCGTGTGGCAGGCCGAGAGTCGTCTGGTACGCGAAGCGACGGTGCCCATGGCCGCTTTCGCCAGCGTCACCGAGCGCATCAAGGTCGGAAGTGGAGTCGTCGACTGCTGGAGTCGCAACCCCGCTCGGTTGGCCGCCACTTTCTCCACCCTCGACGACCTGGCTCCGGGTCGCGTCATTCTCGGAATCGGCGCCTGGTGGGATCCCTTGGCTCAGAAGGTCGGCATCGACCGCAGTCGACCGCTTCGGGTGATGCGCGAGATCGTGACCGTCGTGCGGGGTCTGCTCAACAACGAAACCGTGACGTTCGACGGCGACTACGTGCATCTCGACGGCGTCGAACTCGACTACGTGTACCAAGAACGTGCGCCGAAGAACGTGCCGATCTACATCGGTGCGACCGGCATGCAGATGATGGAACTCACCGGTGAGATCGCCGACGGAGCCGTTCTCAACTACCTGGTTTCGCCCGGCTACAACGATCAGGCCCTGGAAGCGCTCGACAAGGGAGCGCGCAAAGCCGGGCGCACCCTGGACGACATCGATCGTCCGCAGTTGGTGGTGTGCAGCGTCCACGAGGATCGGCAGACCGCGCTCGACATGGCTCGTCTCATGGTGACCCAATACCTCGGGCAGCAGCCGCACATCATGAAAGCGTCAGGTGTCCCCCAGTCATTGTTGGACGAGGTCGGCAACGTGCTCACGTGGCCCGCCACTCACGAGCAGGTGGTGGCGGCGAGCAAGTTGGTTCCCGACGAGATCGTCAACATGCTCACGGCCAGTGGTACTCCGGCCGAGGCTCGCGCCAAGGTGAAGCACTACATCGACCACGGCTGTACCTGCCCGATCCTCTACCCACTCGGAGACGTCAAGGCGATGATCGACGCCTTCGCCGGGTGGGACGGAAAAGCCTGACCGGATTCCCGGAGCCGAGCCTCGACAGTTCACCGTTCGGCGTAGGCCTCATCGGTCGCCGATCCAACCGCGTGCCACACCACGGAGACGGCCACCATCATCGGCCCGACGAGGGTCGCCACTTGCGCACCAACGGGCACGTCGGGGCTCAAGGCCACTCCGGCGACCACCGACCAGATCCACACCGTCATCGAGGCCAGGTTCCAGAACCTCCAGGACACCGCGCGGACCGGGTGGGCGAACTCGATGTCGGTGAGCGTGAGCACGGACAACACCACGATCACCACGCTGCTGGACCATTGCGAGCCGCCCAGCAACCACAAGGTGGGAATCACCATGTTCCACGCCGACGGAAAGCCCCGGAACCAACCGTCGTCGCTCATCTGGTCGGTCCGACTGAACCAGAGCGACGAACTCAGCAACATCACCGCCACGACCAACATGCCGTAACGATCGTGGGGAACCAGTCCGAACTGCCACAGGAACGCGGCCGGCACCAGGACGCACGTGACGAAATCGATGACCAGATCGAGCACGTACCCGTCGAAGCGGGTGGTCGCCTCATCGGGGAGCAGGCGTCGGGCCAAGGGCCCGTCGATTCCGTCGATCAACTGGGCCACCAGCAACCAGATGATGGCCAAACGCGCCGAACCGTCGAGGACCGCCACCAAGGCGGCCATACCCACCAACGCCCCCGACGCCGTGAAGGCGTGCAAGGCCAACGAGAAGTCACGTTGAACCTCACGGGGGCGACCGAACCGGGACACGAGTGCTGACGCTACGTCCCGACCAGCCCGAGAAGACGGATCGACACCGGTTGACATTTTGTAAACTCCTGACGTGCCCGTCCTCCGACCACGCTCCGTCGACCATCTCCTCGAATTGCTCGCCGACACCCCCGACGTGTCAGTTCTGGCCGGCGGCACCGACATGATGGTCGAGATCAATCTCCACGGTCGTCGACCCGGAACGGTCCTGCCCATCGGGTCTCTCGAGGAGTTGCGGGAATGGGAGCATCAGCGCCGAGCCGGCACGGTCACCATCGGTGCGGCGGTCCCCTACGCCGACATGGAGACCGGCGAACTCGCCGAACTGGTGCCGGCTCTCGCCCAAGCCGCCCGGACGGTCGGCTCGCCCCAAATTCGCGCGGCGGGCACCATCGGAGGGAACCTGGGAACCTGTTCGCCCGCCGGTGACATTCTTCCGGTCCTGTCGGCACTCGACGCGGTCATCCACGTTCTGCATCGCGATCATTCGCGTGACGTCCACTTTTCCGACTTCATGACCGGCGTCAAGCGGAACTCCCTCCGGCCCGGTGAATTCGTCCACTCCGTCACCGTTCCGGTCACGCGAGGATGGCAGGGGTACGCCAAGGTCGGCACCCGCAACGCCATGGTGATCTCGACGGCCTCGGCCTGTCTCGTGCACGATGCCGTCGAGGGACACGTGGCGCTGGCTCTCGGAGCGGTCGCCCCGACCATCGTTCGCGCCTCGAGAGCCGAAGCCTGGTTGTCGAAACAGATCGACCTTCGGGGCTCGTTCAGCGTCTCCGTCGAGACCGCGCAGGAGTTCGGTCGCCGAGCGGCCAGCGAGACGAGCCCGATCTCTGACCATCGTTCCACTGCCGACTATCGCCGTCATGCGGTGTCGGTACTCGCTCGTCGTCTACTCGAAAGGTCCGCCGCATGACCCGCCACTCCGACTCCGCGAACGAGTCGTACCGACTCAACGTCAACGGTTCCGACCGCGAGGTCACCGATGCGTGGGTGGGCGAGAGCCTCTTGTACGTCCTGCGCGAACGTCTGGGATTGCCGGGCGCCAAGGGAGCCTGCGAGCAGGGCGAGTGCGGAAGCTGCACGGTCATCATGGACGACCGTGCGGTGTGTTCGTGCTTGGTCCTGGCCGCGTCGGCGACCGAATCACGGATCCTGACGGTCGAGAGCCTCGGGGACGACGGTCGACTCTCCGACGTCCAGCAAGCGTTTCTCGACGCCGGTGGTGTGCAGTGCGGATTCTGCACCCCGGGTTTCATCGTCGCCGTTCATCATCTCCTCGATCGGAACCCGCAACCCGATGACGAGGAGATCAAAGAAGCATTGTCGGGCAACATCTGCCGTTGCACCGGATACGGTCGCATCCTCGAAGCCGTCAAGGTCGTCGCTCGCGGCCGGACGCACGGTGGTGCGGCATGATCCTGGCCACCGGACTCGACACCCGATACGGAGCCCTGGGCTCCAACGCGAGCCGTCCCGACGGTGCCGCCAAGGTGCAGGGAGGCTTCGCCTTCTCCAGCGACATGTGGGCCGAGAACATGTTGTGGGGAGCGACCCTGCGCAGCCCGCACCCGCACGCTCGACTCGTGGACATCGACGTCTCCGACGCCTGGAAGATCACGGGCGTCGAATGCATCGTGACCGCTGACGACGTGCCCGGCGAGCCGAACTACGGCTTGATCATGCAGGACCAACCGGTGTTCGCCCGAGTGGGCGACGTCGTTCGCTATCTCGGAGAGCCGATCCTGGCGGTCGCCGCCGATCATCCGGAGACCTGCCGTCGAGCTTTGGCGGCGGTGAAAGTCACCTACGAGATACTCGAGCCGGTCACCGATGCCGAACGTTGCATCGACGGAAGCGCTCCCCCGATCCATCCCCTCGGGAACGTGTTCCGCCACCAGCGGATTCTCACGGGTGACCAGACAATCGTCGGTGAGATCCAGGTCGAGGGCACGTACGAGATCGGAATGCAGGATCAGGCCTTTCTCGGTCTCGAGGCGGCATTGGCGGTGCCGGATAGCGGTGGTGACGGAGTCGAGCTGTACATCGCGACCCAGTGGCTCCACGAGGATCGCAAACAGATCGCCGCCTGCCTCGCCATGCCCGAGGACAAGGTGCGTCTCGTCCTGGGCGGTGTGGGCGGAGCTTTCGGTGCGCGCGAGGACATCAGCCTCCAGGTGCACACCTGCCTACTGGCCTTGCGCACCGGACGTCCCGTTCGTATCGCGTACAGCCGCGAGGAGAGTTTCTACGGACACGTCCATCGTCATCCGGCCACGATCTGGATGCGTCATCACGCCGACGCGAGCGGACGCATTCTGCGAATCGAATCACGGATGGTCTTCGACGGCGGGGCGTATTGCAGCACCTCGCCCGCGGTGTTGATCAACGCGATCACGCACGCCCAAGGTCCGTACAAATGCGACAACGCCACCGTCGACGGATGGGCGTTGCGCACCAACAATCCCCCGTGCGGCGCGATGCGCGGGTTCGGCGTCGTGCAGGCCTGTTTCGCTCACGAGAGCCAAATGGACAAGCTGGCCGCCGCCACCGGTTTGTCGCCGGTCGAGATCCGCCTTCGCAACGCCATGGAGACCGGAGATCGTCTGATCACCGGTCAGATCATGGACAGCGTGGCGCCGGTGGCCCGGTGCATCACCGAAACCGATCGCATTCCGTTGCCGGCTCCCCTGCCCGAGAATGCCCACGAACTCCTGATTCCCGGTGGAACCGGACTCACGGCGCTGCCGTCGAACATCCGTCGCGGCATCGGCTGGGGCGTGAGCATCAAGAATCTCATGTATTCCGAGGGCTTCGACGACTTCTCGACCGCGCGTTGTCGGATCGCCGACGGAGCCGTTCACGTGAAGTTCGCCACGGCCGAGGTCGGGCAAGGCTTCGTGATGCTGGCCCAGCAGATCGCCCGCACGGTGCTCGGCGTCGATGACGTCTTCCTCGATCCGATCGACACCCAGGTGGGCTCGGCCGGCTCCACGTCGGCCAGTCGACAGACCTGGATGAGCGGGGGCGCCGTCGATGCGGCGTGCCGCGCCGTGCGTGACGAACTACTCGATCGGGTGGCGGCCGATCGCGGACTGGTGCGCGCCGAACTGCGCGTCGAAGGAACGAACATCGTCGACTCGCTGACCGGGACCACGATTGCCGTCGGCGAGGTGATCGGAGAGTACGACATCGACCACACCGTCGAGTACCGCCACCCGGCGACCGAGGACCTCGACGAAGACGGACACGGAAACTGCCATGTTGCCTTTGCCTTCGTCGCTCACCGTGCCGTGGTCGACGTCGACCCGGACCTGGGCCTCGTCAAGGTCGTACAGATCGCCACCGCCCAGGACGTGGGCCGGGTGCTCAATCCCCTCTCCGTCCAGGGTCAGGTGGAGGGCGGAATCGCCCAGGGCCTCGGACTGGCCGTGATGGAGGAGATCATCGTCACGGACGGAAAGGTCCGTAATCCCAGTTTCACGGACTACCTGTTACCGACTTTCCTCGACGCCCCGACGGTCGACATGATCCTCATCGAGGAGCACGAACCCAAGTCCCCCTTGGGCGCCAAAGGCGTCGGTGAGCCCCCGTGCGTCTCGGTCACACCGGCCATCGCGAACGCCATTCGCGACGCGGTCGGCCGTGAGTTGCCCCGGGTGCCCATTCGACCCTACGACATCTGCATCTGAACGACGGGGCGTTCAGAGTCCGAGACGTTCGAACAGATCGTCGGGCGCGGAAATCTCCGTCAATGCCCCCCGCAGGACGTCGATGAGCATCGTCTCGGTGACGAGATGATCGGGTCGTCCGCTCAGATCGTCCGTCTGGCCCTGGTCGTTTCTCGCGTACAGGATGTTCCGATCCACGAGGCCGCCGATCGCCCAGAACGGCAACAAATCCCCCTCCACGAACGGTTGGCGAATCACCGGGACGTCGGACCCGGGCATTCGGTCGAGGCGTGCACGAGCATCCGGCTTCGGAAGGCGCAGATCGGGCAGAGCGTGCACCGGCATCGTGCTCCAGCGGTTCGACCACATGCTCACGGGGAAGGCGCTGCCGACCGAGCCCCGGATGTAGCAGTGGTCGTCGGTGATCACCTGCACCTCTCGTCCCCAATAGCCGGTCAGAACGTGATCGCGCACGCGTGGGACGCTTCCCTGTAACAGCGGGATCAACGAACGGCCATGGGTGCGATGATCGGGCACGACGTCGAACACGTCGCACAGGGTCGCATGGATGTCCACCGACGTGGTCAGTGAGGACTCGCGTCGTGGCACCACGCCGGGCCACCTGATCATCAGCGGTATGTGACCCAAGGGATCGTGGATCGGATATCCGGGCTTGCCCCACACGTCCCGTTCGCCGAGATAGTGGCCATGGTCGGTGCACACGATCACCGCCGTTCTGTCGGCATCCACGGAGTGTTCGATCGCCTCGAGCAAACGACCGAACCAATGGTCGATCATCGACAACTTCGCCCCGTAGGCAGCCCGCAAAGCCCGACCCGATCTCTCGTCGATGAGCCCCCTCGACAAACCGTCGACCGCGTACGGAGGCCAGATCATTCGCGGGTCTCCCGCTCGGTGATACCGACTCGCCCATGGTTCCGGCGTGTCGAACGGCTCGTGCGGGTCGAACTCGTCGACGAACAGCAGCGAGCGGTCGTGACACCCCGCGTTGCGAATGACCCAGTCGGTGGCTGCTTGCATCGTGCGGGGCCCGGGGAAATCCGCTTCGTCCCGGAACCAGGTTCTCGAATCGTTGTAGTTGTAGTGGATCCGCGGGGGGACGACGTCGATCGCCGCTGCGCCGATCCACGTCGGATCAGGGATCGTCTTCCATGGATCGTTCTCGTGACCGCGGAGATACTCCCAAGCCGTGAAGTCGGTGTGGTAGTTCTCCCCGCCCACCTCGAACAGATGCGGGTGATCGGAGACCAACATCGAGGTGACCCCGGCCGTTCGCAGCGAGCGGGTGATGGCATCTTCCCAGATCTCGATCGATCCCCAAGGACGCCAGGGAAAATCGAGGGCGCCCACCAGGATGTCGTGCCGGGCCGGCATGCACGGAAGGGATCCGGTGTGATGGCGGTCGAACACGACCGCGGAACTCGCGAAGCGGTCGAGATTCGGGGTCGTGAACTCCGTGGACCCATAGGCACCCAGCAGGTGTCTGTTGAGGCTGTCGAGCAGGACCACGACCACGTGATCCGGACGAGCGATCACCGATCCGGCGTTACGGAGGCGGGATTCGGGGGCCGAGACGGGGGTCACGGCGACCACGCTAGATGCCCGCCGTGTTGCCACCCCCCACCCACCAGACCGTACGCTGAACACATGACTTCCGAGCTCGGTTACGTGCCGTTCGATTGCGACAATCACTACTACGAGGCTCTCGATGCCTTCACCCG